>CAYPFC010000080.1:5598-11848 GCA_964409815.1 uncultured Pseudobdellovibrionaceae bacterium
TCAACGACATCGGCTACGACGAGTACAACGGCCTTCAGCGCCAGTACATATACGGCATGCAACTTTACATGTTCGCGGGCGAGATGAGCGCGTTTCATAGCTTTCGTACGTCGATTAAAGCCCGCCGCGAGAGCGGCCAGTTCGCGTTCCTGAAGGCGGAAGAAACTCCTGCCGATCTCCTCACCGCCCCGTTCGATTTCGAATACGTCCTCAGGCCTACGACCTACTGGCCGCTGGTTGCGGGACTCGCGCTGGGAATCGCGAGCATGGATTCGCGCGTGAAGGACGAATTTTCATTCGGAGACGCGGCGTTCACCGCGGGTGTCTCGTACAATGCGGGCGTGGGAGAGGAAGCGCTCTTTCGCGGCTACCTGATGCCCGTCTTACGAGAACGTATCGGCAGCGATGGCTGGTCGAATGTCATTCAGGGGACGGCGTTTGGCGCCGCCCACTACAGCGAGCGCAATAAGTTACCGGTTTTCCAGACGCTGGCCGGTTACTACCTAGGTTGGCTCACGCAAAGAAACGAATGGTCGCTGCGGGAATCGATCTTCCTGCACGCGTGGTGGGATGTGCTCGCAATCGGCTTCGACGTGGCCGACGGGAGAGTGGATAACCCCATCATGCTCCCCGGCCTCACCTTCACCTATTAAGCGTTTACACACCGGTTGAACCGAATCCACCCGCGCCGCGCTCAGTCTCGCTTAAGTCTTCGACGAGCTCGATCTCGGGCTGCACGACAGGGGCGACGACGAGCTGTGCGATGCGCTCTCCGTCTTGGATCGTAACGGGATCCTGACCCAAGTTGATCAGGATGATTTTCAATTCACCGCGATAATCGGCATCGATGGTCCCCGGCGTGTTGACCAGCGAAATCCCCTTCGTGATCGCGAGACCCGAGCGCGGACGCGCTTGAACCTCATAGCCCAAAGGAATTTCCAAGCTTAACCCCGTGGGGATCATCGTGCGGGCGCCCGGCTGGAGCACGATGCTTTCGTCAATACGCGCGCGCACGTCGAGGCCCGAAGCGCCCGGTGTAGCGTACGCCGGAAGCTCGCCGCGAAAATGTTCGAGCTTCTTAAAGCGCAAGACCACTTTCGCCGCCGGGCGATCCTTCCAGATCGCGTCGGCGACCGACTTTTCGACCTGCTTGGCGATATTGCGCACTTCTTCTTCGATCTTCGAGCGGTCGCCGAGTTTTTCTTCGACCACCGCGCCGACCATTTTAGCGATTTCGGTTACCGACCTGCGAAGCTGGCTGATTTCCATATTTACTCCCAAACCTCTAAAAGTTTTAAAGCTTCCGATTTTTCCATCTCACCCATCACCATCAACGACACGTCCTTCGAGTCGATAAACCTGTCGATGTATTCTTTCAGCGAGCGCACGCTCACTTCGTCAATCTCGGCGATCACTTCGTCGATCGGTTTGTATTCGCCGAACACCATCTCGTTGATGCCTAGCGAGTTCATCCGGTTTTCCATATCCTCGGCGCCCAGAAGAATCTGCCCCTTCACCTGCGTCTTGAACATCGCGAGCTCAGCGGGCTTGATGCCCTTTCTCTCGAGGCGCTCTAGCTCCGTGCGAATGGTCTTCAAGACCTCATGGGCGTTCTCGACGCCCGTTCCGGCGTAAATCAGCAACAGCCCCGAGTCGACGAACGACTGCAAGAAACTGTACACAGAGTATACGAGCCCTTTGTCCTCGCGAATCTTCTGGTAAAGGCGCGACGTCACGCCGCCGCCCAGAAGATCGTTTACGACGAAGGATTCAAAACGAAAATTTGATTTATACGAGCACGATGGCAACCCCACCAACAGATGGGCTTGCTCGGAAGGACGCTCGATGTATTCCTGAACGCGCCGAATCCGTGGAGTTTTCTGCTTGAGCTCCGGGGTGCGCTTCGGCAACTTACCCAAAACCTTTTCGACCTGCGCGACGACTTGATCGTGCTCGACAGGGCCCGCGACGCTCACGATGATACGCTGCCCGCGAAACATGTCTTTATAGTGCTTCATCACGTCCGCGCGAGTGAGCGCGGCCAGCGTATCCTCTGTGCCCAAGATCGGAATCGCGAGGTCCTGACCCTCATAAGCCTTTTCGAGGTACTCGTCGAGGATGTACTCCTCCAGAGTATCCTTCGACATTTTGATCTCTTCGATGATGACGTCGCGCTCTTTTTCGAAATCCTCGCGGGTGAGCTTCGCGCCCGTCACCATATCCGTCAATACGTCGAGCGAGAGCGACAGGTGCTCTTTCAGCGAAGTGGCATGAAAGCACGTGTACTCGCGCGAGGTGTACGCGTTCAGATCTCCACCGACCGCATCCAGAGACTTCGCGATCTCGTAGGCATTACGCTTGCGCGTTCCTTTAAATACCAGATGCTCGAGGAAGTGCGTGACGCCGGCTTTGCGATCGTCCTCGTGGCGCGTGCCGAGCTCGGCGAAGATACCGACGCTTACGGCGCGCGTGAACGGATGGCTCTCGGTAACGATGCGAACACCGTTATCGAGAACCGTCTTTTGAAAAATGGGCTTATAGCTATAAACCTTCAATGCGCGACGAGCTTACTGCTGGGGCTGCGGGCGATCTAAAAGCGCCTTACGCGAAAGCTTGATACGACCCGAGCGGTCGATATCCAAGACCTTCACCTCAACAGAATCCCCCTCATTCAGAACGTCGGTCACATTGCGGATGCGCTCGTGAGCGATTTCCGAGATGTGCAAGAGACCGCTGGTGTTCGGCAGCACTTCGACGAAGGCGCCAAAATCCATGATCTTAACGACTTTGCCTTTATAAACCTTGCCGACCTCGGCTTCGGCGCAAATGCCGTTGATGATCTCGATCGCGCGCTTCGCCGCGAGCGGGTCAACGGACGCGATGTGAATCGTTCCGTCGTCTTCGATGTCGATCTTCACGCCGGTTTCTTCGATAATGCCTTTAATGACCTTACCGCCGGAGCCGATAACCTCACGCACTTTCTCGGGCTTGATCTTGATGGTCTCGATGCGAGGCGCGTAGGGCGAGATCTCTCCGCGCGGCTGCGAGATCACCTTCTCCATTTCGTCGAGAATGTGATTGCGTCCATCGTAGGCTTGCTTGAGCGCCTGCTCCATAACTTGGAAGCTGATCGAGTCGATCTTGATGTCCATTTGCAGCGAGGTGACGCCTTTGCGCGTTCCGGCCACTTTGAAGTCCATGTCGCCCAAGTGATCTTCGTCACCGAGGATGTCCGAAAGAACGGCGACCTTGTCGCCTTCCTTGATCAGACCCATCGCGATGCCCGCGACGTTGCCTTTGATCGGAACTCCGGCATCGAGCAATGCCAGTGTTCCCGAGCAGACTGTGCCCATCGACGACGAGCCGTTCGATTCCAGAACTTCCGAGACGATACGAATCGTGTACGGGAACTTTTCGAAATCCGGCAAGATCGCCTTGATCGCGCGCTCGGCGAGGAATCCGTGACCCACTTCGCGACGCGACTGAGCGCCGACGCGACCGCACTCACCGACCGAGAACGGCGGAAAGTTGTAGTGGAGCAAGAATTTCTTCTTCGTGAATCCAGCGAGGTCGTCGATCATCTGCTCATCGTCACCCGTACCCAACGTTACAGTGCCGAGAACTTGAGTTTCACCGCGCGTAAAGAGACCCGAGCCGTGAGCGCGGGGCAGAAGCGCGGTTTCGCACCAGATCTGGCGGATGTCGGTGGTCTTACGACCATCGATACGCGTGGCCGTGTTGATCACGAGCTCGCGGCTGATTTTGTACTTCAGATCCTCGATGATCGCCTTGAGTTCCTTATCGCGCTTGTTCTTCAAATCCTTGTCCGTGATCGGAGCGAGGAACTTCTCTTTCGCCTCGGCTTTCAAGGCATCGTATGCGGCGTAGCGATCGTTTTTCACGCGCATGTTCAACGCGGCCGTCACTTTGGGAGTGAGGAAGGAGCGAACGGGACCGTCGAAGTCCGCGTCGATCGTCGCGGCCGTGAACGAGCGGCGCTCGACGTTGCCCGTCTTTTGACGGAGCTCATCCTGCATATCCAAGAACGGCTGGATCGACTCGTGCCCAAACTTCAGCGCGGCGAGGACGTCGGCTTCGGAAATGAACTTCGTCTCGCCTTCCACCATCAACAGGCCGTTCCGCGTTCCCGCGACGACGATGTTCACGTCGGATTTTTCCAAATCCGCGCTTGAAGGGTTCGCCACGAACTTGCCGTTGATGCGCGCCACTTGAACGGCGGCCGTCGGGCCGTTGAACGGAATGTCGCTGATGTGCAGAGCGGCCGAGGCGCCGAGCGAAGCCAAGATCTCGATCGGGAAGGTGCCGTCGAACGACAGCGTGGTCGCGATCACTTGCGTTTCGTTGCGGTAGCCCTCGGGGAAACACGGGCGGATCGGACGGTCGATCAAACGCGCGGTCAAAGTCGCGTTCGTGGTCGGGCGTCCCTCGCGCTTGAAATAACCGCCCGGAATTTTTCCGGTCGCATAGAACTTCTCTTGGTACTCAACGGTGAGCGGAAAAAAGTCGACGTCTTTCGGCTCCGACGACGAAACGGCGGTCACCAGGACCATGTTGTTTCCGGATGTCACCAGTACGGACCCGTCGGCTTGCTTGGCAAGTCGTCCGGTCTCAATCGTAACGGTGCTATCCCCAACACGACCCGTAACAGTAATCTTATTCATTTTTGCTTCTTCTTTCTGAGTAGAATTACTTTCTTAATCCCAAGTCTTGGATGAGCTTCGCGTAGCGATCGGTGTCGTTCTTCTTGAGGTAGCTCAAGAGTTTGCGGCGGCGGTTCACCATCTTCACGAGACCGCGCTGCGAGTGAACGTCGTTCTTGTGAGTCTTGAAGTGGAGCGTGAGCTCCTGAATGCGGCCCGTAAGCAAGGCCACTTGCACCTCGGCCGAGCCCGTATCGAGCTCCGACGTGCGGTATTTTTTTACGATCGCTTCTTTATCTGTCTTCTGTAATGCCATGGAGAGGCCTCCAAATAAGTTAGGACCCTTGGGACGTTTGGCGGTCGTGCCTTCGAGTCGAATGAATTAAAGGTTAGATTTAGTAACAGGGGTCGCTAAAGGTCAAGCAATGCTTCGAAAAACCCGTCTTATTTTAAGGCCTTGCTGAGGTTCCGCGGAGAGAATGGCGAGCAGATCGCCGGGGCCGGTCAGAACCTTTATAAACACGCTCTCGCCGCCGGCAATCGCTTGTTTCTGCTCGGGGATGAGCCTGGCGGCCAAGTCCTTCGGAATCTGCCCATTGACCATTAAACGCATTTCTTTGGGCGCGGCCACGACCGACTTGAGGCCCGGGAGGGCCTGCGCCAAGGGAATCATCGCCCGCTCCGCGGTCTCACGGGTCAAATCGTCGAGGGTCAACGCGTTCTCCAGGCGCCAACCGCCGACACTGAGGCGGCGGAGCTCCTCCATTACGGCCCCGCAGCCCAAGCGCTGGCCAAGTTCATGGGCCCATGAACGCATGAAGCTGCCCTTCGAACAGGTCAAAACGACCTCGAGCTGCGTGCCGCCGGCTTCGAGCACTTCGGCATCGCGAAAACTCATGATCTTCACCGGCTGCTCGACAGCCGCGCCTTCGCGCCCGTATTCGTAGAGCTTCTTGCCGTCGACCTTCGCGGCCGAAAAGAGCGGGACCTTCCACTCAAAATCGCCTTGAAGCTTCAGGGCCTCGTCGCGGATCTGGCTTGCGGAAAAATCGCAGGGCGCTTGCGAGAGGACCTGCCCGGTGCGATCCAGCGTGTCCGTGGTGATCCCCAATTTGACCTTCATGCGGTAGGATTTTTCGCTCGCGATGAGGTAATCGGAAAGCTTCGTCGCCTCTCCTAAAACCATGACCATCAAGCCCGTGGCGAGCGGGTCCAGCGTGCCCGTGTGCCCCACGGACTTCTGCC
The DNA here is from genome assembly GCA_964409815.1 of uncultured Pseudobdellovibrionaceae bacterium. GTDB lineage: Bacteria > Bdellovibrionota > Bdellovibrionia > Bdellovibrionales > UBA1609 > JALHOQ01. Next base: position 11,505 of record CAYPFC010000080.1, read on the forward strand.
CGAGGGCCCGACGGACGCGGGCCACCACATCATGACTGGTTAGGTCCTGAGGTTTATCGATGAGAAGCAGGCCGTTGAGCTCCGAAATTTAGAGCTCCCGTACTTGTTCTTCCCGAACGAACGACTCGATGACATCGCCGACCTTGATGTCGTTGAAGTTTTCAATGCCGATACCGCACTCAAATCCCGACGCCACTTCTTTTGCGTCGTCTTTGAAACGCTTGAGCGAAGCCACTTTACCTTCGTAGATGATCTTAGAGTCGCGCAACAAGCGCAGCATGTGACTGCGAGCGATCTTGCCGTCGACCACATAACATCCAGCGATCGTTCCGAGCTTGGGAACG
>CAYPFC010000081.1:0-3066 GCA_964409815.1 uncultured Pseudobdellovibrionaceae bacterium
CTCTTTTCCCTTTGATCGAGAACCCCGTCGAGTCGACGACGTTCGTGCTCGTTTGCGAGGCGCTTGATAAGCGCAAAAAAGCCTACAAGAAAATCAGCGACGCCGCCGTCGTCGTCGAGCTCAAGCGCCCTTACGAGAATCAAGTCGCTGAGTGGATCGATTACCTCGCGTTCAAGCAGGGACTCAAAGTCACCCGCGACGCCGCGGCGATGCTCCGCCAGTTCGTGGGCACGAATCTCACCGAGCTTCACAACGAGCTCATGAAACTCAAAGACTACTTGGGCGAGCGCTCGCAGATCGAATCCGCGGACGTGCTTCAGGTGGTTTCGCAAACGCGCGTGGACCGCATCTTCGACCTGACCGATGCGATCGGGCGGCGCGACCGCGTGACCGCATTGCAGTCGCTCGCGAACTTGCTCGAGCACGGGCAGAGCGAGGTCGGGATCCTGGCGATGATCACGCGCCACTTCCGGATTTTGGGCCAGCTTAAAGAGGGCCAGCGCGAGGGCTTGAGCGGTACCAGACTCAGTACGAAGGCCGGGATTCCGCAGTTCCTTCTTACGCAGTACATGGAGCAGATCCGCCGCTGGGACGAGAACAAGATCGAGCGCACGTTCAGCGTTCTGCAGGATACCGACCGCGCATTAAAATCCTCGAGCGTGCCGGCCCACGTGTGGCTGGAAAATTTCGTACTAAAGACCTGCGGCTAGCCTCAATTTCCCTCTATATATTTCCGATAGCGTAATCATGCTCAAGCGCGCGATGTTTCTATTTTTGTGCGCGGGCGCGATCGACGCGGCCGCAGAACAGCCCACGGCCACGGTGTGGACGCGCGGATCCGTCGACCAAGCCCGTCGCATTTTCTCGCCAAGTCTTCCGGTGAAGATTCTGGGCGCGCAGGAGGAGGCCGAGCGCGACCGCAAGTCGGGACACCTTCAGCCGCGCGAGCGCGATGCGCTCTTTCGCAAAGTCGGCATTGAAACCAAAGTCGCGCAGATGGACGAGATGGATAAAGACATGCTCGTCATGGCCGCGCGCGAGTACTCGATTCGCGAATTGAAATCCGACTTCCCCATGTTGAGCGAGAATCAACTGCGTCGCTTAAAGAGCGAGCTCGGGAGGATCAAGTGATGCGCTTAGCGTTTGTCGCGCTCCTCCTCGCGCTTCCCGCGTACGCCGAGATGATTTTCCTCGACATCAACAATGCGCCCCAAGAGATCAACTACTGCCGAGCGGGCCTCGACGACAAAGCCCGCCGCTTGGGCCGCTCGCCCGAGCCGCTCAACGTGGTCACGGCCGCGCGTGGCGAGACCGCAGACGCCCGCGGCGTTCGCCGCTCGAACACATACTGGCGCCTGCGCGAGTCGATTCAAAATTTACTCGGCCAAGGTAAGCGCATCGACTCGATCGTGATCTCGGGCGAAGACGGCAGCGGCCACTTCTTCGGCGAAAACGGCGATTTCTACTCAAGCGATCTCATGCGCTTGTACGAAGAGTTCCCGCAGCTCAAGGGCACGCTGAAGTCGGCCGCGCTCTGGGGGTGTTATCCGACGAGCGTTCATGGCGCCGAGCAATTCTGGGTGAACCGCATTCCCTCGATGCAGCTCACGATGGGCTTCACGATCCAAGGCCCTAGCAAGGACCGCGAAGTGAACTGGGACCTGCTGAGACAATTCTGCGACAAGCGCGAGGAAGCGACCGCCGCCGTCGAGATGGACCAGGACAATCTCTGCCGTTTCTATGATTCACTCAGACAGATCACGCCGACGGCGCTCGGTTTGTGCAGCCGCGGCCGCGTGGCTTCGCGCGATTACGGGCGTTCCGGAACGGCCGAGCGTTGCTTCACCTACGAAGCGCTTCACGAGCGCTGCGGGGACTTCATCAAAGACTTTGATCGCATGAACACCGTGCTCGAGCAATACCGACAGGGATTGCGCACCGACTTCGAATACAGCCCGGAAGGGGGCTTAAGCGAGCTCCGGCTGATCTACAACCAGGTTCAGCTCTGGCGTCACTGCCAGCAGCGCTTCAAAACCGAGCGCGGATACGACATGCCTTACGCGCCCGACATGATCCGTCTGATCAAGATCGAAAAGCTCAAGCAGAACCTCATGAAGCTGAACGCGCCCCAACTCGCGCAGTATGACGTCATGCTGAACAACATGGGCCTTGGCGATTATCGACTCGGCGATCTCACCAAGCTTCCGCACCGGGAGATGGTTCAGAAGATTCAAAACGTCGTCGTCGCGCTCGAGCGCCTTGCTCAAGGGGCGGGCTCGGCGACCGTGGATCCCCTCACTCTTCAGCCGCGCCCTGCTCCCGCTCCGGCTCCGACGGCCGGGCAGCCGGCAGGCGGGGTGGTCGGCGGTGGATTCATCTTCACCGACGCGATGCTGAACTCGTCGGCGGCCGCGGCTCCCGCTCCGGCCCCGGTGCCAGTGCAGACGACCGCGGGCGCGACGATCACCACGCAGGGCGGTTTAGTGAACGGCGTCGATCCCGGTCGCGCGCTTCGTATGGCCCAGTGCCTGCGCATGACGTTGGTGAATACCGATCATCGCTGCACGCGATTTTCTTTGGTGAGCGATCACGCCTCGGGTCCTTCCGTTTGTGTTTTGAGCTATGAGCGCGCCGGCCAGACGACCGCGCAGAATCCGTGTGGTTTACAATGACGAGCATCGATCAACGCCCAGCCATCAGCGGCCGCCGCCGCGTTCCCCGCCGAGCCTTCGAAGGCGCGGTCGGTATGCTCCTGAAAGGTCAGTACACCGTTCAGCGCGCGTACCAGGTGGGTGAGGGCGGAATGATGATCTCGTCGACATCGGATACGCCGCTCGGCGAGGGCGTGAATCTAGTCGTGAACTTCTTCCTTCCGTCGGGCGTGCTGATCATGGTCCGCGGAATCGTGCGCTCCGTGGTGCCGCCCAAAGACGGACTCCCCGAGCGTTATGGGATTGAGTTTTTGAATGTGGGATTTCAATCGAAGCGTGAGATTCGTAACTTCGTCGCCGCGGCCACCCGAGTGGATGGCCAGCTTGGCGTCTAAGACTCTAAGAGAACAACTAG
>CAYPFC010000081.1:3076-11775 GCA_964409815.1 uncultured Pseudobdellovibrionaceae bacterium
CCTAATGCCGAAACCGCTTTGGAGAGGCGGCTGATTTTACGGCTGGCCGTGCGGAACGGGATGCGTCCTTTTTGCGCGGCTTTGCCGATCGCGCTCGAATAGGCGACCAGGGCTTTGCCCGATTCTTCTTTGTTCTTACCGGCAACCGCTTTGCGCAGTTTCTTTTCGGCCGAGCGAACGGTGCTCATGGTCTTGCTGTTGATGGCATTGCGACGAGCGGATACACGTGCGCGCTTTTCTGCCGACTTATGGTTTGCCAAGGTTGAACCTCCGATGATTCAATAGATATCTGGAAACACACGGGAATATCACAGGACCACGGTTGACACAAGCGCCCATAAACATGGCTCAGAAACCTAAGGAAAAACGCTCAGTTATCCAGTCCGCCCTGGCCATGGCGGTGGGCACTTTTTCTTCCCGTATCCTGGGCTTCGTCCGCGATCGGGTGATGTTCCACCTCTTTCCGCAGACCGTGACCGACGCGTTCGTGGTCGCCTTTAAGCTTCCCAACCTGTTCCGCCGGCTGCTCGGCGAGGGCTCTTTGAGCGCGTCTTTCATCCCTGTTTACGTAGGGGCGAGGGCGTCGGGAGAAGAGCGCGCGCGGCAGGTCTCGAACGCGGTTTTCACCTGCGTTCTGGCGGCGTCGATCGTGATCAGCGTCGCGTGCTTCGTTTTCATGGAGCAGATCGTGAATTTCCTGGTGAACGATCCGCGCGGTTACGGCGCGATTCCGGGGAAGGTCGAGCAGACCGTGTACCTCTCGCGCATCATGATTTTCTATCTGGTGCTGGTGGCGACGTACGCGTTTCACATGGCGGTCGCGAATACGTTGGGACACTTTTTTGTTCCGGCGGTGGGGCCGACGCTCTTTAACTTCGGGTTGATCATCTTTACGCTGTTTCGGTTCGAGCTCGGCGCGTATCCGGGATCGTCGCAAGCGTGGGGCGTGATCTTCGGCGGCGTTTTGCAGGTCGCGGTGGTCGCGTGGCTCCTGATCAAGATCGGCGTTCTGCCGCGGTTGACGCTGCACTGGCGCGGGCCCGAGGTGAAACAGGTATTCTTGAATATGGTGCCGGGGCTCTTCGGTCTGGGCGTGTACCAGGTGATGATGATCGTGAACATCAAGTTCGCGGCTCGGCTGCCCGAGGGCGTTCAATCTTATATCTACGCGGCCGATCGGATTTTGGAGCTGCCGCAGTCGTTGATCGCGGTGTCGCTGGGAGCGGCGCTGTTGCCGCGGTTTTCGGACCTGCACGTGGCGGGTGATCGCGGAAAATTTTTGGCCGAGGCGAATCAGGCCGTTCGGATGCTGATGTTCTTGTCGCTGCCGGCCGCGGTGGGAATGTGGCTGCTATCGCTGCCGATCACGCAGGTTTTGTTTCAGAGCGGGCAGTTTAAGCTCGAAGATTCTTTGGCGACCGCCCAGGTGGTGGAGATCTACGCGGTCTTGATGTTGTTCTCGTCCTTGTCGCGGATCACGACGCCGGCGTTCTACGCGATGAAGAACACGTGGCTTCCGGCGGCGATCGCGGCGACGGTGTTGCTGGTGCATATCTTTGTTGGTGGTTACATGGTCGATACGTTCGGCTTGAAGGGCTTGGCGATGGCGACTTCGGCGTCGTCGATCTTGAACATTATCATTCTGCAGATCTGTTTCTTTTTTCTTATCGGTCCGTTGGGCTTCGGTTCGATCTTCGTGTCGATCTTGCGATTGGTTCCCGCGCTCGCGGCTTTGGGTGCGTTTGCGGTTTACGTTTATCCTCCCGTTATGGAAATTGTCGGGCGCGAGATTGCGTTGCTGTCGGTCATTTCCGCCGGGATGGTGATTTACTTCGCGGTCGCCACTCTGTGCGGAAGCGAGTCGGCCGTGAAGGTCACCGGCGTGCTGACTCGTCGATTCACGCGTCGCCGGTCCTAAGTCCTCCCGGCGCGTGCGGTTATGAGTGAAGGGCGGGCCCCGACGCGCGAGTATGCCCATTCCGGAATATCTCCCTAGAGAATCGATAGGTTTGCAATCCAACGCAACTCCGTCGCCGGCATCCGCATTTTGCCTATTCCGGCATAATCGACACCGCGCCATTTATGCCGGAATAGGCAAAACATGAATTGCCGAGAGTGTGGTGGATGTGAGTCCGCGCCTCGCCGAGCTCGTACCGAATATTCCCGAATAGATATCACCGCGGGTTGGGAAGCCGGCAAGCGCTCAACTTAGCTTGGCGGCCGCCTCTACGGCAGAACCCCGGGATATTGCTGCTGGAAGTAGCGCCTGAGGCCGCTCTTACGCGCGAAAATCTCCATCACGTCGGTGGATTTCATTCCGTGCTTGAGGAGCGCCCAGCAGTCTATCTGCGCTTGCTCGATCTGAGCGAGGAGTTGAGGCTTGTCGAAAAACTCGTAATTTCCCTCGAAATTCGCGAAGAGATAAAGGACCATCGCGTTGGCTTTATAAGCCGCCACCAACCGGTCGACGTCCGCGGCGGGCACGTAGGTGTGATTGATGCCCGACATGATCGGATTCGAAGTTTTATACACGAGGTAATCTCGAATGTATCCGCGCGCGCGCTCGCGCGACGAAGTGAGTTCGCCGGATATCATTTTCTGCTGAATCTGGTTCAGCATCAGGAACAGGCGCTCGTCGGAAATCTGCGGGGAGAGGTAGCGCGACTCGATTCCCCACACGTTCTCATCATAGAAGTGATGGCTTCGTATTCCGATCGTGCCGTTCTTGGAGAAAACTTCGTCGAGCTTCTCCCAGCTCGCGGCGATTCTTCCGGAAAGCATGAGCTGCGCCACGGCGGCCATATCGTAGGGATAGAAACCCTTGTCCCCCCACTCAATGGCGCCTTTGCGCTCCATCAGCAGCAGATCGTGGATCATCATCCAGTTTTGGTAGGCCGCGGCCATGCGAAGGGTCTCGAGCTGGCCGATGGGGCCGGGATAAGGGCCGACGATGTGCAAGTGAAGCGGGCCGACGGCGCCGGTCAGCGCGAGTGAAAGGGCGCGCGCGGTGAGGAGGTTGTCTCCGGCCGTAAAATAGCTGCGAATGTGAAGCTCGAACCCTAGGTTCTGGCTCATCCTCTCCGGGCCCATGTACTCGATGGCGGTGTTTCCGAAGATTTCCGCTGCCGGGATCGTGTGCGTTCCGCGCGGATATATTTTTCCCGCGAAGCGCGTGAGCTTTGCGAACGTGAGGACGATCTTGTCTTTGTATTTTAAGCCGCGGACTTTGCGATCGTTGAAGAAGGCGTCGCCATCTTGAGGGGCCGCGGCCATCAGAATTTCACGCTGCTCCCGCGGGGTCAGCACGTCCCAGGGCGCATCGAGCAAGGGCATTTCCGGATACGCTCCTTGAATGGACTCGCGGAGCTTGCTCGGGAATTGGTCGATCGGGCGGTCTTCGGGCCACACCGCGCGAATCGTCCCCGTCGCGGTCGTCATCATGCCGAGGACTAAATCCGCGGCGCCGATTTCGAGTTCGACGGAGCTTTGTTGCGAAACTTTTTTCGCGGGCGGAAGCGCGCCACCCGCGGCGAGCTCGCAAGCCGGTCCTTGGGCGGCGTCCCTGGCGAAGGCCAAAAATGGGCAGGCGAGCGCCAAAAGAATGGCCAAGGCGCGCGCGAAATTCCGGGCGGTGAGGCATGGTCCGATCATGAATTTATGAGAGTGCAAACTTAAGGCACTGTCTCAAATTGAGACGCGTCCGCGGATACGTTAAGCTTTCGCTTGCTTCCAGTATTTTTCCTTGTCCGCCGCCGAAAGCTTCGCCCACTCGAGGCCCGCGGCCTTCACGAGGTCTTGCATTTTCTCGAAGCGCTTTTCGAAACGCATGTTCGTCTTGCGCAAAGCCTGCTCGGAGTCGATCTTATTGTGCCGGGCCCACTGCACGAGCGAAAACAAAACGTCGCCGAACTCGTCCTCGATCTCTTCGCGAGTCTCGGCCTCTCGTAACTCGCCCAGCTCCTCGTCGACTTTCTTCCAACACTGTGAAGCATTTTTCCAATCGAACGCGAGCTTTCCCGTTTTTTCGCCGATCTTGTGCGCGCGCAGTAATGACGGCATGCCGCTCGGGATATCGAAAATTTTAGTTTTGCCCTCGGCCTTCTTGATCTCCGCCCAATTGGTCAGCACTTCTCCCGACGAGGAAACTTTTACGTCGCCGAACACGTGCGGATGACGACGCACCATCTTCGACGCGATTCCCTCGATGACGTCGTAAATGTCAAACTTGCCTTCTTGGCGCGCGATCTCAGAATGAAGTACGACCTGCAGGAGCAGATCGCCCAACTCATCTCGAAAGGCTTTCATGTCGCCGCTGTCGATGGCCTCGGCCAACTCATGCGCTTCTTCTATCGCGAACCGGGTCAGCGACTCGAACGTCTGCTCCTTGTCCCACGGACATCCGTCGGGGCCGCGCAAGTGCTCCACGACCTTTAGCAGGCCGGCAAACTCACGTAGATTCTCGGGCGCTTTCGGCATACCTCTCCCTATATCCAGTAATGAACCAGGTATAGCACAGGCCCCTGATAATATTGAACGGATTTGCCGAAAATAAGAGAGCGGCAACTATGGATAAGCGTAAGAAACCTTTTAAGAAAAGCTCGGACGAGGTGCATTGGAGATCCAAGTACATGGATCCCTCGCGCCAGTTCCTCGCATTCGTGCGCGGGCTTCGCCTCGAGAACTCGCAGTTCGGTCGCCTGTTCGCGTCGCTCGAAGAGCGTTTCAATTTCAAAAGCTGGCTTTTCATTTTCGGATTCTGCCTGATTCTCTCGTTCGTCATTTTTTGGGACGTCGACGTGTACCACGACGTCGCGTTGGGAGACGTGGCGACCGCGGACATCAAATCTCCCATTTCGTTCCAGATGGTCGACGAAGCCGCAACGGAAGAAAAGCGCCGCGCGGCCGAGGAGAATATTCCGCCCGTGTTCGATTTCGACTCGAACACGTACGAGCAGCTGATCAACCGCGTATACCGCAGCTTCCGCCGCATGCGCCGCGAAGTGAAGGCGATCCGCTGGTCGGGCTCGCACTCGCAACGCGAAGAACAGATCAAAGAGTTCAATCACTTCAAGCCCGTGTTCGAAAAAGAGCTCGGTGTCGAAGTTCCCGACCGCATGTTTGAGTGGCTGAGCGAGAACAAGTTCTCGGCCCCGTATGAAAACGTCCTGATTCGGGCGCTCGTGAAGTGGTCCTCGCGCCGGATCATGGACGGACAGGCGACGCTCTTCCGCGCGCCCGATTCGCCGCTGCTCGTGAGAGTCGTCGGCCAAGGCCGCGGCGGCGAGGAGTTCACGCTTCGCCGGGACGAAGTCAACGACATCAAGAAACTGAGCGAGTTCAACCTCGACGGCGTCCTCGGCGCCGAGCGCATGGAGCCGCGTGACCGTCGCGTGGCGCTCGAGATCGCGCACTTGCTGCTCGTGCCGAACCTCACGTTCAACCGTCAGGAAACGATCGAGCGGCGCCAGAAGGCGCGCGAGTCGGTCCTGCCGGTTCAAGTTTCGATCCGCAAAGGTCAAACGATCGTCAGCGCGGGCTCGGTGATTCAGCCGCTCCAGGTCGGATTGATCGGCGAGCTTAACAAGCTTAAGAGCGCGCCCCACACGGATTTCATCTCGGTCGTCGTCGCGTTCCTGTTCATGATCCTCGTCACCGTGTTTTTCTCGTACTTGCGGCGCGCGGTCAGTCACAAGCTGAAGATCACGCTCAAGGACATTTACTCGATGGGCTCGGTGGTCCTCCTCGTCGTCATCATGACGAAGGTGTACATGTTCCTCACGGACGCGGCGTTCGCCAACAAGGCCGCGACGATTCCGGCGAACTCGCTGCTGTTCGCGGCGCCCGTGGCGATGGGCCCGATGCTTGTGGGTTTAATGATCACGGCCGGCGAGATCGTCTGGCTCTTCACGATCTTCCTCGCCATCGCGCTCGCGTTCCTCGTCGATCCGAACTTCAATTTCATCTTTCTGCTGGTGACCGCGATCGGCGGTATCGCCGCGGCCCGCGGCGTGCACTCGTGCACGAAGCGAAACGACATCTACTGGGCGGGCGTGCGCACGGGGCTCGTGAACGCGAGCGTGCTCACGGTCGTCACGTTCCTCCAGCCCGGCGACGATCCGATCTTGAAGCTCCTCGCGTGGAATATCCCGCTCGGGTTCCTGGGCGGGCTTTTCTCGGCGCTCGCGACGATGGCGCTCATACCGCTGTTCGAGACCGTGTTCAATTACACGACTGACGTGAAGCTGCTTGAGCTCTCGTCCCTCAACCATCCGCTCATGAAGGACATGATCGTGAAGGCGCCGGGAACGTATCACCACTCGCTGGTCGTGGGCTCGATGTGCGAGGCCGCGGCCGAGGAGATCGGCGCCAACCCGCTGCTCGCGAAGGTGATGGCGTACTACCACGACATCGGCAAAATGGAGCACTCGCAGTACTTCATCGAGAACCAACGTCAGGGGCACAATCCGCATGACCACATCTCGCCGCACATGAGTAAGACGGTCCTCATCGCGCACGTGAAAGACGGCGCCGAGATGGGCCACAAGGCGAAACTGGGTCCGGCGATCATCGACGGAATCTTGCAGCACCACGGAACGACGTTGATCAGTTACTTCTACAACAAAGCGTTGGAGGAGCAGGACGAGGATATCGACACCGTTCACGAGGACGACTTCCGTTACCCGGGCCCGAAGCCGCAGTTCAAGGAGGCCGCGTTGCTCATGCTCGCGGACTCGATCGAGGCGGCCGCGCGCTCGCTCGACGAGCCGACGCCGGGGCGCCTGACCTCGCTCGTGAGGAACATCATCCAATCGAAGTTCCTCGACGGCCAGCTCGAGGAGTGCGACCTCACGCTCTCCGACCTCAGCATCATCGAGGAAAGCTACCGCCGCGTGATCCTCGGGATCTACCACCAGCGCATCGATTACCCGACGGGCCCTTCGCGCCAAGCGCAGCTCCCGCCGGCGCTGCCTCCCGGCCCCGCGACCGCGCGGCCGAATAAAAAACGGGGCGCGCACGCCACATGAAACTCCTGTACTTGAACCAATCGCGCGACCGCGTTCCGGCGAAGTGGCTCGAGCGCTGGGTGAAGGCCCTCGGCCGCCTGCTTAAGATCCGCGGCCGCGAGCTCGTGATCGTCTTCGTCAACTCGCGCGAGATGCGCCGGATGAACAAACAGTACCGCGGGAAGGACTACGCGACCGACGTCTTGAGCTTCCACCCGGTCGAAAAGACTTCGGTCGGCGAGCTCGTGCTCTGCCTGCCCGTGATCCGCGCGCAGTCCAAGCGTACCGGGCTTTCGGAGCGCGGGGAGCTCGGATACATGATCGTCCATGGCGTCCTTCACCTGATGGGCCACGACCACGTCACCAAGTCGGACGAGGCCGAGATGTTTGCGCTCCAAGACGAGCTTTACGCGCGCCTTGAAAAGTCCGTAGGCTTACGTTAATCTCCCCTCATATGTCAGTCGCTACGCAAGGCTCGGAGATCAAATCCCAGCTTCTTAAGATGAAAGATAAGGTCGCCGAGTTGCGGAGGTATCTTTGACATCGACGTCAAGTCGAAGCGTCTAGAAGAGCTCGAGCAGAAGGCTCAAAACCCCTCGGTCTGGAACAATCACCAGGAAATGCAAAAGATCAATCAGGAGAAGGTGCTGCTCGAGCGCGCCGTCACCGATTATCGCGATCTGAATCAAAAAGTCGAAGACAACCTGGTGCTGCTCGAGATGGCCGTCGAGGCCGCCGACGAAGGCTCGTTCCAAGAAGTCTTGGGCGACCTGAAGAACATCCAATCGCGCATCGACGACCTCGAGTTGAAATCGCTTCTGAACGGCGAGGCCGACGGGCTGAACGCCTACATCTCGATCAACTCGGGCGCCGGCGGAACGGAGGCTCAGGATTGGGCGTCCATCTTGCTTCGCATGTACACGCGCTGGGCCGAGCAGCAGGGATTTAAAGTCGAAGTGCAGAGCTTGAACGAGGGCGAGGAGGCCGGGATCAAATCGGCGACTTTGCTGATTCAAGGACCGTATGCGTACGGGAACCTGAAAGCGGAAGCGGGAGTGCACCGGCTGGTGCGCATCTCGCCCTACGACTCGAACGCCCGCCGGCACACATCGTTCGCGAGCGTGTATGCGTGGCCCGAGATGGACGACAACATCAACATCGTCGTCCCGGACGCCGACATCAAAGTCGACACGTACCGCGCGAGCGGCGCGGGCGGACAGCACGTGAACAAGACCGACTCGGCCGTGCGCATGACTCACATTCCGACGGGAATCGTGGTGAGCTGCCAGACGCAAAGATCGCAACACGAGAACCGCTCGCAGGCGATGAAGATGCTGAAATCCGCGCTCTACGAGCGCGAGCGCGAACGGCGCGAGCGCGAGCTCAACGCGATCGCCGGCGAGAAGCTCGCCAACGAGTGGGGCAGCCAGATCCGTTCCTACGTCTTGCATCCGTACCAGCTCGCCAAAGATCACCGCACCGATTTCGAAACCGGAAACCCGCGCGCCGTCCTTGACGGAGAGCTCAACGGCTTTATCCACGCCTACCTGCGCGATAAGCTCTTGAGCGGGAAAACGCCGCAATGACGCCGTGGTGGCTGGCGGTCAGATATTTCGGGACCTTTAAACGATTCTTCAATCTCTCGACGACGCTTGCCGTGCTTGGAATGGCCATCGGAGTCGCTTCGCTCGTCGT
>CAYPFC010000082.1:0-11766 GCA_964409815.1 uncultured Pseudobdellovibrionaceae bacterium
CCGATGGGAGCCGCGGGACCCTTGTACGCTTCGGGCATCGGAAACGGAGACTGAACGGGAGCGGGAACTTCGAAGTCGAGCGCCTTTTTCTTCTCGCGAGGCAGGGGCTCGGTGAACTTAAGATCCGACGGGCGATTGAGCGGCGTTTTCTCAAGAGCCGATAAAACATCCTCGAACGAATGCTTCTTGGTGGGCGCTTGCGGAATCTCTTCCATCATTCCGCGCGGAACCGAATTCGGAATACCCTTGAGCTCTTCCTCAACCACGCCGGAAGCGGCCAAGCCTTCCTTGAGGCTCAGAGACTTCTTGTGAAAACCCAGACCTTCGGTCAGGGGCTTAAACTCAAACTCGTCGAAGGGATCCATATTCGATGTGCTCATAATTCATACTTTATGACGCTGACCAGGGCCACGCAAGCCGTTTCGACGCGCAGAATCCGCTCTCCCATCGTCACCGGATTCATCCCCGCGTTCGCGAACATCAATACCTCTTCACGGGAAAAGCCGCCCTCACTCCCGACGAAAACCCAAAGCCGCTCGGGCGCCTTCGTTTTCAGTTCGGATAGGGCCGCGCGCAAGCCCTGGTGAGCTTCGCCCTCATAGGGAAATAGACCGCTCGCGCCCTCCGTCCGGTTAAATTCCTCGAGGAGTTTCGAGAGCTTCACCGCCGGATGGATCTTCATTAGATCGCCCCGACCGCATTGCTGAGTCGCGGCCTGGACGAGCTTTTGCCACCGCGCCAACCGGTTCGGGGAAATCTCGGATTCTTTACGCAGGAAACTGTAATCCGAAACGAAAGGGCGGATCTCGGCGACGCCGAGCTCGACGCATTTCTCGACGATCCAGTCCACCTTCGGAAGCTTCGGAATGCTCAAACAGAGGGTGAGATACGGCTTCGCCAGCGGCGGCAGCGCGCGCTTCGAAAGCGTGCGGACCTGAAGCGCGCGCGACGAGAGACTCTCGACCGCGACGAGCCACGCCTCGCCGTTGCCGGGAAGAATCTCGAACTGATCTCCGGGCTCGAAGCGGCAGACGTCGCGAATGTGGTGGAGAAGATCGCCGTCAATGACGATCGGACCTTCGCTTACATTCTCAAAGTAAAACCGGCGCAGCGCCACTCACAACTCCACGGCGTAAAGAAGCCAATCGCCTTTTTGCTCGCGGAAGGCCCAAGTTTTTCCGGCAGGTAAACGAAATCCATCGAGAAAGTCCTTTTCGCGCTCGGCAATGATTCCCGAAACGACGAGCCAGCCTCCGGGCTTCACGCGCGCCTTGAGCGCGTCTTGAATGCGAACCAATACCCCGTCGATAATGTTGGCTACGACGATGGTGAACTTTTCGTTTAAGTCCTCGACCTGACGTTCGTTCAGGATGATGTCGCCGCATTTATTCAGCGCGAAGTTTTCGCGGGCCACGCGGCGCGAGTCGGCTTCGATCTCGGTCGCCCACACGCGCCTCGCCCCGAGTTGTTGCGCGAGGATCGCGAGAATTCCCGTTCCCGTTCCGACGTCGAGCACCGATCCGCCCTTCACGGGCAGGCGAAGCATCGCTTGCGCTACGAGCTGCGTGGTCTCATGGGTGCCGGTGCCGAACGCCATTCCAGGATCGATGCGAATCGGGTGCGTGGCCGCCGAAGGAGTCTCGCACCACGAGGGTACGACCCAGTGTCCGCCCGCCAATGCGAAAGGCACGAAGCCCTTCTTCCATTCGGCGAGCCAGTCGCGCGATTCCTCGCTCTTCACTTCAACGGCGACCTCGGGAAAGTGCGCGCGGATGTCATCAACGAACCCGCGCGAGGGCGGAGTCTCGAAGTACACGTCAACCGCGCGCGCGTCCGGAATCCGCGCAAAGACGTCTTCTTCGCCCTCCGGCTGATCGAACGGAATGACTTCGCTCACGCCGAGCGCGCCGTGCGAGAACGCGTGCTGGCTCAGCCATTCCTCGGATCTGGTATTGAGTCCCTTCAAGTGGACGACGAAATACGGGCTCACTCTTTCTTCACCAATCCGTTTACGACGCTGACTTTTACTTTCACGGCATCCTTTTCTTTCGAGCGCGGGAAGAAATCCTGCAACCCGTTCTTCACTTTCACTTCGAAGTCGTAGGCCTGGCCCGGATCCGGATGGATGCGGACCTTGCCGTTGTCGAGTTTGATGTCCATGTCGGCGTGAGGGTAGTCGACCTGAAGGTGACCGTTGATGCCGCGAAACTCGGCCGCCGCGCCGGCCGGAAGAGAGATCTCGCACTTCGCCAAATTCAGCTTGTCCAAATTCAGCGTCATCACGCCGGCGCTCATCTCGGGCGCGACCGTAGCGGATCCGGCGCCTTTGCAACTCCAATTAAAAAGTCCGCTCAAGTTGTGCTTCACTTCGATGCGCGCGGTATTGAACGGGATGCGAACGATCTTCACCTGCTTGCCGGTGATGTCCTCTTCGCCCTGAACGATCACGCCGCCCTCGATTCCGCGATCGCTCAGGGTCATCTCGCCGATGCGGACTTCGCCGATCTCCTCGTTCACGTCGATTAACCCGCCGAACAAAGTCACACGCCCCTTCTCTTCATCGACTTTCACGAAGGGCCGAAGATAAATCGCCGCCATAATACCCGCGAAAAAAATCAGGCCGAAGAACGCGACGGTTCCGATCGCGACCCACTTGAGCATTCGGCCCGTCCGCCGCGGCGGCGCGAGAGGCATTCCCTTGGCGACCAGATAGCGCTCGGCCACGGCGCGCGGCGTGCCCAAATCCTGCAGAATCTGATCGACCGGCTTCGCGGGATCGCGTTCCATGGTTTCGCGGATGTGCGATTTGATCTCAGTCACGATCTCAGCACGGGCGCTGAGAGTCAGAGCATGAAGCTCGCGGTCCAGTTGCGACAGGTAAAATTCAATCTTCAACTCATTATTCATGGCCACATATCCCTTTCTACTTTTGAATCTTCGCGATTAAATCGACCATTTTCGTGAACTCTTCTTCCATCTCGATCAGCGACTGGGTCCCCTTTTTCGTGAGCGCGTAGAATTTGCGGGGATGCCCTTTGAGATTCTCCGTCTCCCATGACGATTGCAGCATGCCGTCGTCAGTCATGCGATTGAGAAGCGGATAGAGGGTTCCCTCTTTTAAGGAGAGGTCGAGCGACGCGAGCTTCTCGAGAAGCTCAAGCCCGTACATACGCTTATGACGGCGGATCAAGAGTAGGAGGCAAAGCTCGAGGTAGCCCTTTTTGACCTGCACGCGCCAGTTGTCGAGGGTCAGTTGCATGGCTGGTATACCTAGCTTGGCTAGGTATCCTAGTCAACCCTGTTATTGAAGGATCGGGTTTTCGATCGCGTTCGGGATCGGGGGATTTTGCCTGGGAGATTCGCTGGATAGCTCGACGGCGTTGACGAAGATGCGCGCCGAATTGGCCCTGTGCGAAGCCACGGGTTCGGGTGCCGACTCGCTGGCGTCGGACTTCTTGTCGCCACCTTTGCTGTCGCTCGTCGCGCTGCCGAGATCGAGGCGATCGCCGACCATAATGAAATTGTCTTCCAAGAGCGGAGCGCTCTCGCGCGTGAATTCCGAATGCAAGCGCGCGACCGCGAGACCTTTTTGCACGTGTATGATCTTTACTTTAGCGACTTTCAAATCCAGATCGCCAGCCGATCGGTTCTGATAGCTGTCATACAACGGCAAGCGCCGCTGAACGGTAATCACCATTCCGTTCGCGAGGCCTGCCTCCGAGCCACCGTTGATATAGAAATCGCGAAGAGCTTTTTCGTCATCCGACATCGGAAGGCTTTTGCGGACATCAAAGATGGTGAGGTCGGCCCATGCGTTCACGGACAGCGTAAAGAGCACAGTAAAAATTAGAGACTTCATCAGACCATCCTTGCTCCGAAGGGAGCTTCTCTATGTCTCTAATCGGTACGCTCAATCGAATTCTTAACCCGACCGAGGTCCAGCGAATGACCGCGACCGCCGAGGCAATCGCGGCCCGCACGCGACTACTTGCGGTCGTGCGCCTCTTTCATTTCTTCCATCGTCAGTGCACCGTCACCGTTCGCGTCGGCCTTGGAGAACATTTGTTTATGCCCATCCGCAAATTCTTGCTGGGTCAAGACACCGTCGCCGTTGGCGTCGAGTTTGGAAATTTTCTTATCCGACTTCTTCTCGGCTTTCCGGCCCGATTTGCCTTTTTCGTCGACCATGAACCCGGTGAGCTCGCCTTTGGTCAATGAGCCGTCCTTGTTCGCGTCCGCCGCGCCGAACTTGGTCGCGGCCGCCGTCTCGTGCTCCGCCGCCGTGACGCGTCCGTCGCTATTGCTGTCCATTTCTTTGAAACGGTCCTCCCTATGCGCAAAGGCCACCGCCGCCGCGAAGGCGAGCGACATCACCGCTCCGAGTTTAAGGGCTGTTAGTTTCATGATTCCTCCTCGTGATACTCCAACGGACGCTAAACGCGACACGTTGATATTGAAAATTCGCCAAGGAGACAGAGTACAAATATCATACCGGATTTGTTGACTCACGGGGAATCGCACACGCCGCGCTGACCTTCTTCTGTACATTCCGTGTTTCAACGCCCATAGTACGCGCACGACAACGAGGACGCGCCATGCACACTGAGACTCACGCGGAAGCCACGGCCATAGACTCCAAATTTCAAATCGTCACCAATGCGATTCCCGCCTTCATCGCCTACGTCAGCCGCGATCATCGCTACGAGTTCGTTAACGACACGTACGTGAGATTTTTTGGACGTTCGCGCGAAGAGATCGTCGGGCGCAAAGTTTGGGAAATCACCGGTGAGGAAATGTACGAAGAAGTAAAGGACAAATTCGACCGCGCGCTCCAGGGCGAAATCGTACACCTCGAGTATGACTTCTCGGACCGCAACGGAATGGTTCGCCATTTTCGCGGGACCTACACTCCTGACCGGAACGACTCGGGCGAAGTCCTCGGCCTGATCGTACTCATGAATGAAGTGACCGAACGCCACCTTTTCGAGGAAAAGCTAAGAATTCTCACCGATACGATTCCGCACATGATCTTCACGGCGGACCCGAACGGCATGATGGATTATTGCAATCGGAAGTGGGCCGAGTTTACCGGTCACGAGATGGGCAGCCCTGAAAAGTGGAAGGACGCGTTTCACCCGGACGATTTCCCAGAGATGGTACGTCAGTGGTACCGTTCCATCCAAACGGGCGAGCCCTACGACCTCGAATACCGGCTGCGCCGGATCAGTGACGGCGAGTACCGATGGGTTTGGGCGCGGGCCATTCCCATTCGTGATCCGCAAGGAAAAATCATCCAGTGGTTCGGGACCGCGACCGACATCCACGAGCAAAAGCAGAACGAGCTCGAGCTCAAGCGTGCCATGCGCGAAGCGGATGCGGCGAACTTGGCGAAATCCAATTTTCTCGCGAATATGAGCCATGAAATCCGCACGCCGCTCGGCGCGATCCTCGGGTTCTCCGAGCTGCTCAAAAACCCGAAGATCAGCGCGCACGAGCGCGAACTGTACATAGATACGATCATTCGAAACGGACAATCGCTCACGACGATTATCGACGATATCCTCGATCTCTCGAAAGTGGAGGCCGGCCGGTTACAAATCAACATGTCGCGCATCGGCGTGCGTGAGATCATAGCCGACGCCGTTTCCCTTTTCTCGCTTTCCGCCGAAGAGAAAGATGTGCGGCTCGTGTACGCCATCGCGCCGGAGGTTCCCGACTTCGTGATCTCCGACCCTGTCCGGTTGCGCCAAATCCTAATCAATCTCATTGGGAACGCCGTGAAGTTCACGCCGAGCGGGTCGGTCTCCGTGCGGGCGCGGTATCATCGCGCTCCCGGCCGCAGCGGCACTTTAGAGATCTCCGTGACCGACTCGGGGATCGGAATCTCCGAGGAGGATCGAGGGATTCTCTTCGAGCCGTTCTCGCAAGCCGACAATTCGATGTCCCGGAAGTTCGGCGGAACGGGGCTCGGCCTCGCGCTCTCACGCCGGCTCGCGCGCGCGCTTGGTGGAGACGTCGTCCTTTCGAGCAGCGAGCTCGATCGAGGGTCGACATTCACGGTCACCGTGACCGACAATCCAGCCGATGACGCACCCACCTCGTTCCGCAAATCCGAACCCGCGAAGCCCGTGACGACGGCTCCCGACACGGATCTCACGGGCGCGTGCATTCTCGTCATCGAGGACTCGGGCGACAATCGCCTTTTGATCAAACAAATCCTAAAGAGCGCCGGTGCCTCGATCGAAACCGCCTGCGACGGGCGCGAGGGCGTCGAGCGCGCCATGACCGGCGACTACGACCTCGTCTTGATGGACATGCAGATGCCCGTTCTTAACGGCTTCGAGGCGACCGCGCAGTTGCGTGCGCTGGGCTACAAGAAGCCGATCGTGGCGCTAACGGCGCACGCCATGAATGAAGAGCGGATGCATTCCCTGGAAGCGGGTTGCGACGACCATTTGTCGAAACCCATTCAAATTCAATTGTTGCTGGAGACGATCCAGCGCCTGCGCAAACGCAGACGGGACTAATTCGGAGGCGATTGAATCCGGCCGTCCACCAGATAGATTTCCCGTTGCGCCATTTGGGCAAACTCAGGCTCGTGGGTGACGAGAAAGATCGTGGTCCCGAGCTCGCGATTCACCTTCTTTAGAATATCCATCACGATGCCCGCGTTGTACGTATCCAGGTTTCCGGTGGGCTCGTCGGCGAAGATATACCGAGGGTCCTGGATCAGGGCACGCGCGATGGCCACGCGCTGCTGCTGCCCTCCCGACATCTGGCCCGGATACTTGTGCGCTTGGTCCGAAATCTCCAGGCTCTTTAACAGATTCATGGCCTGCTCCCGCTTCGCCGAGGCAAGCCCGAGATTGCGCGCCGGCAAAAGCACGTTTTCGAGGGCCGTCAACTCGGGAAGCAAGTAATGGAATTGGAAAATGAAACCGATCTTTTCGTTTCGAAACGCGTGAAGCTCTTTCGTGGACAACTCCGCGATGTCGCGGCCGTCAATCTTCACGGTCCCGCGCGTCGGCTCATCGAGGGTGCTCACGATATAAAGCAAAGTCGACTTTCCGCTGCCCGATCGGCCCGAGAGCGAAACGAACTCGCCGTCGCGAACCGTAAACGTCAGACCGTGCAGAACGCGCTGTGAGGGTTTGCCGAACTCCTTTACGATCCCGGTGCATTCGATCATTACTCGGACCTCATGATTTCCATCGGGGTCATGCGACTCGCCTCCCATGCGGGCAAGTAGCTCGCTACGAGGGACGCAAGGTTCGCGGTAATGAACGCGGTCACGTAGATCGCTCCGTCGTAGCTGACCCAAAGGTTATTGCGACCGCCGATCTCGAATCCGAAATCAATGCTCTCGATCCACACGCACATCAGGTATCCCAAAATCAAACCCAGAAAGCCGCCCGAGAATCCGAGCAGCAACCCCTGATAAAGGATCAACTCCAAAATCCGCCGGGGCGCATAGCCGATCGCGCGAAGAATGGCGATCTCGCGCTTCTTCTGATTGATCATGATCGTGAGAACGTTATAGATACCGAACGCCGCGACGATCAGCACCGCGGTCGTGATGAAGTAGCGAGTGAAATCCTGAACGCGAATCATTTCCATGAACATGCGATTGGCTTCGCGCCAATCCTCGACTTTGTCGGGACTCATGGACTGCCAGGTGTCGGCGACCTCCGCCGAGTCGTCGATATCCGTGAGCGCCACGGCGATCTCGGTGACGCGCCCCGGGCTTCGGGTGAGGACCTGAACGTTCGTGAGATGCGCGAACGCCATCGACTTGTCGACCTCCTCGTTGCCGAAGTGAACGACGCCGACAAGTTTGAAGGGCTTCGAGGAACCGCTGACGTTCACGTTCACGAAGTCGCCGAGCCGAACTCCCAGGTCCTCCACGACACCGCTCCCGAGTATGATCTGGTTCGAGCCCGCCCTGAGCTCTCCCCAGCTTCCCTGCTTCACGTAGTTCTCGATCGAAGAAATGTTCGCGTGGCGCTCGGGAATCATGCCCGTAAGCCGAATCGAGGCCGAGAACTTTCCGCTGGTCACCAATGCATTCGTCGAAAGCCGGGGCGAGAAGTCGAGCACGCGAGGATCGGCGCTCAACCTCTCGAACCATCCCTGATAGTTTTGTAACCGAACTTCATCGCGCTTTCCCGCCGGCGGCACGAGCCAGCGCACCGGCGCGTCGCCGTAAAATCGCTGCGTAACTTCTTCCATCTCGATCTTGTTCTCGGCGCCCGAGATCAAAACGTGGGCCGTATTGTTAAGCAGCTGCTCGGAAATGTAGGAGCGCATCCCGAGCTGAACGCCCGAGATGCTGACGAAGAGAAGCGTGCCCAAACTTATCCCAAGAAGAATCAGGAACGTTTGTTTCTTGCGGGCCATGAGCTGGCGCCAGGACAGAAAAAACATTTCAACGCTCCGATTTCGGCACGAGCACCTCGTCGCTCAACGAGAGCGCATCGCCTTTGATCTCCGCCATGAGTCCGTCCACGTGATCGACTTCGACTTTAATCTTTTGCCGTTTACCGCCCCGGCGAACGGAAACCATTCCCGACTGAATCGCCTTGACCGGCACCAGGAGCGCCCCCGAGATTTTTCCAATTTCGATCGTTACGTCGGCGGTCATCCCGGGAAGTACGCCCTCGTCAAGCCCTTCGACTTCGATATGGGCCAAGAACTCGTCCTCTCTCGAAAAGAGCGCCGTGACTTTTCCGGGATGCGTTTTTCCGCGCACGCTCTCGAACGAGATCTTCGCGACCTGGCCGGGCTTAATTCTCAACGCGCCCTCTTGCTCGAGCGAGAGCTCGATAAAGCGCTGACGAAGATCCTCGAGCCTCAGAATCGGAATCTGAGGCAACGCCGTCTCGCCCTCATAGTTGTGGATGAGCGTGATCGTTCCTTCGAACGGCGCCCGGAAGAGCGCGTTCGAATCGAACTCGATCAGCTTTTCTCCGGCGCGAACGTGCTGTCCTTCGCGCACGAAAAGACGCTTAACCGTTGAGAGGACTCCCAGTTTCACTTCGAAGCGATGGATCGACTTAACCTTGCCAAGCCCGTAAACGGCCTCAGTGACCTCGCCTCGGACGGGCTTCACATACTCAAATGAACGCTGGCGGCGGACGCCCCAAAGAACGGCCGCCAATACGACCAGCGCGACAACCGACGAAATAAGAATGGCGATTCGGAGACGACCGAACTTTGCGATAAATCCCATAATCGGGATCAAGCACGGTTCGTGCCGCGCAATCTCGGATTAACTTCATTGCCAGAACGGAATTTGGGACAAAATTTCCGCGACGGGAGATCCTGTCCCATCAAGATGGGTGCGAGCGACTAGCCTTCGACTTCGGGCGGACGGTTAAGCTTCACGGTGACGCCGGAGTTGGACGCTTGAGCTTTGATCGAGATGTTCGGATTCTGCACCACGCGCTGCTGGAGACGGGTGAAGATCGGCTCGCGAATGTTCAATTGATTGTCCTGAAGCACGCACTGACGAGCGGTGCGCTTCTGAACGTTGATGACGATCGGCGCCTTAAGGTTCGCCGTCATCTGCGTCGGATCCTGCGGGATCGTGATCACCGAGAAACAGCGCGCGCCGTCCTTGCTGGAGAGGCCGAGGATTTCCAAATCGTGCTTCGTAAGTTGGATCGAGTACGTCGAAGTAAAAAGCTCAGGCTCGAGCAAAGGAAACGCGATACCGGGCTCCTCGCAGGACTGAAGCCAAGCAAAAATCTCATCCGAAGGATCGTCCAACAGAACGAATCGACGAAGCTCGTTAAACCCTAGAAGTCCTTCAGGAAAGTGAATAACATCATCGGACGTAATGGAGATTAAGCCAAAACGGCTAGTATGAATGTTCAATCGCCCCCCTCCCCTTAAGCTCAGGATGCCCTCATTTCTGGGGACAACTCAAGACTAAATACGGGTTAATAATGCGGAGTGTGAGAGGGCCGGGAGACCGGCGCCGGGCAGGGGTTTACTTGGTTTTGAGAAGTTCGGCCACGGCCTTCGAGCTGTCCGCCGAAGTGGTCGCCGACTCTTGGTTCTGGTTCTGAATGGCCAGATAAACTTCTTCGCGATGGATCTTCGTATCTTTGGGAGCTTCAATACCGAGACGGACCTGTTTGCCCTTAATCTGGACTACGCGGATTTTGATGTGGTCGTCGATGGCGATACTTTCGCCGAGCTTTCGCGTAAGGACCAACATGGGTAAGACTCCTTCAACATCCTAGTCAAAGCTACGCTTAAGGGCGGTCCGAGGGATGTGAGTCACCGCAACCTAAGCGAATCTCTTTACGGCAGATTCCAGAGATGGCTTTAGCTAGTCCTTAGGGGGGAAAATGTCAAGAAAGCCCCCGAATTAACGGAGGAAATCGAGAAGGCTCGGCTGGATCAGCTTCCCGGACGTCTGGAGCGTGGCCTGCAGCGTACTCTCGGTCTTATTGATATCGCTCACCGTGGAAAAAATATCCGCGTCCTCGAGCGACGAGATGGCCACCTTGTTGTCCACCTTCGATTTCTCGAGCGTCTGCATGTAATTTTCGAGAGCCATCCCTCGTGAGCCGACCTGGGAGCGGGTGAGAACAACCTGCGAGAGCGCGTCATCGAGCTCATCCAAGCTGTCTTGGATCCCCGCCTTCTGATTCGTGCGCAGCGAGATTTCCAGGTTCTTAAGCACATTGAACAGGTTTACGCCCTTAGAGAGCTCGTCCTGAGGATCGCTCTCGGGCATGTGCAGGCGTTGGCTGCCGCCGAGGCTCGCAGGTCCACGCGTATTCACGTCTCCCTGTTGCGGCTGCGACGGCGCGGGGACCTCCGCGCGGCCTTGCGCGATCTCCCACTCCTCAATCGTCTTCACCTGCGGGGGGAAGGGCTTCACCATTCCGGAGCGGTCCACGCCGTGACCGAGGAACACGCGGCCACCGGGAACGTTCATCGGAATGAACGCTTCCTTGTCGATGTGAATGTTCATCTCGCCCTTGTCGCCGCGGTAATCGCCCTTCTCGTCGAAGGGCGCAGACTGGGTGCGGAAGCCTCCGAAGATGAACCGATCGCCGAGCTTGCGGTTACCGATGTTCACCATCTGGTTATAGAGCTGCTCGATTTCTGTCGCGACCACGCGGCGGCTTTCTTCGTTTCCGCTGGCGTCGTTGGACTGGCTGATCGCCAGTTCCTTCGCGCGCATGAGGATCTCGCTCAGATCGCCCAGCGATTGATCGGAGTATTCGAGGAACGATTTCGCGTACGTCAGATTCTTCGAGAATTGCTTCGCTCCCTGAAGATCGATGCGATTCGAAAGCACGCGCGACGCCGCTAGCGGATCGTCGCTCGGCTTCGTCACGCGCTTTTGCGTCGCCGCCTGGTTCTGCAGCTCGGACATCTGCGAGCGGTTCTTACCGACGTTCGCTTTGACCTGTTCGAATTGCATTTTATCAGCGATACGCATCTGGCTTACCCGTTATAACCGTTTCAAGTTCAAAACCGTGTCCATCATTTCGTCCGCCGTTCGCACGAGGCGCGCCGAGGCGTCGAACGTCTTTTGGAACTCGATCATCTTCGTCATTTCCTCGTCCATGCTCACGCCGCTCACGCTTTCGCGAATGTTCTTGAGCTGCCCCACGATGTCGGCTTGCGAGTCGCGCGCCGAGTTCGCGCGCTGAGTTTCAATCCCGATCTTACCCACGAGCGAAGCGTAGTGATCGTCCAGCGTGGCGTCGTTGTTGCCGAGAA
Source organism: uncultured Pseudobdellovibrionaceae bacterium (assembly GCA_964409815.1). Taxonomy (GTDB): domain Bacteria; phylum Bdellovibrionota; class Bdellovibrionia; order Bdellovibrionales; family UBA1609; genus JALHOQ01. Next base: position 11,746 of record CAYPFC010000082.1, read on the forward strand.
CCTGCTTGTACTGAATTCCGC
>CAYPFC010000083.1:0-4319 GCA_964409815.1 uncultured Pseudobdellovibrionaceae bacterium
CCCGCGCTTCACCGCAAAGGCGATCTCGCGGCGATTCTTACATCGCTTAAGCCCGGATCGTTCTTCTTTATCGACGAGATCCACCGGCTCAATCGCGACGTCGAGGAATACCTGTACAGCGCGATGGAAGATTTCTATATCGACATCGTGACCGGAGAAGGTCTTGGCGCGCGCAGCATGCGCTTTCAGCTGAATCCGTTCACGTTGGTCGGAGCGACCACGCGCGCGGGCCTCTTGAAAGCTCCGTTTCGCGATCGCTTCGGGATTGTCGAGAGGCTTTCGTTCTATGATCGCGACTCTCTCGTTCATATTTTGAAGCGCTCGGCGGAGCTTCTTGGGATCGAGCTCTCGGACGATGGGGCTGAGCAGATCGCCCGCCGCAGCCGCGGAACTCCGCGCGTGGCGAACCGCCTGCTCAAACGCGTGCGCGACTACGCCGACGTTCATGGCAACGGGCGCGTGGACGCGAAGCTCGCGGACTTCGCGCTCAACGAGCTCGAGGTCGATCAGCTCGGACTCGATCCGATGGACCGGAGAATTCTCTCGCTCATCTTGAACAAGTTTGGCGGCGGGCCGGTGGGGATCGATACGCTCTCGGCCGCGCTCAGCGAAGAGGTCGATACGCTGGAAGAGGTTTACGAGCCCTTTCTTTTACAGGAAGGGCTCATTCAGAAGACGCCCCGGGGGCGGGTCATTACGGATTTAAGCCGAAATCACCTTAAATCCGTCTCAAATTGAGCCAGCCAGTGTTCACAAAAACGAGTTTTTACGTTCACAAAATGGACCCACTTCAATAGTTAAGTATTTGATTTGATTAACATAAAGTTCATTTTTTCCAAAAAAACGTTCACAAAATTCAAAAAATAAATGTAGCGCACTGCGCCATACTTTGGTAACTTGAATTTAACGATAGCCCAAAAGCAAACCCGAATGCCCAAGGCGCCGTGGATAAGTTGGAGAGCGAGTCCACGGCGCTTTAACTTTTGAGGGGCTCTCATTCTGATACAAAATTGATCACAAAATTCTGGGGTCCGAATCCATAATCAAATACCAGTGGGTGGTATAAATCATGGAATACAAACTGAAATTTAAAAATTTACGCTAAGTGAACTGTTCACAGGCCAATTTATCGCCCATCCTAAGACGCGAATTCTTTGTTACACTAGTTATGAAGACCAGGGGGGTCTCATTACCAGTCCCACCGAGACGCTAAGCGCGCCCGATATCTACGGGTACCACGAGTACCGGCTGTTCCTTAAGGATCAGCTTCAGTACTTGAAGTCCTCGCAGAAAATTTCGCTTCGCCAAATCGCCAAACTCAGCGGCGTCTCCGAGTCTTATATTTCGATGGTCATTTCCGGCAGCCGCCGCCTTTCCGAAGATCAACTTAAGAAGCTCGCGCCCGCGCTGAAGCTTGAGCGCAGCGAAGCTTCGTATCTCGAATGGCTGATTTCGGTCGTCGATGCCGACAGTCCCGAAACTCAGCTCGAGGCGCTCAAAAAAATCCAGCGCTTCCGCCGCTACCAAAATTTGAATCCGCTCGAGATCGAAACGTACAAATATCTGGAGCACTGGTACCACATCGCGATCCGCGAGCTCGCCCAGGTGGACGGCTTCAGCGCGGATCCGCGCTGGGTGCAAGCCGCGCTCTCATATAAGGTTTCGCTCGGGGAGATCAAAGAAGCCTTAAGTTTCCTCCTCGAGCACGGCTTCCTGGAAAAGGACGAAAAAGGAAAGTTTCGTAAGCCCGACAAACTCGTTCATTGTAAGACGGGCGTCTTAAAGGCCGCGCTTACGAAGTTCCATACCGAGATGCTGATGCTTTCGGCGCAATCGATCACCGAGATCGCGAGCGAAGATCGCAACATCAGCGCGCACACGTGCGCCATACCCGCCGAGTGCCTACCCGAGGCGAAGGCCATCCTCGACGAAGCCCGCCAGAAGATCATCGAGCTCTCGCAGAAAAAGAGCGGGGCCGACCGCGTTTATCATTTCGGTTTTTTAGCGATTCCTTTGAGCAATAAACTAGGAGGGAAGTCATGACGAAAACGTCACGGCTTACTTTAGCGACTCTTACGCTCACCGCGATTCTCATCACGTGCTTTCAAAACTGCAGCCCCGCGGGAGGTATGAGCTCGAGCAAATCCCCGAATGGCGGATCTCAGAACTACAACGCTCCCGGAGGCGGGGGCGGTACGACCACCGATAACCCGAAGGTGACGGCGAACTTGATGATCGCGTCCTACCAGAGCTCGGCGGTGCTCGATACGAACCTTTGCGTGAAGGAAATCCAATTCGGAGTGCCGGTGAGCGAGCAGGCGTCCGTTCTGGCCGCGGACATCGCCGCGGCTCAAGCCATCCTCGCCCAATTCTTCACGAGCTCGGGATTCGCGGGCGCTTACGCATCGGCGACCGCGAGCTCGAGCCAAGTGTTTAAAGAGATGGTCGCGCGCCGAATGGTCGAGGCCTACAACAAACTCGCGCAAGCGGGCTTGGGCGCGACGCCGCCGGCGCTCGAGCTCAAAGAGACCGCGCGCCAGCTCACGCTGCAACTGAGCGAGGAGCTACGCAAAGAAATCCGCGCCGAGATCAAATTGATCAAAGCCACCTATGTCGTGAAGCCCTCAAGCCCCGACGTCAACGCGCCACCCGCGGGTAAGTTCGTCGAGAAGTTCGAGATCCCGCCCGACAAGTACGCGGTTGTCGACGTCGTGCTGGAGGCGGGCTGCGTGGGCGGAAGCTTCAATTTGCAAACCGCGAGCGGCACGCTCAAGACGAACGAGCCTCTTCGCCTGCAGTTCGAGGGGATGCTTCAGTTGAAAGGCTCCGGCGATATCAAGTTGGATATGCAGCCCATCGTCGACGCGCTCGCGGGTGTCACCGCGCCCGAGCAAATTCCTGAAATTCTAAAGACCGCGAAGGGCCGCCTTCAATAGAAGGGGCCCGAGCAATCGTAGGACGTTTTGGAGTAGTACGCTTCATTGCCGTTCGTGGAGCAGTGTTTGTAGTAAAACTCCCACGGTTTCCACTCGCGTCGATCGGGCATTGGTTTTCGAAACGTGAAATTCTCGGCTGCGTACGCCGCACCCGGTGCCATGTTATGTTCATCCGTTTCTGGCAGCATGTAGGGCTCACGCGTGGAGGAGCAGGCGGTGAGCACGACGATGAGAAACGCAAATCCTATGCGCGACATGTCTCCATGCTATCACGCTGAGCACGCTCCGAACTACAGCGTCCTTTTTACAACAGCTGTTGCGGAAAGACTTCTAGTCGTTGGACCCACGACTTTCGCCCGGGCCAACGATTCTACACACTTAACTCGGCTTATTAAGACGAAACTCGAGGCCCTAATCCGCGGCACGAAGCTTGTAAGAGAAAGCGTCATAGAGGATGAGGTAGATCATGTTTTTACAGCGAACGATCCGTAGCCGCGCGACCGTGAAGGGCATCGGCCTGCACACTGGAGCGCCGGCGCAGCTGACATTCTGTCCCGCGCCCGAGGGCACCGGGATCTACTTCGTTCGCCGGGATCTCCCCGGAAGCCCCGCGATCTCGACGCAAGCCGACCGCGTGAAGGCGACGACCATGGCCACCACGCTCGGTGGGGACGCCTTTTCTGTGTCCACGGTCGAGCACTGCCTCTCCGCGCTGGCCGCGCTCCGCATCGACAACCTTTTTATCGAGCTCGACGGCCCCGAAATCCCGATCGGCGACGGGAGCGCGGCTCCGTTCCTCGAAGCGATTCTCTCGGCCGGCCTGGTCGAGCAGAACGAGCCGCGCAAGTACGCCTACATCACGCAACCGATCTTCCAAGGCGACCAGGAAAAGCACGCTTACGTGGTGCCCTACAACGGCTTAAGAATCAGCTGCACGATCGAGTTCCCGCATCCCAAGATCGGGCACCAGACGATGGACATTGACATCACCGAGCAGTCGTTCGCCCGCGAAGTCGCGCGCGCGCGCACGTTCGGTTTCATGAAGGATGTGGAGGCGCTGCGCGCTAAAGGATTGGCGAGAGGCGGCTCGCTCGAGAACGCCGTCGTCCTCGATCACTCCGAGATCCTGAACCCGGAAGGCGTGCGTTGGGAGAACGAGTTCGTGCGTCACAAAGTCCTGGACGCGCTCGGCGATCTGGTCACCCTGGGTATGCCGCTGATGGGCCATGTGGTCCTCCACCGCGCCGGGCATGACCTAATGAATCGCCTGGTGCACAAGATCCTCGAGTCTCCCGACCGTTATCGACACATCGAGCTGGGCGCCGACCTGCCGGATTCTTACATCGCCTCGACCTCCCAATCGATGTTTGAATGACCGTTTGA
>CAYPFC010000083.1:4329-4624 GCA_964409815.1 uncultured Pseudobdellovibrionaceae bacterium
ACCACTCCTTCACGCCATTCAAAACGGAGCTTTTATGATCATTGGTGTTCCTAAGGAAATTAAGATCAGTGAGAACCGCGTCGGTTTGACCGAAGCGGGAGTTAAGCAATTGGTGAAAGAGGGCCACACGGTTTACGTCGAAGACAACGCGGGCGTGGGCAGTGGAATCTCGAACCAGGATTACGAGCGCGCCGGCGGCAAAATCCTTCCGACGAAGAAGGACGTTTACGCCAAGGCCGACATGATCATCAAAGTGAAAGAGCCGCTTCCCGACGAATACGATCTGATGAAAGAG
>CAYPFC010000083.1:4675-11579 GCA_964409815.1 uncultured Pseudobdellovibrionaceae bacterium
CGCATGGCGACTCAAGTGGGCGCCTACTACCTGCAAAAAGATCACGGCGGAAAAGGGATCTTGCTTGGCGGTGTCACCGGCGTTGAGCGCGGCAAAGTCGCGATCATCGGCGGCGGCGTGGTCGGCGTGAACGCCGCAAAGATGGCCGTCGGCCTCGGCGCGAAAGTCACGATCCTCGACGTGAACCGCGCGCGCTTGGAATACCTCGACCATAATTTTGGCGGAACCGTTTCGACGCTGTACTCGAACGTGGGCAACATCGAGAAGTGCGTCGCGGAAGCGGACCTTCTGGTCGGCGGCGTCTTGATCACCGGAGCGAAAGCTCCGACGCTCGTGTCGCGCGCGATGATTCAGTCGATGCAGCCCGGTAGCGTCGTTGTCGACGTCGCCGTGGATCAGGGGGGATGCATTGAAACTTGTCGCCCGACCTCTCACGCGCAGCCTACATATGAAGTGGACGGCGTGATTCATTATTGCGTTCCGAACATGCCCGGCGTGGTCGCCCGCACTTCGACGTACGCGCTCACCAGCGCGACGATTAAGTACGGATCGATGATCGCGGCCCTCGGAGTTGAGGACGCGATTTCGAGAGATCCGGCGCTCTTCAAAGGCCTGAACGTCTATGGCGGTTACGTTTGCTACGAACCCGTCGCGAAAGACCTCGGGATGGAGTACCGTCCGTATAGTCCGTAGGTGCCAGGACCATTTTCCGGGTCACGGCGCATCTAAAGACATTGGGCTGAGAAATCGGCCCAATTTGTATTTGTAGAGATTCGAAACCGTCCGGTTCTTAACGCGGTTTTGCCGTCTTGATGCGTGCAGGGCGTCGGCTCGCTGAAATAACTAAAATCTTCAAATTCCCAGTGACGGCGGGCGTCGCCTACGGTTATGAATTTCTCTTCTCAGGGGAAAAGGAGCACTTATGAAATTGGTTTTGGCTGGAATCTTATCGGTCTTCACAGTGAATGCATTCGCGCAAACGATCTCGGCTCCGCTCGAGACGGAAGCGCCGGTCGTCAAACAAAGCCGCGGCATTCGCGTTTCTTTGATCAAGCCCATTCTCGAACAGCGTGTAAGCGCATCTTACCCGGGCGTTGAGGGTGGCAAAGTAAAAGAAAATCCTGAAGAAGCGGCTTTCGGCGTCGGACTTGGGTGGGCGGACCTTGCCGTTCGCGACATGGGCTGGATGATTAATCTTGCTTACCTCGATCTCGGTGACGGCGACCTCCAGGAAGTGATTGACGGAATCGTTCGTCTCGACGGAAACCTCGCATACGGCATTAACGAAAAACTTAACGTTCGCGGCGGTATCAACCTCACGAAGTACACTCAGGGCGACGGCGCTAACGAGCTTCGTCCGGGAACCGGCGCGCAGGCGGGCATCGGTTACCAGCTAACGAAGAACCTCGGCGTCGATGCCGGCTACACCTTCATGACGTTCGGCGGAAACAATAAAGGCGGCCGCACGACGGTTACGACTTCGGGCGCCGAAGTCGCGGTCACCGGCACGTTCTAAGGTGCCAGGACCATTTTCCGGGTCACGCCACGTACGTGGTGAATCGACGGGCTGAGGAACTCAGCCCGTTTTTCTTTTCTGGAAGTCCGCGCACTCAAAGTTCAATTAAAATGTGTCCCCAGTCTTCCGTTCGAAGCAGAGGAATTTTGTGTGAGCGCAGCAGTTGTTCCGTTTCGCGATGAGGATGTCCATAGCGCCGAAAGCGGGCGCTCGCGATCGCGAGCTTCGTCCGCCTGAGTTTCGCGACGAGGGCTTTCGAAGTGGAGGTGCGGCTTCCGTGATGTCCGAGCACGAGAACGCGCGCTTGCTCGAGCGCACCGAGCTCGCGGATCCAGAATTTCTCCATCGCCCGCGACGAGTCGCCCGGAAGTAAAACTCCGCGCGTGATCGCGATCCGGCTTAGGTCGTTCGAATTTAAGTCTTTCGAGCTTGTCGCGCTTCCGTCCCGCGCGACTTCCCAATAGTGAAACGGGATCGGGATCCCGCATTCCGAAAACCTTCGCGTGATTCCGGATTTTCGCGCGCTCGCTTTGCCGAGGGGTGCGGCGAGCAGGCAAGAATCGGGAAGTCTCATTTGCAACCCGCCCGCGAATCCGACGTGATCCCAGTCCCAGTGGCTGAGCCATAAAAAGTTTCGGCGCGCGCGGCAAGCGTCCATGACTTCGCGCCACGGCGGGCGCTCTCCGCCGGCATCGAAGTGCCAGCAGCCGGCGTCGTCGATCAATGTGACCCATTGGCCTTGGCCGACATTCCACACGACGAGCCGCGCGGGAAACTCGGGCGCGATGGCGCGCGCGGCGAGCAAGGTCAGAGCAAAAACGCACGCGCGCGCCGCCACCGGACCTCCATCATCAGTAGGAAAATATGCGTGAAGAGCGGAATCCACAGCAGCTGGCGCGCGGGCCAAAACCATTCGGCCGCGCGCCCCTGAGGGCCGAGCTCGAGAATCCAAAGAAGCGCGGACCAGAGCTGGTCGACCAAGGGGGTGAGAGCGGGCAGCGCGATCGTCGTGAGGGATGCCGGGAAAAGAAGTTCGCCGACAAACGGGGCGACGAGCGCGTTCCAAAGCACCGTGAGCGGCGAGGCCGCACTGAACGCGTACAGCAGAATAAATACCTTCACCGAAGCGTCGACCGGCCGGGGGAGCAAGGGCGGGAGCGCGAAGGCCAGCGCGCAAGTCCAACTCATCAAGAAAGATCGCGACACGATCCACGGCGGAAAAAGCAGCAGCGCCGCCGCCACCGCGGCCCCTTCGCACTGAATGGTCGTCCATCCGTGAAGGCGCGGCTCAAGCGCTCTTCGCAGAAACGCCTTTACGACCGGTGCGCCAAAGCCGGTGAGCCAGCAAAACACGCCAAGCACGCTGAGCCTCGCGCGCGCCGGTAGCCAGAGTGTTAGCCTTTCTAAAAAAATCAGGTGCGCTCCACTCACGACGAGGATGTGAATCAAGCCCGTGTCGAGGAAAATCCGTTTTTCCTCGCTGGCACTCAAAGGAATGCCGCAAATGAGAGCAGCATAAAGTGCGTGGTGAGGAGAGGTCGGCAAAAGAGTTGAGCAAAACTCGGGTCCCTGCCGCGCGACATTAAGTAGTGAATCCAGGGTCATGCCACCGGCACTTGCAAGTGCGCCAGTCCTCCCGCGTGGGCACAAAGTTGAAAGGCAATGTAAGGTTCGTCCGACTCTCGAATTTAAGAACGTGTATTGGATGCCTTTGGAATATGTGATTTTAGAAGTTTAACAAATGATTTCGTATAATTATCAATGCTGAGATGTTGTGCAAATCGCTGAAACCCTTGTCCATACTCAAGTCCAGGCAATCATATGGGCGCAAGTCCACATTTTGTGTGGATAATTCTTAACCGTTTCCTAAAAAGGCAGCAGAACGCCCGAACTCCGCCGAGTTACATGCTTGAAGTTTCATCAATTATTGCAAATGCGGCGCAGTTCTTTATCATTGAAAGAAGTGGAGGTTCGGAGTGAAGAAGCAATCCGTCATCAGCGCTCTTCTTGTAGGCGCGTCATTCCTCGGCGCGACCGCTCAAGCCGCAACGCCCGGTCAGCTGAATGCCTTCAAGGAAGGCGAGCGCGTCCTCTATGGTCGACTGGTCGAGGCGTATCGTCAGGGCCAACTCCCGGAAGTCTACAAACAGCGCCAGCTTCTCGAGCGCAATTATCCGAACAGCATTCACCTCGACAACGCGTATTACCTCTCGGGCATGCTCGAGTTCCAGGGCAATCGTCTCGGGGAAGCCGTGCGCACGTTCAATCTGGTCACGGACCGCTTTCCTAAGAGCAACAAGCGTCCCGCGGCCCTGTTCGGGCTGGCGATGAGCTACAAGCGCCTCGGTCTCAACTCGCTGTCTTTGAAAGTTTTGAATTCGATCGCGAAGGATTACCCGGGAAGTCCGGAGTCCGCGAGAGCCCAAATGCATTTGCGCGTGGAGAAGACGGGCTCTCTGAAGCGTTAAACTCGCAAGCGAACAAGGATGTTCACTATGCAAAAGGTTGCAGTACTTGCGGCATCGATGCTCGTCGCCGGAGCATCCCATGCCGTGCAATTCGATCCTCCCGATCTGAGTCTCGAGTTTCAGTTACACCAAAAATATCTAGCTTCGAAGGGCATGGCTCCGAACCCGACGAGCGGCACTTCCGAAAGCTATCGCCTGCAAAAGGGTGAGACGCTTTGGACCTTGAGCGAAATGCTTTACGGCGATGGCCACTACTGGCCGCGCGTGTGGGCGCAGAATCGCGGCATCGCGAATCCGAACTTGGTGCGCCAGGGACACATGCTTCAGTTCATCTTGGGCAGCGAGGATCAGACTCCCGCGTTTCGATTCACCGAGGATGACGACGGCGAGGGCGTCGAGCTCGCGGCCGGGCCGGGACAGAATCCGATCGTCGAGATCCCGCCGCCGGAAGTTCCTCCTAAGCCGGTACTCAAAATTCCGGGCAGCTTTCCCGAATGGCAGGCCGTGTTCGCGAAGCCGATGGACAAGTGGACGGACTTCGCGCAGCTCGGCAAGCGTCGCGGCGCCTTCGCGGGCCGCATGTACCTGACTTCGTACGTTCAGGAGGCTCCGCTTCAAGGCATCGGCGAGTTTTTGGAAGCCGATATCGAAGGGGCGATGCCGCTCGCGAATCAGTACGTTTACGTAAAGATGCTCAAAGGCGTCGGCCAGCCCGGAATGAAGCTTTTGTTCGCGCAAGACCTCGGGCCGTTGAAGAGACTCAACAACCAGTGGGACGAGCGGGTCGTCGCGCACATGATTCAGATCGCGGGGCAGCTTCAGCTCACCGAAGAGGCGCCGAACTCTTTCAAGAAATTCCGTGACCGCGAGGACTACACCGCTTGGCGCGCGCTCGTCACACATTCGACGGGACTCGCGCTGAAGGGCACGAAGATTATCGAGGGATCGCTCGAGGTGATTGACATGACGGCGTCCGGCTCGGCGGGCACTGCTTCGGCGCAAGTCATCGGTTCGTGGAAATCCGCCGCGAGCGCGGTCTTCGGACAAGGAGATCTGATCTTCCTGAACAAGGGCTCGAGCCACGGGCTCGAGCGCGGCCAGCTGTTGAACGTGTACGCCGACCGCCAGGCGCGCCAGCGTGACGTCGCGGTTCGCTACTCGACCGCCAAGTCGGGATTGATCAAGATCGTTCGCGTCTCGGATCGCTTGGCGACCGGGGTCGTCGTTCACGCGCGCGAGAGCATCCAGCAGGGCGACCAGGTGCGCGAGGCGAGCGCGAGCGGGGCCGAGTCCGAGCGTTTTGAGCCCGCGCCCGCGCAACGTCGCCGCGAATTCACGCCCGAAGGCACGGACGAGGATCTCGAACAGGAAATCGAAGACGAGATGTAATTTCCGGAACGCGGACGCCCGCCGGCTTCCGCGCCGGTTTTTTTCGTGTCCATCCCATGGCCCGATCTTGCACTGTTGAGCGCGTATGGAAGATGCGCGAATTTTGCTTTTGCTTCACACGTTGAGCGGACTTTTACTCTCGAGCGACGAGCTCGAGGCGATTCTGGCGCGGCCGGGACTGAGCGCGCGCGAGCTGGCCTCGCTCGTCGCCTCGCCCGAAGGCTTAGCGTACCTTGAGGCCCATCGGGACTGGGTCGACCGATCGCGCGCGATTGTCGATCGCAGTCGCGAGCGCGGGGTGCGCTGGGTACTGCGGGGCGAGAGCGAGTACCCAAGGTTATGGTACGAGCTTTCGGTGGCGCCGCCGATCTTCAGTTATCTCGGTACCGCGTGCTGGCTCGAGCGCGATCTCCTCGCGGTTGTCGGTAGCCGCACGCCGATGGTTGAGACCCGCTACTGGATGCAGCGCGAGCTCGGACAATTTCTGAAAATGAGTCCGATTGGCATTGTGAGCGGCGGCGCGCGCGGAGTGGATCAGTGGGCGCACCGTCTCTGCATCGACTACGGAAATCCCACGGTTTGCGTCCTGCCCACGGGAATTTTGAATCCGTATCCGTTCGGGCAAGAGCGCCTGTGGAAAAGTATCCTCGAAGGGGGCGGCTGTCTGCTGAGCACGTTCGCCCTCGAGGAGCCTTTGCGGAAGTGGGCGTTTCACGTGCGTAACCGATGGATCGCCGGGCTCGCGCGCGTTTGTTTCGTCGCTGAAGCGAACCGCCGTAGCGGCTCGACGCTCACCGCGACGCTCGCGGTGAGCGAGGGTCGCGAGGTATGCACGCTGCCCGTTTTTCCATTGAACGATCAGGGGCTTGCGAATTTGGATTTGCTCGGCGCGGGCGCGCACTTGATCCGCGACCACCGGGATCTCGCGCAGCTTTGCCTACGCCCAGCTGCGCTTGAGCGTCCGAACCGCGAAGAACAAGAAGAGGGCGTTCACTAGCCAAAGGCTTACCGAGGCGTGAAGGTAACCGCTGCGCGCGGCGCTTTGGGCGAAAAGATAAAACACCCAATATGCGATGAGCGCGCCCAGGCAAAGAACGAATCCGCCTCCGCGCGAGGCGCGACGATTGGTCACGGTGCCGAGGCCCACGCCCAGAAGGGCGAAGATCAAGCACGCCGCCGAGAGCGACCAGCGCTGGTGATACTCCACTTGGAGTTTGCGCAGCTGCTTTTCCTCGATGCCCGGCTTCTTAAGCTCTTCCGAAAGCTCATCGAGCGTCATCGAGTTCGGAGTCTTCTTCTTCTCCGAAACCTCATATGGGTTGAAGAGCTTGATGAAGGACGACGAGAAATCGACTTTCGTGTACGTATCGTCTTGAGTGCGGTGCACGTTGCCGTTTGTAAGCTTTAAGACCGCGCCCTGACCGGCTTGCGTGTTCTCCTGAACGACCTGGCCTTCTTTCGAAATGATCGTGACCGGCGATTTCGGGTCGCGCTCGTCAAAGATGAACACGTCACTCAGGAGGCCCGATTG
>CAYPFC010000084.1:0-3380 GCA_964409815.1 uncultured Pseudobdellovibrionaceae bacterium
GGAATCGGGAAGCATGCCGCGCGGAGGCCCGAAGGCGTCGGACGCCGACGTCGCCGTGATTCGCGCGTGGGTTCAAGCCGGCGCGCCCGAGACTTCGGACATTCCGCTCGAAGAAGAACAAGGAGCCCCGCTATGAAAACGATGATTTTGACCGTACTCTTCACGCTCGTATCGATCGCGAACGCCGCGACTCAGAGTTTATCGGCGAAGGGAGGGGAAGTTGAAATTCTTGCCGTTGGAAAGCCGAGCTTCATCAAGATTCGGGGCAAGGGTGATCCGCCTCAAGGTCAGGTGGACGTGCAGGACGCGAAAGTAACCGGAACCTTTGAGTTTGATCTGAAATCCCTCGATACCGGAATCGGTCTGCGCAACGAGCACATGCGCGACAAGTACTTGCAAGTGAACGAACATCCGAAGGCGAAGCTTCAAATCGAAAAGGTCGAGCTCAAGGACGGTTGGTCGCTCGCCAAGCCCGCGATCAAAAGCGCTCCGTTCAGTGGCCAGCTCACTCTTCACGGCGTGACGAAGCCCGTGAGCGGAACGGTGAGCGTGAGTGAGGCGAAGGCCGTTGAGGCCGCCTTCAAGATTAAGCTCAGCGATTTCGCGATCGATATTCCGAAGTATATGGGGATCACGGTTGCCGATGACGTCGAGGTCGCGGTAAAGATCGCCGGTCTGGAGCCGAAAGCAAAATGAAACTCGTAAGCCTGATTCTCTTGTACGTTCTATCGGTCGCGGTTCAACGCGCGACGGCCTTTCCCGAGATGACCCGGCACGGGTACACCCAATGTACCGCGTGCCACGTGTCTCCGTCGGGAGGGAGTATCCTGACTCCGTACGGACGGCAGCTCGCGGGCGAGCTGATGAGCACCTGGAGTTACACGCGCGAGTCGCAATTTCTCCATGGCGCTTTGCCCGAGTCGATGGACGAGTCGAACTTGATGTTCGGCGGCGACGTGCGCTCGATCCAAATACACAGGGAAGACTCGACGGCGAAGGACGGAAAGTTCTTCCTTATGCAGGCGAACTTCGACCTCGCGTACCGCAAGGGGCCCGTCACGGCGGCGATTTCGATCGGGCAGATCGAAGAGCCGCTCAGCGGGAGAGTGCAGGGCAATCTCTACGCGAACAAGTATTACGGGATGTACAACCTCACCGACGCGCTTGCGATTCGCGCCGGCCGTTTCTACCCGCAATTCGGGATCAACATGCCCGATCACGTGCTCGTCACGAAAACGGGCGCGGGCTTCCGGCCGGGAATGGAATTCGACACGCTCGAGGCCTCTATGCTTACCGAGCCGTGGTCGCTCTTCGCGGCGACGGCGAAGAGCTCCTACGTCACGCCGAAGACGAGGGAAGAAGAATCTCATTCGGCGCATGCGACGTACAATTTCAAAGAGCGTTTCAAAGTCGGCGCGAGCCACCGCTACTCGCAAACGCAGACGGCGATTCGCCGCTACTCGAGCGCGAGCGCGATTCTCGGGTTCACCGAGCAAGTTTTCAATCTCACCGAAGTCGTGTGGGCGAACAATTCTTCGGCTTCGACCGACGGGCTTTTCGCGATGACCCGTCTCGGCTACGAGGTCCATAAGGGCGTCGTCCCGTACGCGCAGTATCAGCACCAGCATAGCGACCTCGAGAACAAGCAAGTCACGAAGACTTACACGCTCGGCGCGAATCTTTTCCCGCGACCGCACTGGGAGATCAGCGGGCAGTGGAGCAAGGTGCGCTCGCCCGCCGAATGGAGCGACGACGCGTACCTGCTCGTGCATTATTATTTTTGAATTATCAAATCAAGTCAGTGGCACGTCTCAGTCCGAGAATGAGTGACCCATAGCGAGCTAAGCCTTTAGGACAGCTTGGCTATTGTCGATAGGATTACGGTAGCTTGATCACTCATTCAGCCGTTCTGGGGTTTTGAACAAATGGTACGTTGGTTGGTGTTGGGCCTCACATCTTTAGCGGTACTCGCTTGCGATCGTCCGGTCGCGGGCAATTCGTCTCGAATCACCATTCAAGTTCCGCACGCGCAAAACTTAAGCTCGAAAACGGGAGGCGTGGGCGCGATGGCGGCGATGCCGGCGAATCAGAAGGCGTGTTACGGCGTCGTCGTTACGGGTGCGGGAATTCCGCAGCCTCCGGCAAACGCTTGCTTGCCTCCACTCGGTCTGCATGCGGGTTTCGCCGAGCCCGGCGGCACCTTGGAGCTTGAGGTTCCGCGCGGATCGAATCGTAAAATCGAGCTTTACGCGTACATTCAAAATGTCGGACAGAATATTCCCTGCCCGGCGTTCCTGATCGGGCTTGCGCCGGCGGAAATCACGAAAACCTACCTCGTAGGGACCGCTAACAATATTGATATGTCGGCCGAGACCACGGTCGTCGACATTGCCGCGAGTTTTCCGGGCGTCGCGAACCATATCGCCTCTCAACTCGCGATGCCTGCCGCGTGCACGGGTGGCGGAGGTGGTGGAGGCGGAGGAGTCGCGGGTGGATCTCCACCGGGCTTTCATGTTTCTTCAGGATCCGGAATGACGATTGAGCAAGGCCAAACGGCGGTGACCGGACACAAACTCATCGGTCGCGTAGGCAAAGCGGTTCCCGAGCAGGTTCTGACCAGCGGGGACGGACATAAGTTGATTGTGAAGTAAAAGGGGTACGTTTATGAAGGCTCTAATCTTGATGCTGACTCTTTCGGGCGCGACGGCGATGGCGCAGTCGACCCCGATGAACTTCAGTTTCGATGGAACGCTGTTGCAGCCGAACGGCACGCCGGTAACCAACGCCGCGGTGACGTTTAAGTTCGAAATTCTGGATGAGAGTGCGACGTGCGTACTTTACAGCGAGCAGCATATTCAAGACTTGAGCGCGACGGCGGGTGCGTTCTCGGTGAAGATCGGTTCGGGTAGCTCGCGCACGAATAATCTGGAGGGGACGGGTGCACTCAGCCCCAAGGTCTTTAATAACTATGGACCCACCGGGAGCTTTGCGAGTTGCGGTGGCGGAGTTACCCTTTCGCCCGGATCGGGCCGCGCCCTTCGCGTTTCGTACGATATCGGCGGCGGCTACGTCGCGCTGACTCCGAACTACATTTTGGGTTCGGTACCGAACGCAATGGTCGCGGACACTCTGCACGGCAAGGGGCCCGCGGAGTTCGCGCAGATGCGTGACGACGCTTCCTATGATTTGAACCAAGCCAATCTCGAGTCGATTTTCCAGATTACGAACTGGGCAAAACTTCAGAATTTTTTCAACGGCACGAGCTCGGTGTCGTTCAATAACCAACGCGTGACCGACGTCGCCGCGCCGACCTCCGCTTCGGATGCGGCCAACAAGAGTTACGCGGATGGAAACATCGGCGGCAAGATCGCGGATGTGAC
>CAYPFC010000084.1:3390-11561 GCA_964409815.1 uncultured Pseudobdellovibrionaceae bacterium
ACGGCTACACGCTGATTTGGGATCAGGCGCAGAACAAGTGGGTCGCCGGCGTCGCGAGCGCCGTTGACAGCTCGAAGCTTCCGCTCGCGGGCGGAACGATGACGGGCGCATTGGACATGAGCGGAAATAACCTCAATAACGTCGGTCACATCACCATGGGTGCAGGTCGCGTCCTTCATCTTGGAAGCGTGACGAGTTCGGGCGAGCCCACTTTGACCTCGGGATTGAGCGTCGCCGACGAAGGTAAACTCTGGTACAATTCGGATTCCAACGAAGTGAAATTCTGGAACGGCAGCTCGGCGCAGTCGATTGGCGGCGGCGGCATGAGTTTCACCGGAGACGTCACGGGTAGCGGCAGCGGCTCAGTGGCTCTCACGATCGCGAACAACGCGATCACAACCGCGAAGCTATTCACCAACCCGGGCGTGCGCCGGTTGGTGGCGACAGACAGCGGATCGGGTACGAACCTTGAGCCCTTAGCGTGCGCATTGGACGAAATCCTTAAGTGGACAGCGAGCGGTTGGGGATGCGCGCCCAGAGGCGAATTTCCCGGAGGCGGGGCCGCGACGCCAGGGATTTTCATTTCCGGCGATACCGATACCGGGATTTATCAACCGGGCGCCGGGGATCTCTCATTTACCAATAACGGCACGCCTTCATGGCTGCTGAATACCGCGGGCTTCAGATCTTGGGCTACGCGAGGCGCGAGCTTGCGTGGAGGCACGGGCACGGCGACTTGGAATACATACGCTTTTACGGGCGACGACGGCACGGGGATGTCGAGTCCCGCCGCGGGCATTATCAATTTCGCAACGTCCGGAACCGATCGGATGACGATCAACGCTTCCGGTTATGTGGGTATCGGAACTCCAGCTCCAAGCGCCAAGCTTGAGCTCTGGGGGACCCCGGGCCAAACACTCCGTATCGTCGACGGCAACGAAGGAGCCGGCAAGGTATTAACGTCCGACGCTTCCGGTGTCGCGAACTGGATGAACCTCCCGCCTGGCTCCCAGTGGACGACCAACGCGAGCGACATTCACTATAGCGCCGGAAGAGTCGGGATTGGAATTTCCACGCCGACGACGGAGCTGCATATTCATCGCACCACGGCCGGCAACGCCGAGGTTGGGGTGAGTGCCACGACCGGCTCGCCGATCGTGAACCTCTATTCCGCCAATAGCTCGGCTTCATTCATCGGATTCACCAACCAGTTGAGAATCGGAGATGCGCCCTCAGGCTTGGGAAATCCAATTACGCCGAGAATGACGATTTTAGCGAACGGAAACGTCGGCATCGGCACGTTGAGTCCGGGAACCGCACGACTTGCGCTCGAGACCTCGGGTCCGAATCACGTTATTTCGATGAAGAACGCCACGAATACGCAGGTCGCCGCGACCGCTTACTTCGATCATACCGACGCCCAGATGGGGTCCATCGGCTATGCGAACCCTTCGGCAGCGCCTTTCGCGAATGCGCTGTTCATGTCGGCAAGCGGTTCGGCATCCCTCCTTTTCGCGACTTCGGGAACGGAAAGATTGCGAATCACGAATGCCGGAAATGTCGGGATCGGCACGATCGCTCCGATGGCCAAATTGGAGATCCTCGCGACGACGACAAGCGCTCCGCTTGCGTACTTTAAGAACAACTCCACCAATGATCCCTCGCTCGTAATAGACTCGATGGCGACCAGCATGCCGGCGTTGGAAGTGAAGAACATGAACGGCGGTCCGGCGATCAAGATCGGTCAATCCGGAACGCCGATTATGAGCGTGTCTGTATATCCCGGCGTAAGCTGTGGCTGGAGCCCGGCGCCACCGATTGCCAATTCAGGCTCAGCGACGTGTACGGTTCCTCAGGCGCAGCTGGGCAATATTCCCGTGGGCGGCTTCGACGTCGTCATTTGCTCGCCACAGAACGTTCCGCCGGTCTCGATCATTTATTCTTGTACGATGGATGGATCTGGAGGCGTGAAAATCGTCGCGATGAACGTCAGCGGCGCTTCGGGTGGACTGCCTTCGGCTTGGACTGTCCAAGTGACGCGAGCGCAGTGATTTAATGCGCCAAAAGCTGCGCCAATTCGATGAGCTCGTTCGGCACGCGACGTTTCTTCGTCGTGCAATCTTTGAGGTTCACCGGGACGACCTGTCCCGCCTGAACTCCGACCATAATATCGGTGAGTCCTTGTTGTAAGGCGCGCACGGCCGCGAAGCCGAGTCGGCTCGCGAGGATGCGATCGCGCGCGGTCGGCGGACCTCCGCGCTGAATGTGTCCGAGCACGGCGACCTTCGCTTCAAAACCCGCCTTGCGCCGGATCTGTTCCGCGAGGTCGTACGCGCGGCCGACTTTTTGTCCCTCGGCCGCGATGATGATCGACGACGATTTCCCGCGCGCGACCCCGCGCTTGATCGACTGAATCGCTTGATCCACGTTGGTCATCGTTTCGGGAATAAAAACCTCTTCCGCGCCGCCGGCGACGCCGACGTCGATCGCGATGAAGCCAGAGTCTCTCCCCATGACTTCGACAATGAACAGGCGGTCGTGCGAGGCCGCGGTGTCGCGAATCCGGTCAATGGCTTCCAGGGCGGTGTTCAGGGCGGTGTCGAATCCGATGGTTTCTTCGGTTCCGTAGATATCGTTGTCGATGGTGCCGGGGATTCCGACGACTTGAAAGCCGTGCTCGAGCGCGAGTAAGTGCGCGCCGTTGAACGATCCGTCTCCGCCGATCACGACGAGCGCTTGGATGCCGGCGCTTCTGAGGTTTTGCGCGGCCTGCGCGCGCACCTCGGGCCGGTGAAACTCGGGCGCGCGACCTGTTTTCAGCACGGTTCCGCCCCGCTGAATGATGTTCGCGACCGAGCTCTTGTCGAGGTCGATGATTCGATTCGCGATCAGCCCCACGTAGCCTTGCAGAATGCCCGCGACCTGAATATTCGACGTGATCGCGGTCCTTACGACCGAGCGAATGGCCGCGTTCATCCCGGGCGCGTCGCCACCGCTGGTCAATATTCCGATTTTATGCAAAGGCTGCATACTCATGTGGTTCATCGTAGGAACTTATATCGAAATCATCAAACGGAATCGGGGTTCCGCCCGCGAGAGGTAGCGGAAAAGTCGATTGTAGGAGAGCTTGCGCGCCGAATGGACATTCGTCGCTCGGCTGACGGACGATTGAGACGTGCCTAGATACGCGGCCATTTGTCTCTGCGTCCACTGCTGGCGTGATTGAATTCGTTGAAGCGCGAGGCAAATCTCGTCCTTCGCTCGATGCTGGTCTTCGGCTTGCGATTTCGTTTCCCACGTCGGTCTTCTGGGCATAGGGGGGGCGACCTCCATGTATGCCTATTCCGGCAAAATCGATGCTGAGCTAAAAGCTAATGAGAAGCGAACCCGCGTCCGTATGCGGATTTGTCTATTCCGGCATATTCGAATGGCGGACGGGTCGGGCTCGATTCACAGGCGAGTCTTTCGACGAATATGCCGAAATAGGAAAAACGTGCTGCGAACGCAGCCGGTAAGAGATGAAGTCTGTCCTGGTTAAGGTGGGAGGAAATATTCCGGAATGGGCATCACCGCGAGTTGGCCCCGGTGATTCGGACTAGGGCCGCGATTCTCCACGGCTTCTTGATCATGCGTCCGGGCCATTGCCGCCGCAAATAAAAAGGGTCAACCGGCTAGGATTGACCCTTCTCAAACAAATTCAAAAGACCTGATTAGCGAACGAGGCTCTTGAACTCAGCGCCCGGACGGAACTTCGGGAACGAAGTCGCCGGAATTTTGATAGCTTTGCCAGTCTGCGGATTACGGCCGGTGCGAGCCTTACGCTTCGCTTTTACGAAAGTGCCGAATCCTACGAGCTTCACTTCATCACCTTTTTTAACCGACTTTTTGATGGTGTCGAGCGTGCAATCGAGAAGTTTCTCTGTTTGCGCTTTGGTGATGCCGACTTCAGCAGCTACCTTCTCAATGAGTTCCGCTTTATTCATGTATTTCCCCCATATGGAAAAATCTGTTGTTGTGCTTGGATTCAAGTATTCAAGCGCCTGAGGGAATTCTCCGTCAATAGGAAAATTTCAATTTAAGTGGTGTTTGGGAGGCAAATCTTCCGACGCAGCATTTTCTCCGTCAGAATTCCTATTGACGGATTCCGCTTCGTCCACATTCACGGGAACTTTGTACGTCTCATCGGCCCACGCCCCGAGATCCAGTGTCTGACACCGTTCCGAACAGAATGGGCGATAGGGATTCTCGGGCGAAAACTGCGTGAGCCTGGAACATTGAGGACATCTGACGGTTGTCATACCTCACGTCCTATTCCAAAAGACGTGAGGCCGCAACGTTAGTATACGACGCCGTTGATCTCGCCTTGAGCCACGAGCTGGCCTTGGTAATAGAGCTTCACGACGATGCAAGTCTTCGAAGCGTCTTTGTACTCGGCGATAATTTGAACTTGGTTGCCGATCCAAAAGTTCTGCTGGCTATGGTTCGGGTCAATGACCTGCGGGCCCATGCTTTGATCGGCCTGCACCGAATTGTTCATCGTGTGGTATTGGTTTTCGCAAACCCATTGCGCTTGACCGGGCTGAGTGCCCTGCTGGAACGAGCCACCGATATAACCGTTGCCTGTATTGATGCTTCCGCCGATCCACCAGCCACCATTATTCTGCGGAGCGACTTGGCGCCAATAGCAAACTTTTCCGCCATGGTTCCAACCGCCGTGTCCGCCGCCCCACCAGCCGCCGCCGTCCATGTTCTGAACGAGTTGGAAGCCGTTGGTATGGGGGAGAGCCTGAGCGCGCTTCATAAAGCGATGGCGCCACTGGCCGTTTCTGTAGGGCTTCACGGTGAACTCGCCCATTCCGGGGAGAACGCTCGTGAGCACGCGAACATTCAAGAACATGCCCTCGATTTGGCAGTTGTTCTGACAGGCACCGGCTTTACGCAGCAACTTACGAAGAAGTTGGGCGTCCACGATTTGCATCGGACCGTCCCAGTGACCGCGATTCGTGTTCACTTGCTGGCCCGGGGGCACATCCGCGCCCGTAGCCGGGGGAGCCGCGTTTCCGCCTCCGCCTTTTTTGCCGCAAGCGCTTAAGGCTACGGTCGACACCAACAAGGCAGCTACAATGTACGTCCAGCGTTTCATAAAATCCTCCGAGCGCCTGTAGTCCACTATCCATGCCACTCTCAGGCTGCGTTTAAACGCACGCCAAATGAAAACGGGCGCCGATTAGCGCCCGTATTCGTTATCTCAGAGACGATTTTCGTCAGGGTTTAGATCTGGAAGCTCATCCCGGCCATGACCAGGAAGCCTTGGTTGAGATTGTCGCCTTGAACGTTGCGAACGGCGTCCATCAGGCCGCGGTTGAAGGTGCCTTCAATAATGAAGTCGGAGCTCTTGTTGAATTCCATGCGGCCGCCGATACCGAGGCTGCCGATGACGTCCGTGTTGTTGACGTCGCGGTCGTTGCCCATCTCGAACGCGGGCATGAAGCCGAATTTGCCGTACCACGATTGGCGCGCGCTCATTTGGACGAGGCGAAGTTTCGCGTTCATGGGAATCGTGAGGTAAGTGGCCGCCGCGGTCTCAAGAACCATCAATCCGGTCTCGAGCTTGCGTACGTCTTTTCCGAACTCGACCGTCACGCCGCCCGTGAGCTTGGAGTCCGCGTCCGCATCTACGCCCTTCGAGTATTCGAAACTCGAAACGCCGATTTGCGGGAAGATCGCCATGCCCAGATCGCTCAAGCGCTGGGGACCTTCGTCTTCAATCTTAACCGTGGAGGTGCCGGCATCCGGGGCTTGCTGTGCCGAAACGGGCGCGCCCACTGTCAAAAACATCAACAGGCTTGAGGCCGAAATCATCAGTCTTTTCATACGAGCTCCTAGGTTCCAATGAGATACCTAGGATAGGGTAGTTCGAATTTCGTGCCAAGAATTTAGTTAAATCCGGTGATCCACGAGATGTAGCAGTGAGTAGCGCCACCCTCGGTGGTTTTTATGAACGTGTAAACGGTGCGCGTACCGTTCGTGCGGGGCTGAAGTGAGAGTTCGTGCAGTTCGTAAACGTATACGTGCGCGAGGTTGTGTCCGTGATAATGAGAGAGTACGTACCGCCGTCGAGCATGTTGTTGAGCGTGATGGCAGATCCGCCGACGGACTCGAGCACTTGAGTGTTACCATTCGCGAAGTCGACCGTGGCGCCCGACGCGACGGTGTGCTGCTTCGAAACGATTTGGCCCACGACGTGGACTTTCGCGGACGGGTTCGTGGTTCCGATACCCACATTTCCCGCGAAATAGTTCTTCTGCGTACCGGTGACCTGATAGACGCCGAAGTCGTTCGTCGCGGTTCCGTCGGCACCGATGTAGACGCCGTAACGGTTCGTGACCGTGCCGCCGGATTGCGAAACCCAAGAATGAACTCCCGATTGGTTCGTAACCGTACCACCCGTGACTTGAGAGTAAGCGTCAACTCCGCGCAGGTGCGTGGTCGTGCCCGCGGACACGGCGCCGTTGCCGCTCACGCCGAAGACGCGATCCACGGCGGCGTTGCCCGAGCTGCCGGCCCAGGTGTTTATTCCCAAGATCTGATCGACGCTTCCGGTTCCTTGATTTTCCGCCGCGCCGTAAGTTCCCATCAGGCGGCCCACGGACTGGGTGTTCGAGGCCGGAGTGTAAACGTACGAATCCGTTCCGCGTGAGCGATCCGAGGCCCCTTGGTTCACTGAAGGGTCGACCTCGAGTGAGAACGTGGCCATCGACTTATTCTGGCCGCTCGCGCTCGGCAGCCACTGCTCGTACACGTCGAGTTTCGTGTCGGGAGTCAGATCGCCGATGCCGACGCTTCCGTAGAAACCGTTGGGGTTATCGGTGGTTTGATAGATTCCGTAGTTGGTCACGTCCGTATCGCTCATCGAAATGTAAACACCGTATTGAGTTCCGCCCGTGGAGGATCCCGTATCGGCATTGCGAACCAGAATCCCGTAACCGTAGTCCCCCGCGTGAGTTTCGGTGGCGGCATAGAAGCTCTGAACATCTTGTTGTTGCCCGTCGTTCGCCGCGATCGCGGACGCCGAGACCCCGCGCGCTTCGGCGAGGCCCGCGCCTGTGACCGACGAGCTCGCGCGCGCCGCGATCGCGGCGTTTCCGCTATAGGTGGCCGAAGAGCCGGAGCTCGCGATCTCGGCTTGGTATGAGGTTTTCCAGAACGAAGCCGCCGTGTCCGCCGAGTATGTCCAGAGTCGGTGATCGGCATGTGGCGGCACTCCGATTCCGACGTTGCCTGAGCTCGCGATCTGAATCCCATTATTCCAATTCGTGGCGTCGCCCAAGTTACCGCTATTGGACGTCGTGCGGAGCTGCATCGTTCCGCTTTCGTCGTCGAAATTGATGTTGCCGCCGAAACCGCCGGCCGAATGCCCGGCGAACTCCGTGCGCGCATCGGCGGTATCCCAGTAAGCATTCATGTAATAGTTCGGGTCGCCGCCGCTGTGGAAGTGATGGGCTGTCCCGATGCTGAGTTTTTCCCGAGGATCGGCCGTACCAATTCCAACGCTGCCGGAGAAGAAGTTTTTCGGGCTGCCGCCTTGGTAAATACCGAAATCGTTCGTGGCGGTTCCGCTTGGAGCCCCAATATAGATTCCGTAGCGGTTCGTGACCGTGCCCGCGCTCTGCGAGAGGCTCACGTTAAGGCCGGTGTGATTGGTGACGGTGCCGCCATAGACGCCGCTCCAAATATACCCGCCGTTAAGATTAGTGATCGCGCCGCTGTCGCTTTGGCTCTGCATTTGGCCGCCCGTCATGGTGTCGATTGTCGCGTTGCCGGCGTTGTAAGCCCATCCGTTCGCACCCACGATCTTGTTCACGGCAATCGACGAAGCGTAGTTTTCCGCGGAGCCTTCGCCGCCGTAAACTCCGTGGACATCGTTCACGTTCGCGCCGGGGATGTAGGCGTAAGAGGTCGAGCTTCGGATATTCGCGCCGGAAGCTTGGTCCGCGGCCGGCTCGACTCTCGCGGTGAAATTCGATCCGGCTCGCCAGCCTGAAGCGGTCGCCGTTTCCACGTGATGGACATAGAATGGAAAAGGCGTGTTGCTCGTCCCGATGGTTACGTACCCGTTTTCGGCGATCTTCATTCTCATTACGGCGCCGTTCTCGCCGCCGTTAGGCTGA
>CAYPFC010000085.1:0-2573 GCA_964409815.1 uncultured Pseudobdellovibrionaceae bacterium
ATCGCTTTACGGAAGGCCGCGATCGCCTGGCGCTGCTCGTTTTTGGCGAGGTGAATCACGCCGAAGTTATTGTACAACCCGGCTTCGTTCGGATGCGCGCGGAGAGCTCGGTTCAAGAGGATTCGCGCCATGCCGTGCTTACCCTGATTGATATAGAACACGGCGAGCACGTTCAACGCTTTCAGGTCGTTCTGATCTTTGCCGAGACGCTTGCTCACCGCCTGGACGAGAATTTCTTCGTCTTTCGCGGCGTACGCGTTCTTCAAGTCGTCTTCGCCGTCCGCGCCCATCAGATCCGGAAGCTTCGTAAGGATCGCGCGCTCACCGAAATCGGGGAACTTGTCTTTGTTTAGTCGATTGAGCTCGCGCTGCGCGGTCTTCAAACCGTCCGAGTAGCCTTCAAGGGCGAATCCGCGCTCAATCGCCGATTCGTAGTTCTTAACCGCTTCATCGCTGAAAGGCTTCGCCACCTGGTCTACACCCGCGCGGTACTGCTTTAATCCCTCTTCATCGAGGCCTTTGGGCAACGGCACGGCGTAGATCGAGGCGGCCATGTGCTGATAAGCCTGACCGATGAGCGCGAGCGAGTTGACGATGTAGTTCGCATCGTCGTACTTGATCACCACTTTCAGCTGCTCTTTGAGTTTCTCAAGGAGCGCGAGCTTCTGCTTCACCGCCGCCTGTTGGCGCTGCGGGTTCTGCGGAATCTTGATCGCGCGCAGTTCGTCGTATGTCTTCGTCACGAACCCGTACTGGAACTCGGCCGCGTACGCGACGCCGACCGGAGCTTCCTTCGTCGAAAGCCTCTTCTGCTGGTAGATGACTTTCTTCTGCCAATCCTCGGCGTCCGTGCGACGACCTTTACGCTGATGGATCACGGCTACCTTGTACGCGGCTTCGATCAACCCAGCGGCGTTCTTCGGGCGAGCGTCGTAGTACTCTTTATATAACTCCTGAGCCTTGGTGATGCTACCGCGACGCTCGTACAGCTGCGCCTGAAGAAACTTCGACTCCCACTTGTCTTGACCCTTGGAAAGCTCGATGTGCTTGTCGTAGTCGGCCGTCGCGGGGCCATAAGCGTTCATCCCGTCGCGAATGACCGCGGCGTTGTAGTAAAACGACACGGCCTCCTTCTCTTTCGGGTGCTTCTTGGCGTAGGCTTCGAAAGCTTGCGCGGCCTTTTCGTATTGACCGGTCTTCTCGTAAAGGGCGGCGACGAACTGACTCGCGCTCTTTTTGAGACTTTCGTTCTTCGGATTACGATCGGCGAGAACCACGGAGTACATGCTGACCGCTTTGAAAAGATCGCCCGCGCGCTCGTAGTTCACGGCGGCGTTGAAGCTCGCCGGGGTGTGGAGCTCTCCGCCGGCGTTCTTAGCCGCGAATTCCTCGTACGCCTTCGCGGCGCCGACGTAGTCCTTCTTCGCTTCGAGGTCCTGAGCTTTTTTGAAGCTCGCGCGCTGAAGAACGCCCTTCACCTGCTCGCCCACTTGCGACTTCGCCAGGTCTTCGTTACCGAGGATCTGCTGGCCCGCCTGCTCGAGGCCGGCGTAGTCCTTCTTCAAGTTATAGATATCGAGGGTCAGGTTCGCCGAGTACTGCGCGTACGGAGACTTCGGGTAATCCTTGATGATCGAATTGAACGTGTCGAGCGCCTTGTCGAACTGGTTATGATAGTAATAGAGCGCGCCCATCTTGTAGCGCATGGCCGGAACGCTCTCGCCCTTCGGGAACGATTTCACGTAGCTCGAGCTCGCTTGCTCGAACGCCTGAACGGCCTTCGAGAACGGAACCGGCTCGAGGCTGTCGCCCACGGCTTTCTTAAGATCTTCTTCTTTCGGAAGGTTCTTTTCGAGAGCGAGGATCGTGTTCAGCGACGCCTTCTCGAAATACGGCGAATTCGGCGCGTTCTGAGTGACCCAAGTATAATGGGCGGCGGCAGTTTCGTAATCTCCCATATCGAAGAGGAGCTCGGCGAAGAAGAAGTGCATTTCGTCCAGCTTCGGCCCGTCTTTAAACGTCGTGAAATAGAGCTCGTAACCGAGCTTCGCGGTCTTTTGCGCGCTCGCCACGCGCGAGTTCTGCGCGGTCTGGTGATTCTGCAGCACGTGGTTGCGCAGCGTGGTTTCGATCAGCTGGTTCGCGCGCGCGATCAGCTCCTTGTCCTTCTTGTTGGCCTGGGCCCATTCGCTGTTCGGTGAATAGTTTTGAATCCAGTTGTAGAGCTCGTTGCGGAACGTGTCTTTGCTGTCGGTCGACACGTACATCGTCACGATCTGATATTGGTAATCGTAAGCTTTGGGTGAGTTCGGCTTTTCTCGGATCAGGTCGCGAAAAACGTAGCGCGCGCCTTCGCGGTTACCGATATCGGCGTAGTAGTACGCGAGTTTTTCCATCAAGCCGAACGACGCCTTCTCGCCGGCGATTTCCTCGAAGTATCCACGCGCGTTCTGCGGCGTTCCCGCTTCGGCATAGAAAATGACTAAGTCTTTCTGGGCTTCCGTCGCGAGGCGAATGCGGCTGACTCCGCCCGCCGAGCCGTCTTGCGAGCCCTTGGCGACGCGGCCGGCGCG
>CAYPFC010000085.1:2583-11543 GCA_964409815.1 uncultured Pseudobdellovibrionaceae bacterium
AATCACGCGTTCGAGAGACGCGAGAGCTTGCTTAACCGCACCCGTCTTGTACTGGCACCAAGCTGTTTTATAAAGCGCGAACGAGAAGAGACGCGCGCGCTTGTTCGCCGCGACCGCCTTGTAATGCTTAAGCGCATCCGACCAAAGCTCACGCTCGAAGTAGTATTCGCCGAGCGCGAAGTTCGACTCTTCGATGTAGGGGCTTTGCGGGAACTCGGTGGTCAGGCGCTTGTAATAATCTTTGCCTTTCTCGGGCTGGTTGAGCTCGAAGTGGTTGTAGCCGAGGAAGAACAATGCCTGGTCGACTTTTTCGTCCTTTGGGAAGTCGCGCAAGAACCATTCGTAAAGCTGAACCGATTTGCGGTTGTAATCTTGAGCGGCCGTCAGATCGAGCTTCGGGCGGGTCTTGGTCTCGCCCTTCTGGAACTTCGCGATGTTGTCGTCATACTGCTGTTGCAGTCGGTATTCGATCAAGCGCGACTTTTCAACATAGAGCTCGGCCAGGCGGAGCCAGAGCTCTCCGCGGCGCTTGCTCGTCTTGAACTGCTGCGTGAGTTTATAAAGCTGGCGGATTCCCTGATCGGTGACTTTCTCGAGCTCGCCCTCGTTCGTGCCTTCCTCATAATATAAGGTCGAGCGCGAGGGCGGCTTCACCGCGTAAAGGTTCGTCTTCTTCACGCGCGCTTCTTGCTTCTTAAACGCGGGAAGCGCGGACTTATCCTTCTTGAGGTTGACCTTTTTGGTGTTCTTATCAATTCGCTTTAAGAGATCGCCGACCGTTTTGCGGCTTTTCTCTTGCGCGCTCGCCGGCACCGAGGCCACGGCGAACGCCAGAACCGAAATCACACTGATACTAGTTGCAGCTTTGCGTACCGACATAATGATAATTTCCTAGCTCATCCAACCAGTATTCGCCGCGGAACGGCCAATATTCGTAGCCGTTCTGGATGTAAAAATCGCGCTGGTTGGCTTCGTCAATCTGCTGATCCGGGAGCTCTTTCCCGGCAATTTTCTTCTTCAGGGTCTCTTTGCGGCCGTTGATCATTTCATAGCGGGCGAATCCTTCTTGCTCGATCTGATCGACCAGCTCCTCACGAATCAAGAGCAAGTGGTTGCGCACGATCTTTCCGGCCTTCTGTTTCGCTTTCGCCAGACGCGTGTTCAAAACCTTCTTCGAGTATTGACCGACAGGGGTGCTCGCCCATCCGCCCGGGAGCGATTGAATACGCTTTTTCTCTTCGATCAGGCGACGGATATATTGGAACACGTTTTGGAAGTCCGCCTCGCGAGTAATCTTCTGAGCGACGAGGTACGGGATGGGAAGATTCTGCTTTTCGAAGTTCTTGTCGCCTTTCGACTTCTTCATCATGTCGTTCATCATGACAAAGTAGCGCTCGGGTTTGTCGACGGACTCGAGCGTTTTGTTGATTTGCTTATAGACGGGCTTATAGATCTGGCTGAACAAATTCAGGACCTTATCCATCTCGTCATATTTACAAATATAAAGATAAACGATCGCGCGCAGGAGCAATGACTCGGGCATGTAATGGTCTTCGTAGAACGCCGAGTGCAAGGTGTGAAAGTTGCTCAAAGACGAACGGAATCGTCCCGAGCGCAGCATCGCCCACGAGGACTCGAAGACCGTATCGTGCCAGAACTCGGTGTCACGCGGAACTTGGCGGTAAGTCTCGATTGCCTCATCCCAATTCTTTCTTTGATAAAGCACGCGTGCCTTACCCATGAGTCCCGCGACGCGCGACTTGTCCGTCACCGCCGCGCCCGACCGCGCTTGGATCAATTCTTCGAACGTCGTTAGAGCGCGATCCAGTTGTCCGGCCTCGGCGTAGGCCAAACCTTCCTGGTACTTCGCGCTGTTGTAGAGCGCGTGACCGCGGGCGACGCGGTCGAAGCTGCGCGCGGCTTCGGAATACTGCTTGTTGCGCATCTGGTATTCGCCGATGCGGAAGTGGAGCATGTCGCGGTGTACGCGGGGAAATTCATCCACGTTCACGCGCGAAATCGCGTAATTCAAGAGCGTGTCGTCACCGAGCTCGTTTGCCGCGAGCGAAAGTTTCTCGAGCGATTGCTTGATGTACTTGTTGTTGCCCTCTTTCACGACCCCGATGAACTGGAACGCGGAAACCTGATTCAACTTCATCTGGTGAAGGGTCATCCCGAGAATGTATTTGATCTGCATGCGTTTATCGCGGAAGCGCGGCGAGTAGCTCAGCGTAAACAGCCGCTGCGAGGCTTCGGCGTAGCGACCGGCTTTCGCAAGGGTGAGCGCGTCGACCAGATCGCGATCCGTTCCGGTCATGACCGCGGCCCGCGTAGTCCTTGCGCCCGAAGACTTCTTCTTTTTACGTTGCGCCCACGCTCCGGCGGGAAACAACGAGATGACCAATGCGCAGATAATTATACGTTTCATCGGTACGTCGCCTCGGGGAAGTAAAAGCTCATGCCAATTCCAAGGAAGAGATCGTTCTGGCTCAAAGTCTCCTTGGCGCCGGTATCGTCCGTCGCGGTCGCTTGATACATGTTCCAGATCAAATCCCAGCGGAACGCCATTCCCTTGCTGAGCGCGAACACTTGGCTCGTGCCCAAGTGGATCGTCGGCTCCATTTCGTCTTCGGTCGTGCTAGTCATGCCGAAGCCCGCGTTGAAATTGAGATCGAAGGGCACGATGGTCTTGTTCAACCAGGTGATCTTTCCGTAGATCGGGTTCCACTTGAACGCGAGCGCGAAGAATCCGTTCGAGGTCACGACATTGTCGGTGGTGATGCCCGTACAGCCCGTCGTACATCCGGGACGCTCTTCGAGGTCGTCGGTAACTTGGCGATTGCTGGTCGTCGCGAAACTCGCGATGCCTTCGAGCGCGTAACGCTCGGTCAGGTAATACGCGACGCGCGCGTTCACGCCGATCGAGTTGAAGAACGGGTTATTGATGTTCGTGAACAAACCGCCGGTGAGCTCGAAGCGGTCGGTTTTAGGAAGGAAGCGGCGTTGAATGACCGCGACGTCCGAGAACGGCGCGAGATTTGCGAGATCCGAGAGCGACTGTACTTCTTTCGCGGTTTTGCTGTTGCGCGTGCGGCGCTGAGCCTCGGACTTGGATTCTTCCTTTTTCTCGTCTTTATCGTAGAGTGCTTCGACTTCTTGATCGGCGGACGACGCCGATTCACCTTCGAGGTCGGCTTGCGCCCAAGCGGGCGACATCGGCATTAAGCCCGAGATCGTTAGGATCAAAGCGGTAACAAGATGAGTGACCAAGCGTGCTTACCCCAAGTTGAGAGATTCCTATATAGAGGATACTTAAAGGCTAATTTAAATTGAATATATATAGATGAGATCTAGACCCAAGCCTTTGGTCGCGAGACGTGTGAATCCAGGAATATCAGAGGATGAAAACTGCGGAGAGACCGATCTGAGTGTTGTAGTAGATGCGATCTTCGAACGAAGACGCCGACGGATTGTCCGTCGCCAGAAGACGTTGCGAGGTCGCGTTCGGACCCTGGAAGATCAGCCAGCGCATGTCGAAGCGAAGACCGAAGTTCTGTCCGAAGAAGAAGTTCTGACCAAAGCCTAAATTTAAACCCACGGTGCTGAGCTCGCCCATGCTTATGTAACCCAAACCGGCGAGACCGAAGAGATTCAGGTTCATCACCCCTTGTTTGGTCGTCGAAATTTTTCCGTAATATGCGGTGAACTGATAATTCGCGAACAGCCCCCACTCGGGGTGAGGGACTTTCGAGGCGTCGAACGGCTGGTGCTTACCGCCGGCCTTGAGCTGCTCGCCGTAGCTCGAAAGGCCGTCCATCCACATCAGGCCCTGAACGTTTATCGCGCTGGTATCGTTGTAGTTGTACGTGCCCTGCAGACCGAACATCGTATCGTTGTAGTAGGGCTCGTTGATCTCGAGTCCGCCGCCGAGGCCGAACTCCATGCGCCCTTCTGTAACCACGCTGCGATTCAAAACCGCGCGCCGCTTGTCAAACACGGGCAAAGTCGTTTCGCGCGCCAATTCCTCTTCGGGAAACTCAATGTCGTCGGCGAATGAAGGAACCGAGGCGAACAACGCCAAAAAAAGAATGAGCGGCTTGGTCATGCTTCAAATATTAGGTGGATTCGATTTCTTTGTATATTGACCGCGATCCGTTCAGGTCCTTGGTCAGACTGCGCGAGCAAAGGTTATGTTGCGCAAGAGAGAAGCGCGAGCGCGAAGGCCAGTTGCTCGTCGGAATAATCTAGCGCCGAGCTCACGGCCTGACGGTAAGAGGCCGCCGAGCCCGGACGCGAAGCGCATGAGCGTAGCTGATCGCGGTTTTGTCGTGCCGGTGCCGGCACATTTCCGTCCGTTTCGCGATGAAACGAACGCCGGTCGTGAGAGGCGAACCGCGCGAACGGAATATTGAAGTCGGGACCGACGCCCGGCTCGGCACGCGCGATGTCGGGCGGCAAACTGAACCGCGCCATCGATCTCATGAGGCGGAGCTTGTCGTTGCCGGGAAGCTGGCGCCCGATCTGCACGAGGCTCTTCCCGTAGCTGCGCTCTCCCACGACCCATGCGCGACCGTACCCCTGAAGCGCGCCGGCCACCACTTCCGACATGCTCTTCGAGAAGGCGTCGACCAGCACGACGAGCGGCATCCCCTCGAAAGCCGAGCGCTCGCCGAACAGATCGGCGATGTCGGGCAGATCCCCCATCGGAAAATCGAGCGCGGCTGGGAACTCGAGCGCGATTTTTTCGCGCGCGATCGCCGGCCGCTTCCCCATGAAGAGCTGGGCGATGCACTGCCCTTCCGCGACGATACCCCCGCCGTTGTGGCGCACGTCGAGCACGACGCCGCCTAAATTCCCACCGAGCCGTTGGAAGGCCTGGAGCTGCGACTCAATGCGATCGCAGCTATTTTTACCGAAGCGGAGCAGACGCAGGTGCGCGAACGTTTTCCCACCGGCGCGTACCTGGTTCACGATCAAATCGCCGAGCGAAACCGGACCGGTTCGTGTCTCCACCTCGATCAAATGCCCGTTGCGCTCGATCTTCAGCTTGAGCGCGAAGTCGCGCCTGCCGGTCCACAGCGAGGTCAGTCTGGCGGAGTCCTCGAGCCCGCGCGCGACCATTCCGTTGATCGAGACAATGCGATCGTTCGCGCGCAAGCCCACGGCTGAAGCGGGAGTGTTCGGGTGGACGTGAAAAATGAAGAGCCCGGCCGCCGAGATCTCCGTCTCGATGCCGAGGTCGTAGTAAGTTTTGGCTTCACCGTTAAGGAGCAAGTTTAAAAACGACGACGGGATGATCTGCGCGTAGCGATCGAAGACCTGGAGTTGAGCCGTAATCATTTTTCCGAGGAGCATAGGCTCGGGCAAGGCCTCGCTCGCCCCTTCCAGCACCCGGCTCAGCAGGAATTCGAACTCTAGGCGTTTCGGAAACTGAGTCTCGCGCAGGCCCGAAAACTGCGAAGCGTGCCCCGTTAGGCGCGCGCCGGCGAGAATGGCGGCCTTGCACGAGTCGAAGTAACGCTCGCTCTGGTGGCAGAGCGCGCTCGAGATGAGCGTCTGCGCGAACGCCCGGTCGAGACCGGTGTCCTTCCAGTATTCCGACTCGAGCTCGGGCTTCAAGCTGCCGCTCGCGAGCGGAATGACCGCTAAAAATAAAAGGCTCAGAACCAACGTGCGCATGAGTACGCCGGAAGACTGCAGGGCGGATGCCACGCAAAACGCAATATAAAGAGGGAGGAGCACGGCCACGGGCCCTAAATGGGCTCCATCAGGCGCTTTTCCGGTGCTAAGCTATAGAAATGGAACCTCAAAAAAGGCCCCTCAAAAAGATCCTCATTTTTCCCGTTCAGTGGGATTACAAGAACTTCTACAAGGACATCTGGAATCCGAACGAGCCGCGGGTCTTTCCGCCCAAGCGCTTCGGGATCGGTTGGGGATTGAATTTCCACGCGCTCCTCACGAAGGCCCGCGTGATCAAACCGCGCTAGTTGCCCATCACGGCGACCTAGCGGACGGAGTATCCGCCGTCCTCGATCTTGTGATCGGGAAATATCTGCTGGATGATTTGAGCGATTTTCTCGAATCGAATGGGCTTGATCAAGTAGCCGACGACACCCAGGTCGCGCGCCTCGAGGACGCTGGTGCGATCGTTGACCGCGGAAACCAGGACGACCGGCAGCTTCTTCCATCGCTCCTCGGCTCTCACCTTCGCAAGCAACTTCATTCCGCTCAGCTTCGGCATCATGATGTCGGAAAAGAGAGCGACGACGTCCTTGGCCTCATCCGAATTGAGCTTCGCCCAAGCCTCCTCGCCATTGGCGCAATCGATGACGTTGAAGCCGAGCTTTTGCAGCGAGAAGGCCATGATCCGCCGGTTGGGCGGGGAATCTTCCGCAATGAGGATCGATTTACGCGTGTCGCTCACCGAATTCCCGCGTTGAGCAGATCTTGAAAGTGAATCAGGCCGACCGGCTTATGGGGATTCGCGCTTTGGCGATCGATCGCGAACAAGCGGTCGATCTTGAACTGCTGCATGAGGAACGCCGCTTTTTCGGCGAGCTCGTTGCAGTCGATCGTTTTCGGATTCTTGGACATCACGTCTTGAGCTTTTTCGTTGAGCGGGTTCGACGACTTTTCCAAGCGACGGCGAATGTCCCCGTCGGTGATGATTCCGATCAGGCTTTGCTTGTCGTCGACCACGCCGGCGACGCCGCGAACATCTTTGGAAGTCATGAGAGAAATAACTTTCTTCATATCTTCCGCTACGGTGACGATAGGGAGCGCGTCGCCCGAGTGCATGACGTCTTTCACGCGCAACGTGAGTTTACGTCCGAGCGAGCCGCCCGGATGAAATTCAGCGAAGTCTTCTTTCTTGAATCCGCGGCGCTTAAGCACGGCCATCGCGAGCGCGTCGGCGAGCGCGAGCGAGGCGGTCGAGCTCGACGTCGGCGCGAGGCCCAGCGGGCAGGCTTCTTCTTTCACCGCGATGTCGAGCACCACGGTGGCGCTCTTCGCGAGCGTCGACTCGCCTTTCGCGGTAAACGCGATCACCGGAATGTCCTTGCGCGCGACGTAGCCTAGCAAGTTCGCCAACTCGGGCGATTCTCCTCCGTAGCTGAACGCCACGACAAGGTCGCTCTTCGCGATCACGCCCATATCCCCGTGCGAGCTTTCCGCCGGATGCAGGTAAAGCGACGGAGTTCCCGTCGAGCTTAGCGTCGACGCCATCTTGCGCGCGATCTGACCCGATTTGCCGATGCCGGTGACGATGACTTTGCCCTGGCAGGCAAGCATCATTCCGACGGCTTTCTCGAAGCCGCCGTTGAGGCGTTCGCTGATGTCTAGGATGGCTTGCGCTTCGATTTTGAGGACCCGGCGGCCCTCTTCAACGTCTTGGGACACTTGTAACAACCTCTAGAGCAATGAGCTTTGGCCGCGAGCCATCTTGCTCAACGATTTAGGAGAACGCTTCGAGTGAGATTTATCGGAAACCTTTTTCTTGTATTCCCAAGTCGCCCCGATGAACCGCTTGAACAGCGGATGCGGAGCGAGAGGCTTCGACTTGAACTCCGGATGGAATTGCACGCCCACGAACCAAGGATGCTCAGAAATCTCTATGATCTCGACCAGGTCGCGATCCTCGCAGATGCCCGACATCGTCAGTCCCTTTTTTTCGAACAGCGCTTTGTACTTATTGTTGAATTCGTAACGGTGGCGATGGCGCTCTTGAATCATGCTTTCGCCGTAAGCCTCTTGTACGCGCGAGCCCTTCGCGAGTTTGCACGGGAACGCGCCCAAGCGCATCGTTCCGCCCATATCGCGAATGTTCTTTTGTTCGACCATGATATCGATCACGCAGTTACGCGCGGTTTTCTTATCGCCGACGAACTCGCGTGAGGTCGCGTCTTTAATCCCGCATACGTTGCGCGCGAACTCGATCGCCGCCATTTGCATTCCAAAGCAAATACCGAAGAACGGAACGCGATTTTCCCGCGCGTAACGAATCGCCGAAATTTTGCCTTCGCTTCCGCGCTCACCAAAGCCGCCCGGAACCAGAATTCCGTCGACGCTCTTTAACGCTTCGGCAACATTTTTGTCCGTGAGAGTTTCGCTGTCGATGTACACGACGTTCACTTTCGAATTGTTGGCGATTCCGCCGTGAACCATCGCTTCGTGCAACGACTTGTACGATTCCTTCAGGTCGACGTACTTGCCGACGATGCCAATCGAGATCTCTCGCTCGGGCGCTTTGAGCGTATCGACCATTTTGCTCCAGCCATTCATGTTGGGCTCTGGAGTCTCGAGGCGCAAGCGCTCAACGACTTTCGCGTCGAGGCCTTCGGAGTGCAGAACGAGCGGAACTTCGTAGATCGTCTTAGAGTCTTGCGCGGCGATGACGCATTCGGGGCGCACGCTACAGAACAAGCCGATCTTCGACTTCATTTCCGTCGAAATTTCCTTCTCGCTTCGGCAAATCAGAAAGTCGGGTTGAATTCCCACTTGCATCAGCTCTTTGACCGAGTGTTGCGTGGGCTTCGACTTCAGCTCGCCCGCAGCCGCGATATACGGAACGTATGTGACGTGAACGAAGATCGAGTTCTCGACGCCGACGTCAACGCGCATTTGCCGGATCGCTTCGATGAAGGGCAAGCCTTCGATGTCTCCGATCGTTCCGCCGATCTCGACGATCACAACCTCGGAGCCCTGAGCGGCTTCGTAAATTCTGGACTTAATCTCGTCCGTGATGTGCGGAATGACCTGAACGGTTCCGCCGAGGTAATCTCCGCGGCGCTCTTTGCTGATCACGCTTTCATAGATTTGTCCCGCGGTCACCGAGTTCGCGCGTCTGACCGCCACGTTCGTGAAGCGCTCGTAGTGACCCAAATCGAGGTCGGTCTCGGCACCGTCGTCAGTGACATACACTTCCCCGTGCTGAAGCGGCGACATCGTTCCCGGATCGA
>CAYPFC010000086.1:0-3166 GCA_964409815.1 uncultured Pseudobdellovibrionaceae bacterium
TGTAGAGATCGACGAAGACTTTGCGAACGGCCTTCGAAACGCCTTCATCCAGCGTGAAGGTCAGTCGGTCCCAATCGCATGAGTCTCCGAGCTTCTTCATTTGCTCGACGATGCGGCCGCCGTACTGCTCTTTCCACTCCCAGGTGCGCTCGACGAACTTCTCGCGGCCCATTTCCTTGCGCGACTTGCCTTCTTTCTTCAGCTCGCGCTCCACCACGCTCTGGGTGGCGATCCCCGCGTGATCCGTGCCGGGCATCCACAGCACGTTGAATCCTTGCATGCGCTTCCAGCGCACAAGCGTGTCTTGAATCGTATGGTTGAGGGCATGGCCTAAGTGCAAAGAGCCGGTCACGTTCGGGGGCGGCAGAATCACGCTGAACGGAGGCTTGGTCGATTTATCTTGGGCGCGAAAATAACCTCGGTCGGACCACCATTTGTAAATGCGGTCTTCGACCTCGGTCGGGCTGTAGCGGTCTGAAAGTTCCATGGCCGAAAAGGTAGCACCTTTCCGCCCTCAAGGCTAGCTGGCGCAGGGATTGAGGCGGTATCCGACTCCGCGAACCGAATCGATGTCGAGATTGTACGGCCCGAGCTTCTTGCGAAGGGCGCAGATATGCACATCCAAAGAGCGCTTGCTGACCTGCTGGGTACCGAAAACCTGACCTTGAATATCCCGCCGAGAGACGACCTTTTCCTTATCGGTGGCCAGCTCACGCAGGATTTTGAACTCGGTCAAAGTGAGGCCGAGAGACGAGCCTTTCACCTCAACGCGGTAGCGCTGACTGTCAAGGACGAGCTGCAAACGGGGGACAAAGCGGCGATTGTCCGCGATCCCTTGACGGCGAAGGTAGGCCTTCACGCGGGCCGCAAGCAGGCGGCGGCTGAAAATCTGCTTGGGAACGAGCCCGTCGGCACCCGTCTCGAACGCGCGTACGACGAACTCCTCGCTCAACTCTTCGATGATGTAAAGCGTAGGCTTGTTTTCAATGACTCCACATCCTTGCCACCATTCAAACTCCGCGAGCGTACCGACATAAATCATCAGCATATCGGGCGCGAATTCCTGGATCGCCTGACCCATCTGGTGACGATCCTGTACCATGCGGGTCTGCCATTGCTGGTGAGCCGATTCGTCCACAATATGAGTGCTGAGTTCTTGCTGATCCTGAATAAAGCAGAGCAACTTCATCCTACATCCCTCGTCCGATTCGTCTTTTACGATTTTCACTAAACAAATTTAGTTCTATTGTCCCCATCGATTCAATTCCTCGTCAATTGGACTGGGCCATTATCATCGTGCTGCCGGGCGTTAAGGATTGCGAAAGGTCGGGTTTCCGACTTTCTTCCGGCCAACCTCAGAAGGAGCGAAGCACATGAAATGGGTCCGGGCCAAAGATGGAGCGATTTTCGGTGTATGTAAAGGCGTTGCGCGTGCATTGGATCTTCCGGTCGGCTTAGTTCGATTGTTCTGGATTCTTTCGGTTCTCTTTTTAGGAGCCGGCGTCCTCTTCTATCTCATGTTGGCGATCAGCTTGCCACGTGAGGATAAAACCGTTCAAGCTTTGGAACCATGGATTCTGGGAGTTTGCTCGAAAATTGCGCTAAGAACGAATTTGGAAGTCGGAATCGTCCGCTTTCTGGCCATCTGTTTGTCGTTTTTTTCCGTTGGTGCCACGCTGGTTGGGTACGTAGTTCTGTATTTCGTTCTCGACGATTCTCCCCGTCAGTCTAGCTCGGACAATAATCCGTCGACTCCGCCCGCCACTATGTAGACGTTGGCGTAACCGGCGGACTCCAGACGGTCCGCCGTCGCGGCCGAGATCTTTCCGTTTTCGCACATGAGTAAGATGGGACGATCCTTAGGACCGCTCTCCTTCGTCAGAAACTCCTCGACTTGCTCGGGTGGGGTCGGCCGCGCGACCTTTACGCAGTTCTGTAGCTGATCCGGTAATGCCCTTGAGCGGTCGGCTCTCAAATCCAGAAACGTGAACGGACTGCGGCTGATCGTTAGGTTTTCGAGCTGAAACAATCCGATCTCCACCGTTACTCCTTACCCCGCTCGGGAATTCCGGCGCCCGCGCGAAGCGCGAGTAGCAACCCCAGCGCGCAGATTACGGCGGCCGCGGCAAAAGGCAACCCGTGGCCACGCGAGTAGAGCCAGCCACCGGTCGGCGGCCCCAAGATACGCGCGAGGGAAGAGAGCGACTGCGAGACGCCGAGATGACTTCCCTGCACGTCCTTCCCGCTTAGAAGACTGATGCTGCCGTTCACCGAAGGGGTGACGAGCCCGTTGCCGATTCCCAGAAGCGTGACCCCCACCCCGATGATCGCGATCGAACCGTCGACCGCAATCAATCCGTAAGCGAGCGCGGAGAGTACGATGCCGGCGAGGAGAAGTTTCCTCTCCCCGTGCTTGGGCATCATTTTGCGAATCAGATAGCCTTGCGTAAAGACGAGGGTCAATCCTCAATGAGGCTCCACGCGTAGTCTTCGCGCATCAGCAAAAAGAGCTGAGCCTCGATGTGAGCCATCGCGAAAGTGTTCAGAAAGACGAGCAGCATGAGCGTGCCGAGCACCGGGGTCTTGATCGCCTTCGCCATCTTTTGAAACCGCAGCGTCTTTGCTTGCGTCACTTCGGCCGTGCGCGACTCGGGCAGGAACTTGAGCGCGGCCAGCGCGTTCGCCAGACAGATCGCGCCCGCGATGAGCGCCGGAAAGCTTTCTCCAAGCGGAGGCGTGTCCCCGAGCCGTGTGCCAAGGTTCGCGAGCAAGCCGCCGAGGAAAGGTCCGCATACAAACCCGAGCCCGAACGCGGCGCCGATCAGGCCCATTCCCTTACTGCGATCTTTGTCGGGCGTGATGTCCGCGATGTAGGCCATCGCGGTCGAAATATTTCCGCCGAACAGGCCCGCGAGCGCCCGCGTGAGAATCAAACCCTCGAGCGACGTCGCGAACGCAAAGCCCGCGTGCGAGAGCCCGGCGCCGAGTAAGCTGATGAGAATGATGGGCCTACGTCCGTATCGGTCGCTGAGCTGGCCCCAAATGGGAGAAAAGAGAAACTGCATGAGCGAGTACACGCTCATTAAAAGACCGACTTGCAGCGGGGTCGCACCGAAACTTTTAGCCAGGTAGGGGTTCAGAGGAATTATGATTCCGAACCCGACGA
>CAYPFC010000086.1:3176-4166 GCA_964409815.1 uncultured Pseudobdellovibrionaceae bacterium
AGGTCGATGAAGACGGTGAGAAATATGATGAGTAGCCGTTTGTCTTTCATTCGTTTCAGGCCTTGGTCGCTGTGTCGAGTTACGGTACCATGGATTTACTCTTATGCTCAGGCTTTTGTCAGTAGTATTGCTTACATCTTTGAGTCTCGAAGCGCGGGCGGAAGTCCCTTCGGCGCCACGCGCGAGACAAAACGAAATCCGGTTTACTTCCACCTATTTTTCGTCGAGCGCGAACTACGCAGCGGGCGGCGGCTCCTCGGAAGGGTTGCCGGGCGGCGGCTCGTTCATGAGCGCGACGGGAGAACTGCTTTACGTTCACGATTGGCGCGCGGATTGGCGGTTCTACGGCGGCGGCGTATTCGGTTACGCGGAGTCAGATGACGGGACCTTCGTGCGCACGAACTCGGGTCTGAGCGAAGTGTTGGCGGGCGCGCAGAACTGGTACGAGATGGGTAGGTTCGACATCGCCGTTCAGGGTGATTTTATTTATTCGATCTTCGAGCCCGATGAAAACGGCGACGAAGCCTTGTACGGCGAGGGCGGGCTGCGCGCGCGCGGCGGAAGCTGGGCGATCTACCCGATGGGCGCGCTGAAGCCGTTCGGCTATCTGGGATTCGAGTATCGCGGCGACGGCCGCTCGTTCTTGCTGCCATACTCTTTGGGCGCGCGCTTTCGCTTCGGAAAATTTTGGATTCAAGGCGAATATCGCGGCTACGAGAGCATCGTCGACGATGCCGAGAGCGAGAATCGCGCGGACCGCGACATTTACCTGGGCGCGGTCAACGGCGGAAGCTACCGCTTCTATTCGATCAACCCGAGCGTCAGTGAGCTCGCGCTCGAGGCCGGCACGCGCTTCGGTGCCCTGCGCGTGTTCGGCGGATTCGCGTTGACCGTGAACGGCTCTTCGGCCGCCGACGGATGGACGGCCATGGGCGGCGTCGCGTACTCCCCGAGTATCGCGGCGGCGGGCGCGAGCGCGGCCGCGCGCGA
>CAYPFC010000086.1:4176-11496 GCA_964409815.1 uncultured Pseudobdellovibrionaceae bacterium
GAAGAGGATTTCGACATTCGCGGCGAGCGTTACGA
The DNA here is from genome assembly GCA_964409815.1 of uncultured Pseudobdellovibrionaceae bacterium. Lineage (GTDB taxonomy): Bacteria > Bdellovibrionota > Bdellovibrionia > Bdellovibrionales > UBA1609 > JALHOQ01. The sequence goes on from CAYPFC010000086.1 coordinate 4,212, forward strand.
CGAGTCGCTCTTTCAAGAAGATGGCGCCGGGGATTCCCAGCGTTTCGAAGAGCCGCAATTCCGCGAGGATCCGAATTTCGTCGAGCCGCCCGTAGTAGCGCCTTCGAAGCCGGCGAAGTCACCGCAACAGCAGGCGATCGAAGAGTCTCAGAACGTCGAGATGCAGATCGAACTGCATAACGTTCCAGCGAAGAAAAAGAAGAAGAAAAAACCCGCCAAGAAGAATCTCGACAAGCTTATGAAAGAAACCGAGAAGATGCTCGAAGGCGGCTAAAGCTCCGCCTTCGCTCCCACGAAAAAGGCCGCCCCCGGCGTCCCGTATCCCGCGACTTGTTGATACTTCCGATCCAAAACGTTTTCCGCGCTGAACGTGAAATGCAGATCGGTGCGCACGGAATAATTCAAGGATAGATCCAAAACATCGTAAGCGCCCGTCTCCAAGTTCGCGGATGTCAGCGCGTCGATGTCCGCCCGCCGGCCTACGCCGTAGTACATAGCCCGGGTGCTCAATCTGTCCCCGAACGCGCGGGTCAAGCCCGCGCGCCAACTGTGAAACGGTCTCCTGAGTAACTGGGCACCCGTGGAAAGGCTTCGGGCATCCGTGTAGGTGTATGCGAGCTCGAATTGCGTGTCGCCCCCTCCGGTCAGCTCGATCTCGGCGCCTTGAGCGCGGGCGGCGGACAAGTTCTCGTAGCGCGACGAGAATTGAATCAAGTCACGGTAGCGATAGCGAAAAGCCGTGATCGCGACGTACGCCGTGCCGAGCGCCTGCTGTACGGTCAACTCCTCGCCGAACACACGCTCGGGATTCAACTCCTCGTTTCCAAAAGAGGGATCGTAGAGCTGGTACAAGCTCGGCGATTTGTACGCGGTCGCCCAGCGCGCCTTCAGCGCGCCGCCTCTCCAGCTCACGCCCGGCGAAACCTGACCGCTGTGCTGAACGCCGAAGCGCGAGTGATGGTCCACGCGCGCGCCCGCGCCCATAAGGAAGTTTCCGGGGTTGAAATTCCAATCGGCGAACGCGCCCGCGATCTCGGCGCGGCGCTGGTTTTGCTCGCGACGGTAGGACGGTCCGAAATTCCATTCGGTGCGCTCGCTCACGCGCCAACTCGTCGGCGCGTCGGCCTTGAAGGTTCCGCCCCATCGCGTTTCGCGAAGCGCGTCCGCGTTGAGCGCGTCGGGATCGTCGCGATACCGGCGATCGGTGTAATCGTGACCCAGCGTGAACTTCGAGCGCGCCCGCTCGCTCCACGATTGCGCGAGGCTCAACGCGTTCGTCGCGCGCGTGCCCGTCACCCGATAATTCGGGTCGTCAGCCACCGTAAAGTACGGTCCCGCGCTCGAGGGCGAGAAATCGAGCTCCGCGTAGCTCGTCGACGCGCGCGAGACGAGCTCGAGCTCCGACGAGTCGCTCACGCGATACCCTAAACGCATCGCCCCCGCCCAGTAGCGGTGCCCGTCGAGCTCGTCTCCTTCGCGGCTCGCCGAGATCCCCGCGCTTTCGAAGCGGTTCAACGAAATCGCGTAGTGCGCGCGTTCAGTTCCGCCGAGCAGCGCCGCGCTCAGAGCATTGGTCTCGAACGAGCCCGCGCGAACGGCAAGGCGCCCACCGCCAACGGAATCTTCTGCGGACGCATACCCTTTTCGAGTAACGACGTTTATGACTCCGCCCATCGCGCCCGAGCCGAAGCGCAAGGCTTGAGGGCCCTTGAAGATTTCAACGCGCTCGACGAGATTCATATCGAGCGTTGAAAAATCGAACGCGCCGGCCGGCGCGCTGGGATCGTTGATCTCCACGCCGTCGAGCAGCACGAGCGTGTGCTCGCTGGCGCTTCCGCGCAAGAAGAGCGCGCTTGGCTGGCCGGGGCCTCCCGACTTCGCGACGACAAGGCCGGGCGCGGACTTGAGGGCTTCGTCGAGCGTGGCCGCGCGGCCGGGAGCGTTCTCGGGGATCTCGATGACCGCGTCGGGTTTCGCGCCGATCTCGCCCTCGTCGGGCGTGACCACGATGCGGGTCATTCTATAAACCGGAATGTCTTGGGCGTGAGCCAGGATCGCGGCGAAAAGAAGAAAGAACATGTTAACCCGCCTATGACGCGTAAGTGGTTAACGAGTGGGAAATCGGGCTTTACCGTTGCGCGACAGCTCCGGAATTTCACCGGATTCACCCCATCGTGTGAGTTGGTTCTTAGCTCAGTGGATTTCGAATTTCAAAGGTTACTTGGTGAGACAGCGGCGCGCCCAATCTTTCAGGTCGGCGCTGAAGAACACGCAGTGATCGAGATCGAAACGATGGACGACGAATCTCATATACCAGGGCGCGCGCTTGAAGAGAGGCGGCTCGCCGCGCGAGAAATTCCCCCATCCCCGGCCGCCAAGCGCCGAGAGCATCTCTTCCGTCACGCGCGCGCGCGACGGCACGAGCAGGATCGAGTCTCCGCGCGCTTGATCGAGGCCGTGCAGGTAACACTGTTCGCGGGTGGCCCCCGGCTGAATGAACACGGTGAGGCCCATCGCCTTAAAGCGCTCGAAGGAGCCGTCGCGGCTGCCGCTGTCGACGACGATCAGATCGCAACTCTCGCGCAGCCGCTGAATATTGTCCCAGAAAACCGGATTTTCGGCCTCGTTCAGGCCCGTGAGGATCACGCTCACCATCTAGACCAGTTTACCAAAGAGGGATTCACATGCCTGGTCCAGAAGCGTAGGATAATTTTGGGGGAGAACGCGAATGGCCAATTCCATCCTGGATTCGTTAAATTTCCTGCTTGGCTCTCATGACTACGTCGACTTGAACCGCCCGGGCTTTAAAATCGACCTCCGCTACGGCTCGACCAATAATTTCGTGGGCGTGAACATGTACGGCCCGTTTAACCGCGCCTTCCTTCACAAGCTGGCCGCCGAGAAGCTCTTCGCGGCGTTCGATAAGCTGGTCACCCGCCACCCCGGATATACATTTATCATTTACGATGCGCTCCGCCCGCGCTCGATTCAGCGCGTGCTATGGAGCCACGTCGAGGGTACGCCGGGCGAGAAGTACATCGCGCGGCCGGAGCCGGGCTCCTTGCATAACTTTGGATTCGCGGTGGATCTTTCGATTCTGGACCGGGAGGGCCGCGAGCTCGACATGGGCGCCGGATACGACGATTTCCGCGACATCGCGCAACCGCAGCTCGAGGAGAAATTCCTGGCGAGCGGAGAGCTGACACCCGAGCATATTGCGAATCGCCAGGTCTTGCGCTCGGTGATGGAAGACTCGGGCTTCAAGCAGCTCGCGCACGAGTGGTGGCACTTCGACGCGCTTCCGAAGGCGGAAGTGAAAGAGCGCTTCCGCATCGTCGAATAATCCAGCGGGCGCCTCACCCCCGACCGGCGAGTATGCCTATTCCGGCATATTCACGGAGTGGATCGAAATATTGCATCCCATTTCAAATCCGTGGCGCCTCACTTCTGTTTTGCCTATTTCTGCATAATCGCGAGCCACAGGAAATATGCCGAAATAGGCAAAACAGCCGTCCCAAGCGATACCGACGCTATCTTCTCCACTCAAGAAACGATGAAGCGAAATATTCCGCGATGGGAATCATCGCGGGATGGGGTGTCGCCACCTCCAAAGAGCGAACGGCCGCCGCAGGCTAGCTCTTCGAGTTCTTCCGACTCTCGTCGTTGAGTCGACCGCCGAAGACCAACTTGTTGACCGCGATCTCTTTCGTCACGCCGCGAGCTTCGACGACCTTCGCACGAGAAGTCGCACCGGACACCAGCATGACCGCGCTCTTCGCGACGCCAAGGACTTCCGCCAAATAAGCGCACAACTCCGCATTGGCGGCGCCGCCCTCGGGAACTGCGTGAATTTTGATTTTTAAACTCTCGCCGTGAAGACCGACGATTTGATTCTTGGAGGCTCCGGGCTGGGCGTGCACGCGAATGCGCACGCCGCCCTCGATTTCGGAAATCACTTACTTGAAATTGTTCTGGATCGCTTCGGAAACGCGTGCCTTGATCAGCTGCGCCTCGTCCGAGTTCGAAGCATCCGAGCCCACGCGCGGGTCAACCTGCGGATTCGGCATGATCTTTTGTCCCTGCTCGAGCATCTGCAAATGACTCTGCACCAGCGCGCGCAAGTTGTTCTCGAACTGCATGCGAACTTTCTTGAGCTCGGTGATCTCTTGATAAATGCGCTTCAACGAATCGCGCGACTCACGCACGATCACTTCCGCCTTTTGGTTCGCGTCGTTGATTATGAGCTTGGCCTCGCGCTCGGCATCGACTTGCATTTTCTCGGACATGCGGGTCGCCGTCGTGATCGTCGACTTCAGGAGCTCGTCGCGCTCGCGGTACTCGGCGATCGAAAGCTCTTTCTCGCGAAGGTTCTCGCGCAAAGAATTGCGCTCCTTGATGAGGGTTTCGAGCTCTTCGGCCACGAGGCGCAGGAAATCCATCACCTCATCCGGGTCGAAGCCCATCATTTTACGGTGAAAGGTTTTATGAGCGATGTCGATTGGAGCGATACGCATACGGATTTCCCCCTACCCTTAAAGTATGAGGGAGCGCCTTTTGACTAGGCAAGTCTAAAAAAGGTTAATCCTGCGAGAGTTCCTGGTCCCGGAGCGCCGACTTTTCGAAGGAGTAGCGCAGAAGGCGCTCAATTTCGAGCTCCCGCATGGATTCCAGGCCGGCCGCGGTGATCCCCTTCTTCGAGGTTACGCGCGCCTGCAGCTCGTCCAGACTTTGGGACATCGACTGCAGGGCCAGCTCCGAGGCGCCCGCGAAGGTGTGCACGGTCATCGCCTGCGCGAGCTCGGGGTCAATCCCCCGTTCCTCGAGCCATTCCTGCCAGTAAATCATCAGCTCGTAAACGAACCCGACTCCGGCACTCGTCGCGACGGCGAACGCCTGAAACGCCTCGCCCTCATCGAGCCGAACAACCAGACCAAGCGGGCCGAACATGCGCTCCATCCAGCGATCGATGCGAATGTTGGGCGTGAGCGTACAGTACCCGAATGCCCCGCGGTTCACGCGCGCCGGAGTGTTGGCCATCACGCGCACCAAGTGCTGGCACTGCGGAAGAATCTTTTTGATTTTCGAAAGCGGGCGACCCGCGGCGAGCGAGATCACCACCTGATCCGCGGTGAACGCCGAAGCGATCGGCTCGATGGCGCTTTCGAAGTCCTGAGGCTTCACCGCGATCACCACGATGTCGGCGCCGTCGACGACTTCTTCGTTCGTCGCGCAGCCTTTTACTCCGAGCTCATCCGTCAGCTTCTTCACTTTTCCGGGAGTACGGTTGCTCACCGAAATCTCCTCGGGCTTGATCAATTGCTTGCTCAACCATCCCGCGATCAACGCCTGCGCCATGTTTCCAGCGCCAATAAATCCAACATTCTCTCTCATTCTTCGTCCTTCTCCCTCGGCCCGAACACGTCGGTGCCGACACGAACCCAGGTGGCGCCTTCTTCAATGGCCACTTCGAAATCTTGAGTGGTTCCCATAGACAATTCCGTCAAACCCAACGCGCGCAGCTTCCTCGCGGCGCTCTGAAAGTGCGCGCGGTTCTCCTCGGCGTTCTCCACGAAAGGGGGCATGACCATCAGACCGCCGACTTTCAACTTCGTGCCTTCCGCCGCTCTCAGCATCTTCTCGAGCTCGTCTTCCGCGGCGCCGCCCTTCGACGCTTCACCGGCGACATTGTACTGAAGCAAAATATTCTGCGCGATCTGCGTTTTCGCGAGCGCCTCGACGATCGAAACGCGATCCACGGAATGAATCAAAGAAAACTTTCCAGCGAGCAACTTCGCCTTGTTCGATTGAATACGCCCGATGAAATGCCATTCCACCGGAAGACTCGCGAGCTGCTCCTGCTTCACGGCCGCTTCTTGTTGGTAATTTTCCGCGAAATATCTTTGGCCGTGCTCGTACGCCTCGCGAATCTTCGCGAGCGACTGAAGCTTTGAGACGGCTAAGAGCCGCACGGATCCTGGCTTTCGGCCCGCACGCTCGCACGCGCATGCGATCCGAGAATTTAAATTTTTAAGGCGCTCGCCTACGGACATTCCAGCCATTTTCTTTTATCGCGCCCTCGAGGCGCTCCATCGGAAGACCGACGACATTACTCTTTGAACCCGTGAACGACGAGACAAATTTTCCGGCGGCGCCCTGAATCCCGTACGCACCGGCCTTGTCGAGGGGCTCGCCCGTCGCGACGTAGTCCGCGATCTCGCCTTCGCTCAGAGGGCGGAACGAGACCAAGGTCTCGACCGACTCTGTATAGAAGTTCGTCGCCCCCGTCTCCCAGAGGCAAAATCCGCTAATAACGCTATGCGTTTTTCCGGACAGAAGTCGCAAAAAATGGGTCGCCTCGGCCGAATTTTTCGGTTTTCCGAGGTGCCTTCCCTCGAGGAACACCAGTGTGTCCGCGGTGAGAAGCAAAAAGCCCCGTGATTTCAGATCTTTATTCTGCTCTATCGCGGCGCGCGCCTTCACCGTCGCAAGATGAGACACCACCTCGGCGGGCTTCAGGTTTTCGTCAAAGATTTCCGATACTTTTACTGGAAACAGGCGAAAGCCAAAGCCCGCGCGCTCAAGCAGTTCACGTCGTCTGGGGGATTGAGACGCAAGCGCAATTTCTAAAACCGAAGGGTTGGGGATGTTTACATTCGATCTGTTCATTCTCTTTTCCGGTCTCGGCCTCGCCGCGCTCGCCGTTTATCTTTTCACGTCCGCGATTTTCACGAACAATACCGATGCGGAAGCTCTCGCGTGGGCGTCGGGCAACGAACCTGCGAAATCGAAAAGCGGTTTGATCAATTTCTCGCGCCCGCTCGTACACAACTTTACCCTGCAACACGCACTTCGCATCAAGAGCAAAAGTTACCGGGATAAAATTCGCCGTCGCCTTCTCACCGCGGGCCTCTCGGAAGAGCTCAACGAAGACGAGTTCATTGGCTTGCAGATTCTCTGGGGCATCATGTTCCCCTGCGTGTTCGCCGTGATGAACTTCGCGCTGCAAATGGGCTTTCCCACGATCATGATCCCGGCCATCGCGATCGGCGGCTGGATGTTCCCGAACCTCTACTGCTCCACTTCGAAGAACAAGCGCTACCTCGCGGTCGTGCTTGATCTTCCGTTCTTCATCGACCTGATGGCGCTCTCCACGGAAGCGGGATTGGATTTCATGGGCTCGCTCCAGCGCATCGTCGACAAGGCCGAGGACAGCGTGCTCGCCGAAGAGTTCAGAATCGTGCTGAAAGACATCAAGCTCGGCAGCTCCAGACGCGAAGCGCTTACG
>CAYPFC010000087.1:0-683 GCA_964409815.1 uncultured Pseudobdellovibrionaceae bacterium
CGTATTGGCCGTAAGTCCGGTGACGGTCATCGAATGCGCGGTCACCATCGCCGGATCGACGGGCGACGAAATCACCGCGCCGGTCGTGACGTTCTTAACTTCGACCTTCGAGTTCGCGGGCAGACTGGTCGCCCAGCTGACCGTCACGCTCGTGCGCGTGGTGCCGTTGATCGTGAAGTTCGTGAGCAGCAGGGGATCTTCCTGCGCGCAGGGGTTGCTTGCCTGCTCGGGGAAGTAGTAGTTCTCGTTGCCGAGGGGCTTCCAGCCGCGCGTGAGCATATCGTAGTACGTGGCGGTCGGCGCGCTGGGCACGACGTTCGAATTGAAGTAACGCCCGTTGCCCGAGCGGCCGCACTCGACATCCGCGGCCGGCGCGTTCGGGTCGGCTCCTTCCGGGAGCGGACGCCACATCACGACGAGCGAAATGTGGTAGCGCGGACCTTGATAATATTCGATGAGCGTTTTCAACTTCGTGTCGCGATCGAGGTAAACAGATTTCATCGAGCATCCCATGCGCGTCGAGTGAGTGCCGTCGTTGTTGACGATCGTGTCGCGCGAGCCATCGGGATTGAGTTTGCTGAGCATCGCGCCGTCGTCGGAAAGCACGGCCATTTGGTACCAGCCCGGAGCTTCGTTCTCGGCCAAGACCAACTGGGTCTCGAGTCTTAGACCAAAGTACTCGT
>CAYPFC010000087.1:693-6036 GCA_964409815.1 uncultured Pseudobdellovibrionaceae bacterium
GGCTGATCGTTGTGGTTGACGACGAGTCGACCTTCTTGCGTGTAGAAACCGAGGTCGAAGGCGCGCGTGGGAACGAAAAGCTTATCGAAATAAAGCGTGCTCGAGATCGGGGTGCCGTTATCGATGTAATCGGAAACGCGAGTGTAGCGCGGCTGATCGTCCTCGAGGTAAACGAGATTTCCCACGAGCCCGCGATCGCGCGCGGTCGTGCCGACGTTAAAAGGGTCACAAACGGTTCTTTCCGGAGTTGTAAGAGGGGGCAGTACGGGATCCGATGGATCCGATACTACATCCGTGTCCGCTTCGGATCCGCTCTCCACGGTCTCCAAGCATCCACTCAATAAAAGGCCCCAGCTAATAAGCAAAATAGTGCTGAAGCCCTTCTTAAACAGATAACGTCCCGCGAAGGCTTTCATAATGTACTATCAGGATATCGCGGACTAGGCGGGCGGGCGTCAAATTCTTCGAAAACCGTTCATGTTTAGAACGAAAGCGTCTCGCTCAGAGACTTTCGACAAATTTTATGAGATTCGCTCGCTCGGAATGAGACAGGTCACGGTAAGCCTCGCGGGCGCGCTCGCCCTCTCCGCCGTGCCAAAGTATAGCTTCGCTCACGCCGCGGGCGCGGCCGTCGTGGAGCAAATTCGTGTGACCGTTGACGGTTTGAAAGAGGCCGATACCCCAGAGCGGAGGCGTGCGCCATTCGGTCGCGAGGGGCAGGCCGGCGATGCTTTCGTCGGCGAGCGCCGGGCCCATGTCATGAAGAAGCATGTCGGTAAACGGAGAGATTTTATTTCCCTCGATCTCATAAGACGGCGTATGGCAATCGGCGCAGCCGATGCGCGCGAAGATCCGCTCTCCCTCGAGCACCTCGGGACTCGCGGCGTTTCGGCGCGCGGGAACCGCGATCGTTCGCGTGTAATGCGTGAGCCGGCTCAGGACCCGGGCATCGACTTCTGGGTCGCCTCCGGAGATCGCGGCCTGGCAAGCGAGCTGAGGCTTCGTGCAGTTTTGCACGGGAAACAGCTCGGAGGTCAGTCCCATGTCGCCGATGAGGGCCGCCGCGTTCTGCTGCTCGAGCGTGGGTTGCTCGGCCTTCCAGCCGAAGCGGCCGAGAGTCATGAGGCCCGTACGCATGTCGAGCACGATCGCCGCGCGGCCCGAAATGCCGTCGTCATCGCGGTCATCGACGTCCTCGCGCTTGAGTATCTCGCCCGCGGGAATGCGCTCGAGTAGACCGAGTCCGATCAGCTGCGTGCCCACGCGCGCGGAAACGCGGGCGTGCGACGGTGGCGAGCCGAAAAGCCAATCTTGAAACGAAACCACGGGGCGACGGAGCTCATAAGCGCTGCCGTCGGCGAACTGTCCGGGAATCAGCGCGTGCGCGATGAGCGCGCGTCCTTCCCCGGGAACGTCGTCGATGGCGACCGGATTGAGCTGGCCGCCGTAATCGGGCGCGTCCTCTAGCCGGAAGAGAAGCGAGACGTGCGCGAAACCGGTCTTCGCGGAGCCGAGTCCGCGCCCATCGAGCTGGTGGCAGGCCGAGCACGAGGTCGCGTTGAACGTGGGGCCGAGGCCGTCACGTAACGTGGTGGTGGCGGGCGCGCGCACCCAGGCTTGGCGGAAGAAAGAGTTTCCGACGAAGAACTCGCGGGTCTCTTCGCGCGAAAGCGAGGGGAATGGATGTCCAAAGGCATTGCGGGTCACGTCCTCAACCGAGTACGGACCCGCTCTCAAGGGCGTCGCGATCAGAAGAATCGCGCCGACCAACAGTCGTCTGGCAAATCGCTTAACGCTAGGACGCATTATTCCGGCTTGGGAATCGCGAGTCCGAGAGTGACGGCGCCTTGCTTTGTCGCTTCCGAGAGGATTTCGAGAGACTCGACTCCCTTCATGACGATCGGGCGATTCGGGCTGCCGTCGAGAATCGCTTGGTCGAACGGAACGGGAATCGCGGCCATCGCCGCTTCGGCGTTCGCGAGCGCATCGACGAGCTCGTCGGCGACAAACTCATCCTCGGCGCGGATCAGGTCGATCACTCCGCCGCGAAGAACTGTGGCAATGCCTTTCACGTTGTAGATGAAGTCGTTGTGAGTGTTGTCGCTGAAGCACGAGTGCTCGTCTTCTTGGTCGCGGTTGTCGAGGGCCGTGAACATGCGTTCCTGGCTGAGCTCGAAGCCGGCGAGATTGGCGACTCCCGTGAGGATGTTGGTAAGAGACTCGGTTTCACGCGCGGGATCGACGAACGTTTGGAAGAAGGAAGTCGGATCCTCGGGATTCCAGGCGGCGACGAGCGAGGCGAGATCTTCCACCAGGAGTTGCGCGACGACTTTCAGGTACGTCTTGCGGCGCTCGGCGAAGGGGGAGGTGGTGAAGTCCGTGACGGGGCGGCGGCCGGCCGAATCTTGATATAGATCCTGGCCCCAGAGCATGAACTCGATCGCGTGGTAGCCGGTCGCGATGTTCTTCTCGCCGTCTTTCTCGTTGATGTCGCGAAGGAGCGAGTCATCGATCGTGGGATAGAGATCGGGTTTCTGGATCAAACCGGAGCTCGCGTCTCCATCGACGTAATCGATGTAGGCTTCGTCGAGCGGCCAGGCGTTCAGCGCGCCTTCGGGCCCGTCTTCGTCGTCGATCGGGCCGGCATAGAAGCGGTAAACTTCGGTCGGCGAGTAGCTCTCGCGTGACGTCAGCCACGCGGTGCGGGCGACGATCAGGTTGGCTTCGGTCGGGTCGGCGGCGAATTGGTCGATGGCGCCCTGAAGGAGCGTGGCTCCCGCGTACGCTTCCGCATACTTCGCGTGAACGGTGAGTGCGTAGTTACGGATGACCTCGGATCTCGGCGAGGCGAGGGCCACGGCCGAGAAGATCGAGCTAAAAAGAAGAAGGACTCTAAGCATGTGCGAATCTCCCATGAGTGTTTCCCCGTACTTGGTCGAGAATTGAGCTCTTGGTCAACCGTCTGCCGCCAATGCAAGTAAGATGAAGATGCAAGGAAGATGAAAATCCGGATGTAGGTCGCGTTCATTCGCGGACGTACCATTCCGATACAAAGATCGTGAGAAGAGTTTTGTCTAACCTCATTCTGACCTACAGTGCGCTCGCGGCCATTCTGCTCGCCGCGTCGGCCGCCCACGCGGACGGCAAAGGCTCGCAAGCGGGGATTGTGTGGGGCTATAGCGTTCCGGACGCGGAAAATACGCGTCAGTATAAGATCTTCGGCGTGAAGGGCTCGGCATTTATTCTGCCGACGTTCTCGGCCGGCGGTTACTTTTTCAGTTCGGATGAGTCGGGTGAGCCGTCGTCGACGGAAAAATTTCGCTACTCTTTGCATGGCGTACAGTCGGCGATTCATTTGCCGGCGTCGGGCGGCGATACGTTCGTCGCGTTGCGTGTGGGTCTGACTAAAGTGACGGCGACGGTGAATGCGACGGATCTCACGTTCTCGCCGTACCACTACGGAATTGCGACAGGTTACGACTATTACATCGGCACGATGCTTTCTTTAGGTTTCGAAGGCTCGTACTTGCACGTCCAGCGCAGCCGGACGACGAGCGCCACTGGCCCGGTGAATTTCGACTCCTTTAACGTGATCAATTTCTTGATCACGGCACAAGTTCGCCTCTAAGAATCAATTAAATGAAGGCGCGAGATTCGCAGTAGCCAAGGGGCTAGGGTTGCCCTATAAGTTTCCTCGACGTCCTCGTAGCTCAGTTGGATAGAGCACTAGTTTCCTAAACTGGGGGTCGCATGTTCAATCCATGCCGAGGACGCCAAATCATCCCTTCGAATTCGCCGGCCGATATAACTAATTCTAAAAGGTGTTTTCCTTCGTTTTCATTTCAATTATCAAGGCTCGTGACGCGAACCGTTTTCACAGTGGACGCAACAAAATTTGTTTATATGGAACGATTCTCTCGTAACGCGATGTTTCGATCCCGGGATCGAAACATCGCGTCGGCAGCACCGCGGCCGCGCGCCTAAGGCCGGTGCGGCCCGACTTTCGTCGGCACCGCACGCGACCCAAGTCCAGTCCTGTCAACCTTGCTTAATATAAGTCCGACAAGTGAAACAGGAGCATCTTATACATGCAGAACGCGATCACCGTGCTTTCCGGCATTTCCGGTTTGGATAAGTCCATCGGCGGACTTCCGGGCAATATTTTTAACGTCGTCGAAACGCCCGATCACCAAACCGGTCTCCTGATGCTCGGTCACTTCCTCAAAGCGGGCTTACAGAACGGTGAGAAGTGCACGCTCGTCACGCTCCAGGATCCGCTCTCGCTCTTTCAATCTCTCGCCGAATGCAATTTCGAGTTCTACGAGTACCTGAAGTCCGAGCAGCTGGCGTATCTCTCTTACCAGCCTTCGGCGAATACCGAGATCGGTCTGACGAACGATTACAACGGGCTCATTCAAGAGCTCGAGCGCCTTTCCGGAGACTTCCCCGAGAGAGTCGCGTTCCACCAGGTGGACTCGCTCCTCAACCTGCACAGTCACATGCTGATCAATAACTGCATTCAGAAACTCTCGGCCGCGGCGGCGAACAGCTCCTCGACGTTCCTCGGCCAATACGTGCAGTTCAACACTCAGATTTACCGCGACGTTCGCGTCGCGTTCTTGAAGAACATGTCGGGCTTCCTCACGCTCAAAGCGCTTCCCCGCGCAGGCTCTCAGCCGCTCCTCAAACTCACACTGGACCGCGCTCCATGGTTCAGAACCGTGCAGGAAGAATTCTGGCTCAAACTCGAAGTCGGCCAAGGCTTGGTCGTCACGGAACCGGAGGTCGCGCATCCACGCGTTCGCAAAGCCGGTTAAACCGGTCCCAGCCTGGCGCTCGTCGCTCAACTTCCTGTGGTTGACGCTGTCGGTTTCCGCGTTTGTCGCGTGCTTCTGCATCGGAAGCCTGCCCGAAGCGGATTTTCGTGAGTATGTGATTCCGGGATTGTTCAGCGTTTGGATGATCTCGATCATCCGCGAGATTTTGTTCTTCCTGGGCGCCATCACGGACAAATCGCGCCGCACGGCCCGCGTGATGAGCCGCCGCCCGGCGTTCACGCCGAAGGTGACCGTTATCGTACCGGCCTTCAATGAGGAAAAAACGATCGCCGCAAGCTTCTCGAGCGTCCTCGAGCTCGACTATCCAAGCCTCGAAGTGATTTTCGTGAACGACGGCAGTACCGACAACACGCTCGAGGCGGTGACGGAAGCGCGTAGCCGCTATCCCGGGGTGGAGGTTCAAATTCTCTCGAAGCCGAACGGCGGAAAGGCCTCGGCCTTGAACTTCGGATTGCTTCATGCCAACGGAGACCTCATCCTCTGCGTGGACTCTGATTCGCGCCTC
>CAYPFC010000087.1:6046-8736 GCA_964409815.1 uncultured Pseudobdellovibrionaceae bacterium
ACAGCGAAGGCCTAAAGGGCGCGGTCACGCATTTCACCGACTCGCAGGTCGCGGCGGTCGGCGGCCACGTGCATTTGGCATCGACTCACAATGCGCTCTTGATTTTCCAACAGCTTGAATACCTGCTCGCGCTGAATTTCCCGCGGCGCACGCTTTCGCTCTTCGGCTCCGTTCCGGTTGTTCCGGGGCCTGTCGGCTTGTTCCGGCGCGAAGCTTTGCTGCAAATCGGCGGCTATACGGAATCGAAGACCAATTTCGCCGAAGATGCCGAGCTTTCGATCCGGCTGCTTGCCAAGGGCTGGCGCATCCACGCGGACGAAGACCTTATTGCGTATACGGAAGGCCCCGAGGACATCAACTCCGTGCTTCGCCAGCGCTACCGCTGGGTGAGGGGAATGTACCAAGCCGTGTTCGCTCACATCGGAGACATCTGGAAGATCGGCGTCGTCCGCGGAAAACTCCTCGCGGCTTACTTGACCTTCGAGACCGCCGTGCTGCCCATCATGAACTTCGCTCTCACGATTCTCTTCTTAAGCTACTTTTTCCACACCGGCGTCACGAATATGCTCGGGATCTACCTGTTTTATACGGCGATCATCGACATCTTCCGCGCGTTACTGGCCACGCACAAGCACCCCCATCTCATTAAATGGGTGTGGATGGTGCTCATCGATAAACCTCTTTACTCATTCTTCCTCCAAACTTGGGCCGTACTTTGCCTGTTCGACGAGTGGAGAAGCGAAGAGATGACGTGGGATAAGCTCGAGCGCAGCGGACAGCTTGGAACTCCGGGGGTCGCGCGATGAATTGGCAGTTTGTGATCATGACTCTTTTCGGGCTTTCGATTTTCCTCGTCGTGACGGTGACAATCCTATTCTATCTGCAGCATCGCTTGGTCCGCATGTATCGCCGACGGGAGTCACCGATTTCCCACCCGACCGAGGGCCGTTACTTCCGCAGGTTCCTGCCGCTCGAGTTGAAGGAGTCGTACGACCGTAAGATCCGATCTTACCTCGACGCGCGCACGCCGCGCTTTTCCCCCATGGATTATAAATGGCATGCGGCGATTGTCGGCGGCGCGGGTTTCGTCGTCGTCACGTTTATCGCGAATCACTGGCACGATTTCACGCGCCCGATCGACTTGACGGCCGCGGAATACCAGGCATTGAACAAGAATCGCAACCAAACGATTCACTCGTACCAGGAGTCGCTGCCGCGCCTCGAGCGGTACGTTTCGCGTTTACGGGCCAAATCCTTAGTGCTTCTGACTTCGCCCGCGGGAGAAACTCCGGCCGCGAAAGAGACCTCGCGTCTGGCGATGGAGCACTGGAGCAAGTGGGCCTCGAAGCACGGCATCCATACGATTACGTGCCCGCTCGCGCAGTGGTCGCGCTGCGGAGCCCGGTCGGCACGCATGCAGGTGGTGCTGCCCGGAGCTTGGGACGCCAAAAAGCTCGACGAGATGATGGCGGGCGGCTCCGAATCCTTCATTCTGTACGGATCTCCGGCGCAAGTCGTCGGCTCCCGCCAAACTTGGGCGTGGAACGAATTGAAGTTCGAGCCTTTCCAGCGCAGCGCGAACCCGCACCTCGTATTGAAAGGCGATAGCACGCTCACGCTGGGATTCGACGCGGGGTTGATCGTCGAAGTGAATCCGATCTCGAACGCTTTCAGGTTGCAAGCTCCGAAAGCCGATGGCTACGCGATCGGCCGCGAACACGTGATGAGCGGCCCGCTGGACGCCCGCCTCGTCGCGCTCGCCGGCCGCCAGGGCCGCGCGGTTTGGATGGATTTTTCACCGAACGCGGGTGATCACCCGGCGCAGTTGAATCGTGAGCACCTTGACGCCGTCGTGGCTTCCGTAATGCGCTTTCTGCTCAAAGACTCGTATTCGGCGCTCGCGACGTGGCCGAAGGCGGCTCCGTTCGCGGCGTTGATGACGTTCTCGATGGACCATGACGATTCGCGCACGCGGGCGGCGCGCGCGGTCGCCAAGAGCGCCGAGCTTCCGCTGACGTGGTTTCTCGTCTCGGATTACATGCAGAAGGAGCGTCGCCTGACTCGCCAGCTCGCATCGATCGGCGAGATCTCATGCGCGGCGGACTCGACCGCGCCGCTCCCGCAGGGCACGCTCACGGATCAAGTGAGCCGCGTCGCCCGCTGCCGCAAGGTCCTCAACGAAATCTCGGGACAGATCCCCGTCGGAGTACGTCCGCCCGAAGAGGCCTACAACGACGAGACCTTCGACGCTCTTATGAACACCGGGATGAAATACTTTTTCGCGCGCACCGATTTCGACCGCGCCGTTCCCCTGATTCGCAAGGCGAAGGACGGGGGCGCGCAAGTGGTGCAGCTCCCGCGTGTCTCTAGCGAGGACGAGCAATTGCTGACCTCATTAGGCATGAGCATTCTGGAGGCCGGCACGCGCGTCAGAAACGAGATCGATTGGCTGAAGAATATCGGCGGGTTGTACTCGTACAGCTTCACCGCGCGCTATATCGAGAACGAGGACTACGAGGTTTTGGTCGCGGATGTGGGCAAAAACCTGCGCGAGTCGGGCGCGTACTTCCAGACGGCGCAAGAGATCGCCAACTGGTGGACGAATCGGGACGCGCTCCTTGCCGGGCAAGCGCTCGATCCGGGATTGATGGCGAAATACAAACCGAAGCGCCTGACCGTTGGCGCCGATG
>CAYPFC010000087.1:8771-11460 GCA_964409815.1 uncultured Pseudobdellovibrionaceae bacterium
ACTTGTGAGACTGATCGCGTTTTTAATTTTCTTGCTCGCGTATTCGGTGGCGGTGGAAGCCGGCCAGGCGAACGCGTTCGGGTCAATCGAAGACGCGAAAACGAGCGATGATTTGAAGCAACGTCGATTCAATGTCGGCGCGGTCTCGGATCGCTCGGACGTTTTGTGGCCGTACTCGGAAGAGAAAGAAACCGGCACGGCGTGGGGACTCGGTTACGAGCGTATCGACGGCACGGGAAGATTTCTTGTGAGCGATCGTCCCTCATACTCGATCGATCGCCCCTACCTGCTCGTGAATCATAAGATTTCCGCTTTATGGTCGGTTGACGCCGACCTGGGATGGTTCAGTTATGCCGCGAAGGATCCCTCGCACGATGGGAGCGAGCTCACTGGAGCGGTTCGCACGATTTGGAAGGCGTCGGACGAGCTCAATATGTCATTCAAGATTTATCGCGCGTCGATGCTTCAGGATCTGATGCTCATCAACGCGGTGACCGATCCGACGCTCTACAACGGATTTACTTGGAACGCGGCCTACACGTTTTATCAGACCTGGAAGATTCAGCAGATGTGGGATCAGCGCTGGGTGAGCGACGGAAACTCGCGTTGGATGTCGGATACGGCGTTGATGTACGGGTTTTCGCAGTACCCGACGTGGTTCTGGGTCGGAGGCGGTATGAACGCGCTCGGCGTCAACGAGCGCGCGACTTACTACTGGTCGCCGAGCGCGGTGCAGGCCTACGGGTTGCGCGTCGAGCTCACGCAACCCGTAATGGAAGATAGTTTCATTAAACTCGGGGGGTCGCTGAGCCGCCTACAGGAAGAGGATTTCGATCCGGCGACCGCGAACTACGTGCGCGTAGCCGTGCAAAAGGGCGATCGCGAGAAGAAGAACGTTGAGTTGTACTTTGTGAATATTCGCAGCGAGAGAGCGGCAACACGCTGGTCGCAGCAGGCATTGGGCCTGAATGTGAACTGGCCGTTTTAGGATAGAGGTACGTCATGCGCGTAAAACTTTGGGGAGTCCGAGGGTCATTGCCCGCTCCCACGACTCCCGAGCGTGTGCGGGAACAGATGAAGAATATCTTGAAGCAGTACGAGCAGATTCGTAAGGCTAACGTCAACATCAGCCCCGAGGCGTTCCTCGAGGCCATGCCCCCGTACCGCGCCGGCGGTTACGGCGGCCACACGTCTTGCGCCGAAGTGACTCAAGGGGCGACTCGTCTCATCATCGATGCGGGCTCGGGCATTCGCAATTTCTCGGACTTCGTGACATCGACCGAACCGAATCAGAAAGAGTTCCACATTTACTTCACGCATTTCCACTGGGATCACCTGATCGGCTTACCGTTCTTCGTCCCGCTCTACCAAAAGGGTGTCGAGATCAACATGTACGCCGCTCACGACGACTTCGAGGACTCGATCAAGACGCTGTTCCGTAAGCCGAATTTCCCGGTGCCGTATTCTGTGATCAAGAATCAGATGAAGTTTCATAAGATCCCGCAACGCAAGCCCTCGCAGATCGGCGAGCTGACGGTTACGCCGTACCTCCTCGATCACCCGGATCCGTGCTGGGGCGCGCGCGTGGAGGCGGGGGGCCGCTCGCTCGCGTGGGCGGTCGACTCGGAATGCACGCGCACGAGCCGCGAAGAGCTTGGGATCGACGCCGCGCTCTATCAGAAAGCGGATTTGATGGTTTTCGACGCTCAGTACTCGTTCGACGAGGCGATGGAAAAGATCAACTGGGGTCACTCGAGCGGGCCGATCGGCATCGACCTCGCGATTCGCGAGCAGATCAAGAAAGCCGTTTTCGTGCACCACGATCCGGGCGCGAGCGACGAGGCGATTCACGAGGCCGAAGAGCAGACGATGCACTATTACGAGGAACTGGTCCGCGCGCGCAAGCGGTCCGGCCTGGAGCATCCCGGATTAAGCTGGCACTTCGCGCATGAAGGTGAAGTTTTTGAACTTTAATTGGGTGAGACCATGAAACTGCACGTACAAGTCATTCGCAATAGCGAAGGGATTACGCTCAAGCTGGACGGAGTGCTCGACGAGACGGCGGAACTGCCGGCGTTCGATACCTCGTTCGCGGGCCGCGTGATGATCGATCTCGAGAAGCTCTCGTTTATTAACTCTCTGGGCTGCCGAAAGTGGATTCACTGGCTGAAGGCGTACCCCAAGGAAACCCAAATCGCGCTTACGAAGTGCAGCAGTGTGATCGTGAACCAAATCAACATTCTCGTGGGCTTCGTTCCCCCGGGCGTGGCCGTGGAGTCGATCTATGTTCCCTATTTCTGCGAAAGCTGCGAGAAGGACGAGCAGGTGCTCATGCCGACACCTGGAGGGGCCGTTCAGGACTGGACGCCGGACTCCGTGCCAGATGAAAAAGAATGCGTCCACTGTAAACAGCAAGCGGAGCTCGACGTGATCAAGCCCCGCTACTTCCATTTCCTGGTCAAGAAAAAGGCCGCTTAGATTATTTCAGAGTGACGACCGAGTAGAGGTCGCGAACTTCGTTGATTTGCGTTCGGTAAAATACTTGGCGTTGCTCGTACAAGAGATAATGCAACTCACCGTTCACGATCAGGCCCAATACCGCAGACTGGAGCATTGACTCCGTGCCGGTGTCCGATTGGTATTCGATCATGTAGCGCGGCTGACCGTTTACGGTGATCACGCGCTCGCT
>CAYPFC010000088.1:0-11445 GCA_964409815.1 uncultured Pseudobdellovibrionaceae bacterium
CGAGCAGCCAATACTCGCGCGGATTCGGCGAGAAGCAGGCGGCATCGCTGCTGAAGGCCGTTTTCATATCCGCGTGCGCCGGGTTCTCGAGGTAAAAATCCGTCATGCGGTTGTACACCAGATCGACCGCCGTGCCCGCGGCCGTGTTCAAACGGCCATCGCCGAATGAAAAATCTTTCGAGTCGCAAAGCTCGGCGCCCCAGCCGAAACTGCGAAACCAATCGCGGTACATCAGGAACTCGGCGTACATCTTCTGCTGGTCGATCTCTTCGTCGGCGATCGCCACTCGGGGCGTGCCGTTCGTCTTTCCCCAAAGGCGCAGCTCATTTTCGAACGCGCCTTTGAGCGCGACGAGCGGCGGGTGGTTAAAGCCCACGCTCTGACCGTAGGTCATTTCCATGACCGAGCCGAGCATGAAGCCCGCGGCGTTGGTGTTGATCTCGACCAGGGAGCACGTGCCGTCCTCGGCCGTGTGAAAGTCGTACGCCATCAGCACCGAGCGATTTCGCGTCGGGTGATCGGACACTCCGGGAATTGGCTCGAGCTGCGCGTGGTATTCGGGTCGGCGCGAGAGCGAATAAAAAGCGCGAATCGCGCGCTCGCAGGTCTCGCGCACCTCGCGCTTCAGGCGCAGTTCGATCGGCGAGATCAGCATGTCCCAGGAAACTTGCGGCACGTCCTTCAGCGAAGGAAAGAGTTGGCGCGCGTTTTGATCGAGTTGTTTGTAAAAGAGATGGTAGGACATGAATTCGGGCGCGCACGGCTCTCGCGAGTCACGCGCGCCTCGAGTCTCACACGTAAAAAAGATTAAGCCTGAAGATGCTTGTCGCCTTTTTTCCAGCCGGCGGCGCAGAGCTCACCCGACTTGAGAGCGCTCAACACGCGCAGGATTTCCTTCGCGTCGCGACCGACGTTCAAGTTGTGAATGCCCATGTACTGGATGCGGCCTTCGGGATCGATGATGAACGTGCCGCGCGTGGCGATACCTTTATCTTCGAGCAAGACGCCATAGTCGCGCGACATGCGTTTCGTGACGTCGCCGACGAGCGGGTAGCCGAGATCGCCGAGATCGTCTTTGATCCAACGACGGTGCGAGTGCACGCTGTCGATCGAAACGCCGATGACTTCAGCGCCTTCCGAGCGGAAATCTTTCAACGAGTCGCGGAACTGGGTGATCTCAGTCGGGCATACGAACGTAAAATCCAGAGGATAGAAGAACAAAACGACCCACTTGCCCTTGTAGTCGGCAAGGTTGACCTCTTTGAAATCGCCGCCGGCTACGACCGCGGGTGCGACGAATTGCGGAGCGGGTTGACCAATCATCGGCATTATATGACTCCTTGTAACGTAAGCTTTTGAGCTAAGTGCCATAGATTCGAAGCGAGGTCAAAAGGCATGAAAATCGTCACCTGGAACATCAACGGAATCCGCGCGGTCGTGCAGAAGGGATTCCACGATTTCATCGCCAAGGAAAAGCCCGATCTCCTCTGTCTGCAAGAGACGAAGGCGCATCCCGATCAACTTGAGGAGCAGATAACCGCGCCCAAAGGGTACACGTCGTACTGGGCGGCCGCGCAACGTCCCGGCTATTCGGGAACGGCGACGTACACGAAGTCGAAACCCAAAGAGGTTCAGTACGGATTCGGCATTCCGAAATTCGACGCAGAGGGTCGAATGGTCGTGGCCACGTTTCCAAAGTTCACGCTCTTTAACGTCTACTTTCCCAATGGCGGCTCGGGAATGGAACGCCATCTCTACAAGCAGGAATTCTTGAAGCGTTTTGCTCACCACTTGGTGAAACGGGCGCGAAACGGCGAGAATATTATCGTGGTGGGGGATTACAACGTCGCGTACCTCGATCACGATGTTTACAATCCGATTGCGCTCTCGGCGGAAAGCGGGTTTCTGCCCGAAGAGCGCGAGTGGATGACACAGTTTTTGGAGAACGGGTTTATCGACGGCTTTCGCTATTTTCATCCGAAGGAAAAGGATCGCTACACGTGGTGGTCCTATTTTCAAAACGCGCGCACGCTCAATAAAGGCTGGCGCATCGATCACATTTGCGTCTCGCGTTCGCTCGAGAAAAAACTCAAATCCGTCGAAATTCTCGACGACGTCACGGGCAGCGATCATTGCCCGGTGATCGCGGAGATCGATCTCTAGTGCGGGCACTCCTCCTTCTTCCACTCTTTTGCGCGACTCTAGCGGCGGCCCAGCAGAGCGAGCCCGTATGCGCGAAGGCGAGCTCGGTTCTTCGGAAGGGGCCGGGCGCGCAGCATCCGGTCTCGTGGAAGGTCTCGCGCTACATGCCGTTTTTGAAAGTCGATCGCAAAGGTCAGTGGACGAAAGTGAAAGACATGGAGGGTGAGGAGCACTGGGTGATGACCTCGGATCTCACCAACAAGATTCGTTGCGTGGTCGTGAAGACGAACATCGCGACGCTTAGGCGCGAGCCTTCGAGCTCCGCGCAGCCGATGGATTTCAGAACCGTGGATCGCTACACGCCGTTCAAGCGAATCGCCAACAATCGCGATTGGGTGCAGGTGGAGGATGAGACCGGCCGCCAAGCTTGGATTCACGAATCGCAAGTGTGGAAGCCGGTCATCGTTCAATCGATCACTTTCTAGGTGCGCGGCGCTTTTTACGGAGCTTCCGCCGCGTGCAGGAAGTTCGACTCGCAACCTCCCCAGAGACCTTTCGTGTTCCACTGAACGTTGTACGGATACGTCAGATCGCTCATGCCATCCGAGCCCGTGTAATCCAAATCGAGCTTTTGGATGACGTTTTTGTTCTTATCCCAAAGCTCGAAATGATTTTGTCCGAGGATCTGGAACGAGACGTTCTTGATCACTTGCTTCGGAATATCGAGACCTTCGATCGTCAGCGTGCTCTGGGTCATGCTGTACGTCGTGTTGATGAACGGCTCGGTGAATTTGCACTTGATGATGTCGGCTTGGGCGAGGCCCGGGACGAGTAGCGCGAACGCGAGTAAGACGTGTTTCATATTTCCCCCTGGAGAATTTCTCCGACGGGAAATCTAACAGCGACGCGCTAGCTCTCGCAATCGGGTTTCTCGCAGGTGCGCCGCGCCTGAGCGCTCGTGCTCGCGCGCAAAATGCGGTTGCCTGCGGGAACGACACACGTCTTCTGATTTAAGACGCCGTTCATCATCTGACAGTCCGAAGGTAAGTTCACGGGCATATGACATTCGCCGTTTTGCTGATACTCGCCGGCCGCGGCCAAGCAGTCGAGCTGGTGGCTGCGATTGATCGGATAAGTGTAGGGAGAGACGCAGCTTTGAATGTTACCGGCCTGATTCACGACGAAAAACAAAAGACCCGAGCCGCCGCTCTCCTTCGTGTAGGCGACATCGACCATCTCGAGAGAGTGTCCATCTTTCGTGCGCCCGTACGTTGAATGCGAGCTGAGCTTCACCGGGTACTCACGGCCGTTACCGAGCACGATCGCGACGTCCTGCTCTCCCCCGCGCTTGAACTCGCGGCCGCCCATATGTTTCGTGCAGCGACGCGCGTCCTCAAGCTCCACGCGCGCCAGCGTGGACGCAGCGGGGCCGCTCGCGGATTTGGTAAGAAGGCTAATGACCGAGGCGAGCGCGAAGACGTTGAACACGACGCCGCTCGCATAGAGCAACCCGTTGAAGAACCTGATCGAACGCTGGCGGGCGACGAAACGGCGGCTCATCATGCGCCTCCAGCTTTCTCGCACTGGGCGAGCGGGTAACAGCGCTCGGTGCCTTTGTCACAGACCATGCGGCGGCTCCAACCCTTTTCCTCGCAAGCTTTCGTGACGGTTTCCTGAAGGTTCGAGGCGGGAACGATTTGTCCTCCGCGCGCCACGCACGCGACGATCGTGCCCGAGTGGTCGACTTCGAAATATTGTTCGATACGGGGAGGAAAGCGCACGACTTCTCCCGACTTCAAATCTTTCACCGACGGCTCGAACCACACGCGGTAAACGTGATGTCCGTTGGCGAGCAATTCGAGCGAGCCGCTGTTTCGGTATTCAAGCTGAACGAGCTCGGCGCCACGCGAACGCATCTGCAGATCCACTATTCGGGGATTCAGCCATGAGAACTGCTGGCCCGAGAATTTTTCGGTGCAGCTGAGCGTGTTGGACAATTCTTTCGCGAGTTTTCTTTCCAACGTATGCGTCGGTCTCCACGACACCATGGTCATCAGTGACTGTAAGCCAATCAGTACAACCACACACATCATGAGAATGCCGGAAAACCAGAGATAAGCCGGCAGCCATCTCTTAATAAATGCGAGCAAACGACCCTCCGTGGGCGAACTTCTCTTTATATTGTCTCAATTTGAGACAGTGGGCGCGAAGAATTTGGTCTGGAATCGCTCCTCCCCTAAAATAGAAAACTGCCGTTCGCGACCCGCTCTCGTTGTCCGGACCATTGTCGCGATGCGCATCTATTGTAAGATGCTTTAAGAAATCTACTTGCAAAAACATCATGGGTAATGTGTAAATAGTTCAGTTCCAAAATGGCACTGTGAATGAAACAGCAGATGCCGGAGGGAACGGGAGACAACCCGGACGAAAGACGAGTCGTCCGGAGCAGATAGACGCAAACTTGTTCTGGGGGGGAATTAACATGACAAGCTTGTCGAGCGATCTAGTCGAGAAGTGCAAGAAAAAGCTGCTGAGTGCGAAAGCGGAAATTCTGAACCGCGTTCGTGAATCTCGCACCGACTTGTACAACAGCGAAGACGCAAAAGGTGGCGACGAAGGCGATCAAACTCTGCGTGCGTTGGCCGAGGCCGAGTTCCTCAGCATGCACGAAAGACTCCGCAAACAACTTATGGAAATTGAATCGGCATTGGGCCGCATCGAGAAGGGCATGTACGGAATCTGCGAAGAGACCGAAGAAGCCATCGAGCCCGAGCGTCTGCTCGCGATTCCTTGGACTCGCTTGAGCATCGAGGGCGCGGAAATCCGCGAGAGCCTCGGCAAGAAGTACGCGCGCTAGTTTAAGTTTAGGATTTGCCGCCGGGCCGGCTCATAACGGCCCAGCCGCACATCTTGTACAAGAGCCGCGCGCCCACGTTCCCATCCCATTCATCGCTCTCGGATCCACTGGGAGCGACCTCGTTCAGATCAAATCCCACGATCTCTTTACCGGCGGCGACCAACTGACCAAGCAGGTAATTCGCTTGATCGAAACTCAGTCCTCCGGGCACCGGCGTTCCCGTATGGGGACAGTATTCGGGACTTAAACCATCGATGTCGAAACTCACGTAAACCTTTTTCGGAAGGTGCGCGGAGATGCGCTGACACAAGTCCGACCAGCTCTTTCCCTGGAACAGTTCTTTCTTAAGATTCAAATCGAAGAACGTTTCGATGTCTTTGCGCGACTCGATGAGCGCGTGCTCCTCTTGCGAAAAATCGCGGATCGCCACCTGAACGAGTTGCTTCGGTTTCCACTTCGCGCTCATCACGTTGTACATGATCGAGGCGTGGCTGCGCTCGAAGCCCTGGTAGGCCACGCGCAAATCCGCGTGCGCGTCTACGTGAAGAACTCCGACGTCCCCGGAGTAGGCTTCGCACACGGCGCGGATATTTCCTTCCGGAGACGAGTGATCGCCGCCGAGAACCGCGGGAATTTGGCCGCGCCTCAATGCGGCGCGCGCCTGGTCGTACACCCACTCGCTCATCTTCGCGCAGCCGGCGTTCACTTCCGCCTGCAGCGCTTTCATCCGCGGATCCAACTCGGGATTTTCCTCGAGCGCCTCGCGAACGCTGATCGCCTTTTTCTTTAACGAGTCGTTGAGCGCGCGCAGGTCCGTGGGAATCTCCAGAAGGTGGTAGCCCTGCTCGTAGGATTTTCCGAGCTCGAGGTCGAAGAGATCGATCTGCGGCGACGCCTTCCATACCGCTTCCGGCCCGTCCGAAGTTCCCGATCCGTACGACGTCGTCACTTCCCACGGAACGGGAATAACGATCACGCGCGCGGTTTCAAAGTCCGTCGGAATTCCGAAAAGTCCGATCTCATGAGAAGCGGTTCCGCTTGGGTCGAACGTTGTCATGTCAGCGAGTCCTCCCGCCATCGTGCGGTAAATGAAATCTTGATAAATTCAGTGAGTTGTATAGATTGTTCAGGCTGAAAAGCAATGAGAATAACGCATAGCAAGGTTGGGGGATACATCCATGATTCGTATGGCATCGGTGTTGGCGATTTTCTTTTGCGCGAGCTCGGCCCTCGCGGCGATTCCTCCCTTGAAAGTCAATCCGCTCGGCAATCCCGACGCCCCTGTGAAGGGCACGTTCTATAATAACCTTCATTCGGAACCGGAAGACCTAAGCCCCTACAGCCACGAATACGTCTCGCGCCTCGCGTACGAATACACGCATGAAGGCTTGCTGAGAGTGAATCCCGAAACTTACGAGTTCGAGCCGGAGCTCGCCGAGCGCTACGAAGTCTCGAAGGACTTTTTGACCTATACGTTCTTTCTCAATAAAAAAGCGACGTGGTTCGACGGCAAGCCCGTTACCGCTGAAGACGTGAAGTTCTCGGTGGAGTCGGTTCGCGATCCCGCGTTCGGCGCCGCCCACCGGATCCCGTATTACGAAGACATTCAGTCAATCGAGGTCGTTGACCCGCACACGATCCGCTTCAAGATGAAGAAGAAGTACTTCAAGAATCTTGAAGTGCTCGCGAGCGAAGGGCATACGCCGATCGTTCCGAAACATAAGTATCAGGATCCCAAGGCCAAGCACCCGGTCTCGAAGCTTTACGGCTCGGGTCCCTACATGGTCGAGGCCTACAATCGCGGTAAGAATCTCATTCTCGTGCGCAATCCCAATTACTGGGGCAAGGACGAGCCGGGCTTGAAGAGCATGGGTAAGTTCGAGCGCATCAACTTCCGTTTCATCAAAGAAGAAAACCTGCAGATCGAGATGGTGAGAAAAGGCCAAATCGATTACATGTGGCCGATCCAAATTGAAAACTTCGAAAAGAAAGCCGTGGGCGGTCCGTTTGGAACCACGGTCCGTAAAGTTCAGGCTGAAAACCGCAAGCCCAAGCGCTACGGATTCGTCGGCTGGAATTTGAAGAAGCCGTGGTTTAAGGACCGCGACACGCGCATCGCGCTCTCGCATCTTTTCAACCGCAAGCTCTTGATCGAAAAGTTCATGTTCGACAAAGCCGTCGAAGGCATCGGGCCCGTTTACTATAAGAGCCCGTTCATGCCGACGGACCTGAAGCCGATCGAGTTCGATCCGGCGAAGGCGAAAGCACTGCTGACGAAAGCTGGCTGGGCCGACAAAGACAAGAATGGCATTCTCGAGAAAACCGTCGACGGCAAACCGCTCGAGTTTCGCTTCGATCTCTTGATTCCGACTCGCGACGCGGAAAAATACTTCACGATCTACAAAGAGGATCTGAAGAAGGCGGGCATCGAGATGAACGTGAAGCTCATCGAGTGGAACACGTTCTCGAAGCTCCTCGACGAGCAGAAGTTCGACGCGGTCACCTTGGCGTGGGCCGGCGGCGCTCCCGAGGACGACCTGAAGCAACTGTGGCACTCCGATAGCGCGCGCCTCGGCGGCTCGAACTTCGTGGGATACACGAACAAAGAGGTCGACAAGTACATCGATCAAGCGCGTGAAGAGATGGACAAGGCGAAGCGCACGAAGCTCTGGCAAAAGGCCGTTCGCCAAATCGTGGCCGACGCTCCGTACACGTATCTGTTCAACTTGAAGTACGATCTCTATCTTCTGAACGATCGTATCGGCTTCGACAAGAACACCTACACGTACGATTTCAGCACGCATTACTGGTACCTTTCGAAATAAATGGCCAAGTACGTCCTTCAGCGCTTGCTTCTAATGATCCCGACTCTGTTCGGGATCACGCTGATTTGTTTCGTTATCATCAATTTGGCGCCGGGCAGCCCGGTCGAGCAGGCGATCTCCCGCGCGCGCTTCGGCGGTATCGCAGGCGACGGCAACGCCTCGGGCGTGACCCTTGAGGTGATGGAGTCGATCAAAAAGCAGTACGGCTTCGACAAGCCGATGCACGAGCGCTACATCATCTGGCTGAAAAACATAGTCACTCTGGATTTCGGCGAAAGCTTCTCGTACCGCCAGCCGGTGATCGACGTGATTTTGTATAAGCTGCCGATCTCGCTCCAGTTCGGGGTCGCCTCCTTGCTCTTGATTTACCTGATCAGCATTCCGCTCGGGATTAGGAAGGCCGTGAAGGACGGTACACGCTTCGACTTGTGGACGAGCGTGGGCTTGCTGATCACGTACTCGATCCCTCCGTTGATCATGGGGATCCTGCTGCGCGTGTTCCTCGCGGGCGGCGGATTCTTGAATTGGTTTCCTCTCGCCGAGCTTTATTCCGATACCTATTTCGAGAAAGACCTGTGGGGCAAGATCCTCGATCGCGCGCACCACTTCGTATTGCCGCTGACGTGCTACGTGCTGAACGGGTTCGCGGTGATCACGTTTCTGATGAAGAACTCGCTGCTCGAAGAGGTGCGGCTGGATTACGTCCGCACGGCGCGCGCCAAGGGGCTCGACGAGCGCGCGGTGATTTACAAGCACGCGCTTCGCAATGCCCTGATTCCGATTCTTACGGGCCTCGGAAGCTTCCTCACCGTGTTCTTCGCGGGCTCGATCATCATCGAGCAGGTGTTCAACATCGACGGCATGGGTTTGCTCAGCTACGGCTCGATCCGCTCGCGCGACTACAATGTGATCATGGCATTGATTTTCATTCAGAGCGTGCTCGCCATGCTGGGGCGATTAATCTCGGACGTGACGTACGTCCTCGTTGACCCGAGGATCGATTACAAATGATCAGCCGCTGGGTGAAGAACGATTTAACTCGAAAACGGATCGCGCGCTTCAACAGCGTCAAGCGAGCCGTGTTTTCGGTCTGGCTGCTGGCCGCGATGGTGGTCGTCAGTCTCACAGCCGAGTTCTGGGCCAACAGCAAGCCGATCGTCATGAAGTATCAAGGCTCGGTTTACTTTCCGGTCGCAAAAACCTATCACCCGAGCGAGTTCGGGCAGGACGGAATGATCACCGATTACCGCGCGCTTCCGCTGAAGGAAGATGGCAACTGGGCCGTGTGGCCGCCGATCAAATGGGATCCATACGAGTCCAACAACGCCATCTCGACTTTCCCGTCCGAACCGACGCGCGAAAATCTTCTTGGTACGGACGATCGCGGTCGCGACGTCTTCGCGCGCTTGATTTACGGGTTTCGTTTCAGCATGAGCTTTGCGATCGCCGTGTGGCTGCTGGCGTTCACGGTCGGAACGGCCGCCGGCGCGGTCATGGGGTATTGGGGCGGCAAAGTGGATCTTTTCGGCCAGCGCGTCGTCGAGATCTTCGACTCGCTTCCGTATCTGCTCATGCTGCTCGCCCTGATCGCCATGCTTGGCGCCTCGCTCGAATTGCTCGTCGGCTTCGCGGTGTTTCTGGGCTGGATGCGCATCTCAAACTATATGCGCGCCGAGTTCCTGCGCCTGCGTAAGCGCGAGTTCGTCGAAGCGGCCAAGGCCCAAGGGGTGGGTACGTTTCGCGTCTTGTTCCGCCATATTTTACCGAATGGCCTTGGCCCGCTGATCACGTTCTCGCCGACCGAAATCTCTGCGAACATCGTCACGCTCGCGATCCTGGATTACCTCGGCATGGGGCTCCCGCCGCCGACGCCGAGCTGGGGCGAGCTCCTGCAGCAGGCGCAGAACTCGTTTACGATCGCGTGGTGGCTCGCGGTGTTTCCGTCGCTTGCGATGATCCTATCGCTCACTTCGCTCACGTTCATCGGTGAGGGCGTCCGCGCCGCGTACGACCCGCGCAAATCAGCCACGATTTGACGCCGACGAACTCGCTTCAAATGGAAACTTGAACCTTATTCGGTGATGCCTTCGAGCTTCAGAAGGAACGCGATCTTCTCGGCCTCGGCTTCGATCTGTTTCAGTCGGCCCGACGGACCGCTGTGGCCGCCGTTCATGTACGTTCTGAGCAACAGGAGTTTGTCGTTGGTTTTGAGTTCACGCAGCTTCGCGACCCACTTCGCAGGCTCCCAATAGGGAACTTGAGAGTCCTGGTAGGCACTCGTGACATAAAGATGCGGGTACGCCTGCGCGCGAACGTTGTCGTAGGGCGAGTAGCGGAGCATGCGCTCGTAATCGTCGGGATTATTCGGGTTTCCCCACTCGCGGTACTCGATCGTCGTGAGCGGCAAACGGTCGTCGAGCATCGTCGTCACGACGTCGACGAAGGGAACGTCGACGATCATTCCGTTAAAGAGCTCGGGCCGGCGATTCGCGACGACTCCGAGGAGCATGCCCCCGGCGCTTTCGGCGGCCGCATACATGTGCGCCGGCGTCGAGTAGCCTTTTTGGATCAGGAACTCCGCGCTCGCGACGAAATCGCTAAACGTGTTTTCTTTATTGGCGAGGCGGCCGTCCTCGTACCAGGCTATTCCCATCTCGGCGCCGCCGCGAACGTGCGCGTACGCGATCACGAAGCCGCGATCGACCAAGCTTAAGAGCTCGCGCCGGAAGGACTCCGCGACCCCGTCGACGTCCGCGTACGAGCCATAGGCGCGCATGAGCAAGGGATTCTTACCGTCGAGCTTGGTGCCTTTCTTCATGAAGATCGAGACTGGGATCCGCGTGCCGTCCTTCGCGATCGCGAGCTCGCGCTTCACTTCGACGCCGTCGTAATCGTAGTTTCCCGCGAACTCGCGGCTCAGCGATCGGAGCGTTTTGTAGCGCGGATGGTATTCGTACTCAGTGACGGGCTGATCGAAGGACGAGAAAAAGAAGCGAACCGATTTCGCCTCGTAGTCGGGAAGCACGTGCGCTTCAAGGCTGTACACGAGCGCCGCGTGGTTCGGCAGGGGAATGTGAAAGCCGACCTTTTCCTTGCGATCCACGTAGCGAAGACGAGGCAGGCCGTTCTCCCACTCCGTAATGACCAAGAAGTCGCGGTAGGCCTGAACTTTGCGGAGCATGCGGCCTTTGCGTTCGCGGACCATCTCGCGCCAATGCTCTTTCGGCGTCGGCGCGAGCGGCGCCACCATCAGCCGGTAATCGGGCGCGTTCCAGTTCGTGCGAATGACAAAGCTGTCTCCGGCTTCCTCGAGCTCGTAAACCAATCCTTCTTCGCGCGCCTTGAAGGTGCGCCACGTCCCCGCGGGCGTGTCCGCGGGGAGGATGCGGGTTTCGCTGCTCTCGCGCTTCTTTGAGGTCATGAGAATGAATTTTCCGCTGCCGCTGCGGGCTACCTCGACGGAGAACTCGGGATCCGTTTCTTCGAAGACGACTTCACGGCGACCGCCGATCTCCCATCGCATGAGGCGGAAGGGACGAAGCGTGACCGGGTCTTTCTCGACGTAAAAAATCGTGCGGCTATCGTCGGCCCAGACGATCTCACCGCTCGCGTTCGGCGCCG
>CAYPFC010000089.1:0-5363 GCA_964409815.1 uncultured Pseudobdellovibrionaceae bacterium
AGAGCGTGGTACAGCGGGCGCTGGCTCGCCGGGAGCGCGTAGCGGGGATTGGGAAGTCCGGGGAGAATGTCCGCGAAGCTCGTGCCCTCATCGACGATAAATGGAATCGCGCGATACCAGTCGAACGTTTCGAGCTTTTCTCCGAAGGTCATAAGGGGATGGGCCGCGTACATTCCGGGGATGCTGGCCGTGCCTGAGAAATGCACGCGCGTACGCGTCTCGCCGCCAATTTCCGCGAACTGCGGGAGCGCTTGATCGTTGAGCGCGACGAGAACGTGCGACGCCGGCTGGAGCGTGCGCGCCAGTCGCGCCTCGGCTTCGAGGTCGTCAAAAGAGTTGAAGCGTGGATCACCGTTTCGTGACCAAAACAGCACGGGTACGTTTAAACTCTTCAGGTAAAAGTGAAGGTGACGGGCGACGCGCCCGGAGCCCAACAGGGCGAATTGTGTGAACGACTTCTTCATAGGTACCTGTCCTTCGGGATCAAGTCCGCTTTGCCCAAAATCTGCGCTCCGCACCAAGCCTTGTCATCTGATGACACGACGGGCTATCCCTATGAGATGCAACGCTGGATTTGGGTCATCGTCGCTGTTTGTGTGAGTACCGCCGTTTACTTCACGATTCGCTACGGCCTCAGGCCGAAGGCGATCCCCGTGATGGGCGCGACGGAATTTCAAGATCTCGAACAAATCGGCTACGTCCTTTATAAACGGTTGAGAATCGATATCCGAAACGAGCGCTTGATCGTGCTCGGCGTAAACGCGCCCGAAGACGCGAGCGTTTGGCAGGGGCTCGTAAGCGCCGCCCAGAGCGACGGCGAGCGCGCGGTTGCCTTCGCCGATCCCGAAAAGGACGGCCCGTCGTTCGAAGACAAGGTGAGAGCTGGAATTAAGAGCGGCCAGCTCGTCGTCGTCTTGGGAAAGACGAGCGACGTTTCGCACTTGGTGGAGGGCAATTTGCCCAAGCGCCTCGAAAAAGTCGTCGGTCATCCCGTCTTTGCGATCTCGACGGTTCCGTTCGTTGTGAATCCTGAGGATTACGAGGGCCTTCAATCGAAGTGCCTGGAGGCAACCGAGCAGGCGGCTCCGCTGCGTAAACTCGAGTGCGCCGCCCAGAAAATTTCCAGAAAAAATCTCAAGAAGAAACTTTCACCCAAGAAAATCTGGGCCGCGATGGAGCAACACGGGATGAAAGAATATCTTTTATTTATTCACCGGCCTTAAATCGTGAGCGAGAGGCCGGCGCCACGAGCGGAAATACGTGCGCGGCGACGTAGCGAGAAGCTCTGAAAGTTTCGCCATATAAACGCAAGCGAAACGGTCGACCTGATAGGCGAAATAACTCTCTTCGATTCCGGTGCGCATGACTTCGCCCCAGAGCGGATTGAAGATGTTCTGCTGCTGCTTGAGGAGCGGCGAGATCGACTTGTCGATCTCGGAAACTTCGCCGAGTAGCTTATGAATCTTGTCGCCGTTCGTTTCGACGCCCTTTTCGATCTGCTCGGAGATGAGCTCGTCGATGCGGATCTCGAGCGGGAGCTTCTGCTCCATCAGCGCATTCACTTTCTCGAGAATCGGTGCGGCCTCAAGCTCCTTCTCGATCTCTTGCTCGAGCTCTTCGACCACGAGGGCCGTGCGCCACGCGAGATCCTTTTTTAGTCGAACGATGTCGCCGTAAATATGATCGCCGATGTACAAGACCTCGTCGGGCGCGACCGCGAGATCGGCGGTGAGAACGTTTGCCGAACCGCCTTGGTAGATCCCCGGCTCCATCTTTTTGTCCATGTTGGTCATCAAGCCGGTCGCGGGATCGATTTTCAAGAAGCGCTGATTGTCGATGAAGAAACGCGGCTTCGCCGAGAGCGTGACGACGATCTCGAACAAGTCTTCCCAGCCTTTATGCTCTTTCACGAAGGGCGTGATTGTGTAGTCGAGCAGGAGCTTCGAGTAGCTGAAGTCCGAGTTCGTGACGATGAAAAGCTTCTTGCCGTGTTTCTTGAAGCGCTCGAGGCCGGCGACGAGCGCCTCGTCTTTGACGATGTAATGGCTCAGGTTGCGGCGAACTTCGTCCTTCAAGCTGCCGTCGCGGTGGGCGCGGTCGAGCGCCACGGTCAGGTCGTCGGCGATGTGCGCGTAATCGGGGAGCGTCGCCGACTCGGTCGTGTCCTTCAGGTCCACGAGCTGCATGAACAGGCCCGCGAACGCGATCGAGAACGACGTATCGATGCTCAGGTAATTCGGATCGCGCAAATCGATGTACACCGACTTGTACACGCGGCTCTGCTCGCGGAAGTCGATGGGTTTCATTCCGTGGTAAGACACGCGAATCGCAGAGTAACGGCTCAGCTTTAAAATATTGCCCTTGCTCTTATCGATGACGAGCCCGCGAATCGCGCGGTCGTACGAGAAGGGCAGGCTCAAAATCGAGCGCGGGTAGCCTTTGTCGGCGACCAGTTTCTCAATCATGATCCGGTGGGCGAGAGCCTCGAAGTTTTCGCTATTGTAGCGGACGAGCGTGTGGTCCATGTCGAAGCCCAAATAGCGAATGCGCTTCATGTTCAACGTGCGATTGACGAAAACGCGACCCATCTATTCTTCGCGCTCCACTTCGAGTTTCAATTCGTTCCAAAGAATCATGCCGCCCTTCATATTGAACACGTCGGGGTAGCCATTCTCCTTCGCGAACGCGGCGGCACGGCCCGAGCGGGCGCCGCTGCGGCAGATGAACACCACGGTTTTGTCTTTGGGCAGCTCTTCAAGGCGCTCGGGAAGAGTGTCGAGGACCATCAATTGCGCGCCCGGAACGTGCCCGAGCTCGCCGTCAAACTCGTCAGGGCGGCGCACGTCCACCAGCGCGATCTGGGACTTTTGTTCCCAAACTTCCTTGGGGTCGATGTCTTCGACGCCCGGATTCTCGGGATTGCGCTGCTTCGAGCGGAACTCTACGCTTTGACGAGCCATATAACACCTCTAAATTCCCCATTAAGTTAGCTCTGTAAAACGGGCTTGTCACGGGCCTTTACAGAGGGCCGGAATCATGGTTCTTTCGACGCTCTACCGGAGGTCAGAAAAGTGATGGAAACCGCCCAGGAATCCAAAGCGCAACAACTTGATAACCCCTTGGCGTTGGACGGTATCGAATTCGTCGAATACGCCTCTCCCGATCCGGCCGCCCTCGAGCAGCTCTTCTTGAAATGCGGCTTCGTGAAGATCGGCCAGCACAAGCGCAAGAACGTGACGTTGTGGCGGCAGAACAACGTGAACTTCATCATCAACAACGAGCCGGGCACGTTCGCCGCGAAATTCGCGAAGCAGCACGGGCCCTCGATTTGCGCGACGGGATTCCGCTGCAAGAACGCCTCGCGCGCCTTTGAGCTCGCCGTACAGCGTGGCGCCCGGCCGATCGAGACGAAGAACGATCCCTCGTCGCACAGCTTTCCCGCGATATACGGAATCGGCGACTCGGCCGTATATTTCGTCGACCGCTACCGCGCGCCCGCTCACTTTGACGACGACTTCCGCTACCTGGTTCCCGATCGTCACCCCAAGGGCAAGGGTATGCAGGTCATCGACCACCTGACAAACAACGTGCCGAAGGGCGAGATGCAGAAGTGGTGCGATTTCTATACGCAGATCTTCAACTTCCACGAAGTGCGCAAGTTCGACATCAAAGGACAGGCCACGGGCCTCACTTCGAAAGTGATGCGCTCGCCGTGCCAGAAAATCACGATTCCGATCAACGAGCCGACCGAAGGCAAATCGCAGATTCAGGAATATCTCGACGAGTATCACGGCTCGGGCATTCAGCACTTGGCGATGGCGGTCAGCGATATTCAGCAGACCGTTCGCCAGATGGGAGAGGCGGGAATTCAATTCCTCGATTCTCCTCCCGACACGTACTACGAGGCGGTGAATGGCCGCGTTCCCGGCGTTACGGAGAACGTCGACGATCTCAAGAAGCTCTCGATTTTGATCGATGGCGACGAAACCGGCTACTTACTGCAGATCTTCACGAAAAATCTGGTCGGTCCGATTTTCTTCGAAATCATTCAGCGTCGCGGCCACACCGGCTTCGGCGAAGGAAACTTCCAAGCGCTGTTCGACGCCATCGAGCGGGATCAAAAAGCACGGGGATATTTATAATATGCATTTATACTTTCAGGGCAAGTACACGCGCCAGGCTCACAAAGGAATTCCCGAGGGAGCTTACGAGGAAGAACAGGGCCTAAAGGGATTCTTCGGGCCCGTCTCCCACTTGATCAAGTCGCAGCCGAGCACGCGCTGGAAAAGTATCGAGGGCCCGCTGCGCCCGCACATGTACGATCTCGTGAAAATGAGCGAGGGCGAAGGCTGGCAGCGCATGCTGTTCAATCAGCACCTCGAGATCTCGCTGCTCTGGATGGATGCGAAGCCCGAGTACCGCAGCCGCGCGTACCGCGACGGCGATGGCGACCTTCTTTATTTCTGTCATAAGGGCGCGGGCGAAGTTTGGACCGAGTACGGAATGCTCAAGTACCGCAAAGGCGAGTACATCGTGATCCCGAAATGCATCACGCACTCGATCGTTCCGAGCGAGCGCAGCTTGTTCTTCACGGTCGAGAACCGCTCCTCCCATTACGAAGAGCCCGATCGGGGAATGGTCGGACGACACGCCGTCTATGATCCGGCGACGATCGGCAAGCCCGATTTGGAGGCGCAGCAGAAGCGCATGGGCGAGCTTAAAGCGGAAGTCACGCACGTCGCGATCAAACGGCTTGATGAAATCACGCGTTTTGAATACGAATCGAATTACTACGACACGCTCGGATGGAAGGGCGACCTCTATCCGTACACTCTGCACACCGAAAACATGATGCCGCTCATGAGCCACCGCGCGCACCTGCCGCCGAGCGCGCACACCACGTTCGTCGCCCGCGAGTTCGTGATCTGCACGTTCCTTCCGCGTCCGCTCGAGTCGGACGCCGACGCGCTGAAGGTTCCGTTCTATCACCAGAACATCGATTACGACGAAGTGCTCTTCTATCACGAGGGCGATTTCTTCTCGCGCGACAACCTGCACGCGGGAATGATGAGCCTGCACCCGATGGGCTTTCCTCACGGGCCGCACCCGAAGGCGATGAAGTCGGTGAACACCAAGACGGAAACCAACGAAACCGCCGTCATGGTGGACTCGCGCTGGCCTTTGCAGGCCGACCCTTCGCTCGAGAAAGTCGAGCTCAAAGATTACTGGAAATCCTGGAAGGGATAGAGCCGTGGACGCCGCGGAGGCCATGAAACTCGCCATTGCCGAGGGAAAAAAAGGAGCGGGATTCGTCTCGCCCAATCCCATGGTCGGTTGCGTGATCCTCGACAAAAACGGCGAGC
>CAYPFC010000089.1:5373-11163 GCA_964409815.1 uncultured Pseudobdellovibrionaceae bacterium
TCGTGACCCGCGACGAGGTCACGATCATCGTGCCCAACGGCGAGCTGATCGGCAAGGGTTATCACGCGCGCGTGGGACAAGCGCACGCCGAAATTCAAGCTCTGGAATCCGTGAAAGATCCCGAGGCTCTGAACGGCGCGCACATGTACGTGACCCTCGAGCCCTGCGCGCATCATGGCCGCACCGGTTCTTGCGCGATGAAGCTCGCGAGCTTACCGCTGAAGTCCGTGACCTACGGGCTGATGGATCCGAATCCGCTCGTCTCGGGGAGGGGCGCCGCGATCTTGCGTGAGGCCGGCAAGGTCGTGCATGAGTTCGAGGGAATGAAGGACGAGCTCGAGGAGCTCGCCGAGATGTTCCTCGTCAACATGCGCGAGAAGCGGCCTTTTATCGCGATGAAGATCGCCGCCTCGATCGACGGAAAGGTCGCGCTCCGCGACGGCTCAAGCCAGTGGATCACCGGCGAGGGTGCGCGCTCCCAGGTGCATTATCTGCGTGGATGCCACGACGCCGTCTTGAGCGGCGTCGGAACGTTTTTGCGCGACGGTCCGCGCTTAAACTCGCGCCTCCCGCAATTCGCCGAAAAGCCCCAGCGCGTGGTGCTGCTCGATCCCGAGGGAAAGTCCTATCCGTATTTGAAAAACTCGGAGCTCATGAAAGTGCGCGCGCCCGAGGCGCTCATGATCGTCACGGGGCCCGGAATCTCCGCGCCGCCCGTCGGCCGGCACGTCAAAGTCACCGATCGTGACCGCGATTTCGATCTGAAAGAGTTGCTCACGATACTGCAGGAAGAAGGCATCTACTCTCTGCTCGTCGAAGCGGGTCCGATCACGGCGTCTTCGTTTTTACGAGGGCGGCTCGTCGATCGCATGTACCTTTTCATGGCGCCGAAAATTCTCGGCGACGGGCTCAGTTGGTCCTCGGCTTTCGTCCTGGGCGGCCTCGATGAGGCGGTGCGCCTAGAGGGAATGAGAGTCGAGAACTACGACCAAGATCTGCTTTTCTCCGCGAAATGCCGCTGGCCCTAAATCCAGATTTCTCCGGAAGTCACCGAATCGTCTGCAAAATATCGAATTCGCCGCGGGACGTACCGATATATAAACCATGAAGAACTTTAAGATCAGTCTATCGCTAAGATACAAACTCTTGTTTCTTTTGATCACCATTCCTCTCGTGAGTTTGGGCCTTTACCTCTTGATGGCGACCGATCTTTTCCAGAAAGACAAAGTTGCTTACGTTTTCGACTCGAGCGCCACGGTTTCGCGCTCGCTCGCCACTCAGTCCCGCATGGAAATTCACGCGTCCTACGCCATTTATCGCGCCATTGTGGAAAACTTCGATTTCACGACGGGAGACTTCACGCAAGCGGGCAAGGATCTATTCGCCAAGAACCCGCGCGCCCATGCCGTTTTGCTCTATCGCCGCGACAACGCGGGTAACTACGTCAAGCTCGGCCAAATCGCGAAAGAAACCGACCTCGCTAAAAATTTCGTCGTCGACGATCGCACGGCGAACTCGCTGCGTGAAATCGCCGTCGCGCACACCGTGCACTTGAGCGAGCTACCGGGATCACCCGGTCTCTCGCGCCTCGGGTTCCGTTTGGGCGAGCGGGAAGATCAGAACCACATGGTGCTCTTGGCGCTTCATTCGGCGGACGACTTGATGGGCGCGTTTGAGGGCGGCGGCGGATCGCTCTATTCGAGCTTCATGGTCACGAAGTCCGGAAAGATCGCCATCGGCGGCATGAGCGTCGTCGATACCGACCTGGGCCTCTTGCAAGACATATTGAACACCAAAGTGAACGAAGGGACCGCCGAAACGAAGCTCGCGGACGGGCAAACGTATCTCGTATCGTACGCGAAAGTCGGAATCGGCGACCTCATGGTCATCTCGCGCGTCGATAAGACGAAGGCCCTCAAGGCAGTCGAAGTCCTCGTTGCGAAGTCCGTATTGTTCTTCGTCGCGCTTCTAGCCTCGACGCTCTTGATCTCGGTATTCGCGTCCAACAAGCTGACGTCATCTCTCCGTGAGCTTTTCGAAGCGACCGGAAAGATCGCGGCCGGGGACTTCAGCGTCCGCGTGATCCCGCGCTCGAAAGATGAAGTGGGGGGCCTTGCCGAAAGCTTCAACTTCATGGCCGGAGAAGTCGCGCGCCTCATGGCCGACACCGCCGAAAAGGCCCGCATGGAAGGGGAGCTCGCGACCGTAAAGACGGTTCAAGAAACTCTTTTCCCTCAAGCCCACCAGAAGTTCGGTCCTCTTAATATCAAAGGACACTTCGAGCCCGCCAGCGAATGCGGCGGCGATTGGTGGAGCTACTCGCGAATCGACAACAAGATTTTTATATATGTGGGAGATGCGACGGGCCACGGAGCTCCGGCCGCTCTCATCACCAGCGCCGCGCGCTCGGCCGCCGCGGTCATCGAGTCGATGCCCGGAGTTACCCCGGGTAAGGCCCTCACGATTTTGAATCGCGCGATTCACATGACTTCGAAGGGCTCGATCATGATGACGTTCTTCGTGGCGAGCATCGACCTTGATCAGAATACCTTCACTTACGCGAGCGCGAGCCACGATCCGCCTTACTTTATGCGCAGGAGCGGTGATAAGATCACGAAAAAGGATCTCGTGCCGTTGAACGAGGTGAATGGACCGCGCTTGGGCGATCAAAAAGATTTCCAATATCAGGAAACCTCGATCTCTTTCGAGCCCGGCGACCAGGTGTTCTTCTATACCGACGGAATATTGGATATCGAAGATCCGAAGGGCAAGAAGTGGGGGGAGCGCGCGTTCTTGAAGTCGGTTGTCGACTGCGCGAACAGCCCCGAGTCCGTTGAGGCCAAGGTTGAAATGATTCGCAAGCAAATTGAAGCCTTCCGCACCGGCTCCAACTTGATCGACGACGTGACGATGGTGATGTGTGAATACGAGAAGAGGGCTGCTTGAGTGAAGCGAAGAAGCTAAACTCAGATCAACCCTGGCAACTCCAGGTTACCGAGAGCTCCGCGGAACGCGGGGACGCTCGCTGCATCGGCATAGGCGAAGGTCTAGAGCCGTTGCGCATTCTGAGCTTGGCGACCGAGCAAGGCTTTAGTCACGTTTGCCAAACGCAAGGCCTCGACTACGACAAAGAGATTCGCTCAACGAACAATATTATCAGTGCTCCCGAGTCGTTCTTCGCGTATCCGGTGGCGACGATCTTCACGCCCGAGGACTTAAGTCCAGCCGCCGAGGCCGCACGCGTGGTCTACGATACGAATTTCAACAGCTCGAATCAAAAACGTACGGTCCTCGAAAGCGTAACTAACACTTTGGTATCCAAGAACATTCCGCAAACAATGATCGACGACGTGATTCTGGTCGCCGACGAGCTCTTCACGAACGCGATTTACAACGCGCCCTTCGTGGATAAAGTAACGCACGTGAATCCGGGCATTTCGCGAAACCTTCTGGAAATCACGCTCGAGGAAGGCAAGCACGGCCGGCTTTTCCTCGCGCAAGAGGACAAGCGCCTCGTCGTCGGCTGTATCGACCCGTACGGCTCGCTCAGCATTGAGCGATATTTAGGCAAAATGAAAGCAACGTATGCGCTCGGCGCCGCGGCCACGATGAATTTCGGGTCTGGTGGCGCGGGGCTTGGAAGCTATATAATCTTCAACACCGGCTGCTCCTTATATGTAGGAGTGCGACCCGGGCATGCCACCGTGATTTGCTGCATCTTCCCTCTGGGGATGAGCAACCGCAAGCGCGCGACGCTGCCCAAACATTTACACTGGATACAACTTTGAGGGGGAACAAATGAGTTTTTCAATCAGCAAAAAGACCGAGGGATCTAACCTCGTTTTGGAAGTGAAAGGTGACGTCGACGAAGACGCGAACTTCACTCCGCAAGATTTAGGCGCCGCAACCGCGGTCGTTTTGGATCTCGACGGCGTCACGGCCATCAACTCCGTGGGGATCCGCGAGTGGATCAAGTGGGTGAAAACGATGCCATCGTCGGTGAAGCTGAGCGTTCGTCGCTGCCCGAAGATCGTCGTCGACCAGATTAACATGGTCGCGGGCTTTCTTCCTGCGGGTACGACTATCGAGAGCTTCTACGTTCCGTACTACTCGGATTCGAGCGGAAGCGAAAAGATGGTGTTGTTCAATAACGGAACCGAGTTCAAAGGCGGAGACGTAACTCCTCCGGCGGAAGTAAAAGACGATTCGGGCGAAGCAATGGAAATGGACGTCATTGAGGCGAAGTACTTTAAGTTTTTAAAGAATGGTTGATTTTAGCATCTTCGATTCCATTTTAGATTCCGTGTTTGTCTTCGACCAAGAGGGCAAGATCGCCTTTTTGAACAACACGGCGGCGACGTTGAGCGGGACTTCGCTCCGTCGCGCGGCAGGGAAGACGAACATCTCGGAGCTTCTTGTGCTCACGGAGCCCGGATACCTCCCCTTTACACCGGACTCCATGGGCCGCAATGGACCTTCGCCCTTCCTCGAAACCGCGTTCACGCTGCCGAAAGTTTCCGGCAAGGGCAAAGGCCAAATCGCCATTTGTCCCGTGGGTCCCGAGCATTGGCTGCTCTCGATTCGCGACGTAAGCCTCGAGGAGACTCTGGCCGCGAAATATCGCGGGGAGCTGGCGAAGACCGAAGAGTACGCGCGCAACCTCGAAAAGCTCGTCGAAGCGCGCACCGCCGAATTGAACTTAGTGAATCAGACTTTGAAAGCGATCCTGAACTCTCTTGGCCAGGGATTTTTCACGTTCAACGCGCAAGGTGACTGCGGAAGCGTGTTCACGAAGGCGTGCGAAGACGTCCTCGAGGGAATTCCGACCGCCCGCAAGGCGTGGGATGTGCTCCACGTTCCCGGCAACGAGACCGAGCAATTTAAAAAGTGGACCGACTCCATGTTCAAAGAGGTTCTGCCCTTTGACGACATGAAGGGGTTGGGGCCGAACTTGTTCCCACATTCGCAGAATAAGCACGTCACTCTCGAATATTATCCGATCCGCCGCGAGCAAGACCTCATCTCCGACGTCGTCGTGGTCGCGACCGACAAGACCACCGAGCACCAGGCGCAAATCGCCCTCGAGGCCGAGCGTCAGTATGCCGGCATGATCGTCAAGTACATGCAAAACAAAGATCAATTCTTGCAGTTCCTCGGCTCCGTCCGCGTCTCAATGCGCGCGCTGCTTGATATCTGCGCGAAGCCCATGCAACTCGCGGACGTCAACGAGAGCTTCCGAATCCTCCACACGCTGGAGGGTGAGGCCGGAACGTTCTCTCTACGGGAGCTCCGCGCCCTTTCGCGCGTGAGCCAACAGATCCTCGAGCCGTATAAGGGTCAAGAAAGCCTTCCCGAAGCGGCGCAAGGCGAATACGTAAAATCGCTGAACGACATCGGCGCGCAATTCGAAAGCTTCCTGCAGGCGAACAGCACGATCTTCCGCGTTCCGGAAGGCAACGTTTCGCGCTCGGTGGAGGTCTCGGCGGACGCCCTGAACGCGTTCCTCTCGGAGCTTCGCCGCCTTCCGAACTCGGGTGCGATCAGCGCCAGCTTCGAAAAGCAGTTCCTCACGGTTCCGATCGAAGACAGTCTCAAATATTACGACAGTCTGATCCAAGCCGTTGCCGAAAAACTCGACAAAAAAGTTAAGCCGCTTAAGATTGACGGCGGCGGCGTGCGGATTTTCCCAGAGCCTTATCAGAAATTGCTCTCAAGCCTGGTGCACGCGTTCAGAAACGCGGGCGATCACGGGTTAGAGATGCCCGACGAGCGCGAATGGGGTGGAAAAGA
>CAYPFC010000090.1:0-11070 GCA_964409815.1 uncultured Pseudobdellovibrionaceae bacterium
TAGAACCGTAGAACCGTAGAACCGTAGAACCGTAGAACCGTAGAACCGTAGAACCGTAGAACCGTAGAACCGTAGAACCGTAGAACCGTAGAACCCTAGTTACACGAGATTTCGACGATTCGTCGTTGGACATTTGGAGGTGGCGGGCGGAATTGAACCGCCGTAGCCGCTTTTGCAGAGCGGTGCCTAACCACTTGGCTACGCCACCTCTTGAGAGTGACCCAGTGAATCAGAAATCCTCCCGAAAAACAACGGTTTCGAGCTAGCGCGCCTCGTCGGCGGCGCCCATTTTCGGCGCGCCCGGAAAAAGATTCACCTGAATGGCAAGAAACCCGGTCGCGGGGAGGGCAATGGCCTTGCACAGTTTGCTTTCCGCTCGGAGGAGCTATGAAGAAGATATTGGCCCTGTTCGCTCTCGCTTCATCCATCGCCATGGCCGGCGAAACGATTACGATCTCGCCCGGAACGTACCGGGACACGGATTTCGTCCGCGTTTACTGCCACGACTGGAGCCAAGCGCACCCGGCCAGCACCGACAAGATCGTTCACCTCGACGCGGATCACTTCCGCAGCTGTACGTATTCAACTCTTACTTATCAAAGACACCAGCTCACGCGCGTGACCCAAATGAGCCCGCTCGAGTTTCGCAGCCAGCCGGGCGACCGGCGTCTGGATCTTTTGGAAATGGAGCGTGACCATCGCTCGGATTATGAAAAGATGTTGGATGAGGAGAGACGCGGCTTTGAGATCATGATTCCGCTCTACTATCGCCGCTTCTAAACTCGCATAACCGAAGAATGTATGTCGCTGAATTGTACCAACTAAACGCCGATTACGGGGCGATGGGCGAGGTCTCGGAGATTTGCGCGTAGGAGATGCCCGCGACCTGTGTTAGACTCTTATTAATTGCTCACTTCAGGTTCATGTACATTCCGTTCATATTCCTTCAGAGTCAGCGCTCAATTCCTATGGAGGTAATATGAGTAAAAAACTATACGTCGGTAATCTTTCCTATTCCACAACGGACGAGTCCTTGCGTGATGCATTCTCGCAGTGTGGAACCGTCGAATCCGCAAAGGTCATCATGGACCGCGATTCGGGCCGTAGCAAAGGCTTTGCCTTTGTCGAAATGGCTTCAAGCTCCGAGGCCGCGACTTCGATCAGCCGATTGAATGGAAGTCAGATGGATGGCCGCGCGATCAATGTTAGCGAAGCGAAGCCGCAGGCTCCTCGCGACAACGATCGCCGTCGCTTCTAAGCGATTTTTTTCAGAAGATTCATTTTCAAACCGATCCGAAAGGATCGGTTTTTATTTTCAAACGAGAGGAACGCATGCACGCCCAGGTCATTTCTTTCACCTGTATCGTCAAGAATAAAGCGGGCCAACTGATCAGCTCCACCTACAATCGAGAAGTCCTCACCGTCGCCGAAATGAGCGTGGGCGGGGTGCTCTCGGGCCTGAATCGCAATCTTCAAAACCTGAAGAAGGGCGAGAAACGCAAGATTTCGGTGACGGCCGAGGAAGCCTACGGACTCTATGAACCGCGCAAGGTGATTCTCTATCCGCGTAAAAAACTTCCCGATACTATTAGGCGAGGCGAGTGGATCGTCGTCGTCAATAAGAGCGGCAAACAGAACAGCTACCGGGTCCTCGAAATGCATTCGGACTTCGTTAGCCTCGACGGTAATCACCCGCTCGCGGGGCAAGATTTGATTTTCGAAATTGAGGCGCTCGAAGCGCGGGACGCCACCCCCCAAGAGATCGACGAGTCGCTGAACACCGTCGCCATTCAGTTGCTTCATTAGATTTCGCTCGCGCACCCTATTGCGCGGTCGGCAGCCGCTCTTTCAAAGCCTCTATGCTTAGCCGTACGCCCTCGGGTACGGGCTTTCCGAAATAGCGCTCCTGCATTCCGGAGCGGTAAGCCTCATAGCACTTTTTCGCGAACGGACTCGTCGGAAACTTGACGACGCACTCCTTTAGATAAATTTCGCTCAGTGAATACAAACAGTCTCACACGGGGACAAACTGTCCCGAGCGGAAGCCTTCCGAAAGGAAGACGAAACCGGGTATTCAAATTGCAGAATATTCGGATGGTC
This sequence comes from uncultured Pseudobdellovibrionaceae bacterium, assembly GCA_964409815.1. Taxonomy (GTDB): domain Bacteria; phylum Bdellovibrionota; class Bdellovibrionia; order Bdellovibrionales; family UBA1609; genus JALHOQ01. The sequence goes on from CAYPFC010000090.1 coordinate 2,101, forward strand.
GCCAACACGTTCGCCAACGGAAAATGGAGCACGCATGGAAAGCACTCGAAATGATCCTAAGAACCGAATTCAATTTTCACCGATCATGGCGGGGATGCTCTTTGCCTTGGCGCTCATGCTTTTTTTGACGTCATCCGTGCGCAACTTTTTCGTCGCTTCCGGATGGGAGGACCCAAGTTCAGCCGTTCCCGGCGTCTGGATTCTGATGACATCGGCCTGGATCCTAAGCGTTTTCGCGGGATCCGTGTTGGCGAGCCTGGGAGCTCGCGCCCAGGAAATCGCCGATGGAGTCCTTCAGGGCGTGACGGTCTGGGCCGTCAGCTATTTAGCGTTCGGAACGTTGATCGCCGTCAAGGTGGTTGGCTACGAGCCCATCGTCGAGTTGGATGACGTATCAGGAATGTTGGTACTCAAAGATTTCGCCGGAGAATTTTTCGCGCTCATCGCGGGTGCGGTGGCGGGAGCGCTGGCTTCGAAGCGCGGCCGCACCTGGGTCAGTCAGGCGGCGAAGAGTGGAGCTGTCTTGGCGTCCACTTAGCCGTCCGACTTTCCGTCTCGTTAAGCTTCAGAACCAATATTTCACGGTCGCGTTGAACGCGAAGACGTCGGCCTTCGAGCCGCCGATGAATAGATAATCGGCGTTCGCTCCCAAGGAGTAACGCGACTCCATATCGGAGAGCGGAATATCAAAACCGACGAGCGGGCCAAAGCCGAAGTTCGTGACCGACTCGCTGTTGACGTTATCCCAGACCGGGCCCAACTCCGCGCCAAAGTATGAGTGCCGCACCAATGGAATAGCCCCGCTCAGGTGGTAAATACCTTTCACCAGCAATTCCGTCCGCGTCAGCGAGGGTAGATCCCGGGTTTCGCCGCTCGCGTAACTAATAAGCTTCAGCGCCGCACCGAACGGAATGTAAGGTTGGAGTCCCGCTTCGATCCCGTAGCCCGCGCCGCTGTCATAACTTCCTTCGGTGTCGGCGATTCCAAAAGTCAGCCCGACGGACGGCTTGTACTTGGTTGCGGGTCTTGGACGCTCGAACGTGGATTGACCCGCGGGCATTTCCGCGTACGCGGCCGCAGTGGCGACGAAGGCGAAAACGTAAATCGCTTTGCGCAAGTTTGGAAAAATATTGCCGATCATTTCATACCTCCTGGGGGTGGAAATGGAATTGTGTTCTGGATGTCCGCTGTGCAAGCGATCGGCCAGTCCGGTGCACGACCAGCGCAAGGGTGAAAGTCGGCACTGAGACAAAGTGTCCGATTCGAAATACGGAAAGTCCCGATATTCCGAGAGCACGGACTCAGAAAGAGATTAACACTGGCAATGGATTGGCATATCGCTGGCAACAAAGAGTTCCAGAATCGAGGGCGCTGAAATGAACGCTGCACACATTCACCTGATGCTGAATCATATCCCCGTGCTTGGCGGCTTCGCGACCCTAGCCCTCGTGCTTCTGGCCGTTTATCGGCAAAGCGAAGCCGTCGCTCGGCTCGCGTTGGAGCTGATGGTTTTCGTCGGGGTCGTCGGCCTGTTCGTTTTTTTATCCGGAGATCGCGCGGAGGACATTGTCGAACATCTGCCGCGCGTCTCGGAGGCGGCTATAGAAACCCACGAGAAATGGGCGCTCTATTCGTTGATAAGCACCGAAATTCTAGCGATCCTGGGGATGGCGGGAATTTATTCTATGAGGAAATTTCCGGCGAAGATTTTTCGCTACTGGATGATCGTGCTATTGATCGCGGTCGCCAATGCGGGGCTGATGGCGGCCACGGCTTACTTTGGCGGGCAGATCATTCACGCCGAACTTCATCAAGGACCACCTGGAGCTCCTCCTCGTTGAAGTACCTGAGTCGGATTACCGGTCGGATGGTCGAATGGTAGCGGCTCGCGACGACCGAGCGGATAACTTCCTTTGCCTCGTTGAGAGTCGGCGCCTCGATGCTCATCCGGTCGCCGATCGCCTCGGCACGAACGTAATCGGGAAGAATGAAGACTTGGAACGTGAGCGTATTGTTCACCGGATGATCGCACCAGCGATAGACGAAGTGCCAGTGCGCGTAGGCGCCTCCGATAATGAAGAAATGAAAGATCTCGTGGGGGCCCAGTACACCCTCGATCAGCACCGGCCAATCGCTGAAGTCGATGATCGCACCCACGGAATATAAGATTCCTCCGGCCGCAAGTTTCCAGATGCTCGGGTCGCCGTAGGCCTTTCGGAAGAGGTAACCCGAAAGACCTCCCACCCATCCGAGGCACAAGAACAAGGTGACGAGCGTGCTTTCAGGAACATTGTCGAAAAAGACGATCTCGAGCACCAATGCGGTGATCGCGAAGATCCAAACGGCGAGCAAAATCGCCCAGCGGTGATGGCCGCGGAAAAGAATGACGTGCACCGGAGCAAACGTCGCCGCGATCAAAACCCAGATTCCCGCGTGGTCCAGGCGTTGGAGCACATCGCGGGCGACCGAGCCGCGCGGCAGGAGGTGAAATACCCCGCTCATCGAAAACAGAAATACCAAGGCCAGGGAAAAAATGACGAGCGCCGTGACCCGCGCCGCGTTTCCGCGACCCTTTACGACGAGGACGCCCATGCCTACGAGCGACGCGCACGCGGCCAAAAGATGGGACCAACTGCTGATGGGATCGCTGAATCCCAGAAAGGAGATGGGCGTCATAACTCCCTCGGTCCTAACATCCGGTGAGACGGCTGTCAGCCGAGTTCGCGCCCAAAATGGATGAAAGGAACGCGCCGGAGAAGGAATTTGTTCTCCACCGGCGCCAGTTCCCTGAGTCTCTCGTAATCAGAACCCATACGACACGGAGATGTTGTTTTTCACAGTGCGAACGCCCGGAGTCTGCCAAGCCGCAAATTCAGCTTCGCTCTTCTCGCCGCGTGAATGTACGGTTCCCGACAAACGAACCTCTCCATTGTCGACGGAGATATCGATAGAGTTGGCATCCTTATCCGCGTAACGATGAATCGCTTTGCGAATATGAGCTTTAATATCCCTCACGGTCGCTTTAGGCTCCACAACGATCCGATTGGTTACGCCGCACACGCCTGCGATGTTTTTCACGGCATTTTGCGCGGCCTCCTTCTGATAGTTGAACTCGAGGTGGCCCATAAGAGTCACCCAGCCGTCATCGACTACGGCTCGAACGGTGTTTTTCGGAATCCAAACGTGCCAGTTTAAGCTCCGATTGATAGCTTCCGCGATCTCTTGATCCTCACTCTTGGAGTAACTCACGTTCACCTTCAGGTCGTTGACCACCCAGGGTTACGACCCCGTTCGACACGCTCACGCCAACATCGCCTTCGTGGACGCGAGGATCAAACTTAAGCTCTTCCATCACGTCTTGTTGGAGTTGCGCGTTCGTTTTCATGATTCCACCGACTGAATCTCGATTTTCTTGGCATTGGTGTTTTGCGCTTTGGGAAGGGTCAGCAGCAGGACTCCATTCTCGAATTTGGCGTCGATCTTCGACTCATTTACAGGTTCCGGCAACGTGAAGGACCGCTGGTAGGAGCCGTACGAGATTTCCGAGTAACGGTTCTTTTTGCCATCGGATTTCTTTTCTTCCGTGCGCTCCGCCGTTACGGTGAGGACGTTCCCGTCGACGCGGACGTCAACATCGCCCTTCTTCACGCCGGGCATGTCGAATTTGAACATGTAGCTTGCCTTATCCTCGCTGAGCTCGCAATTGCAGACCATTTCGGATTTCATGAGAGGTTCGAGGCTCGAGAGCTCCGAGTAAAGACGATCGAAGTCTTTCTGAATCTGAGCGAACATGCGGGCCGGTTGATTGTTTGTTCTGAAGAGCGATGGAAAGTTCATTTGTTTCCTCCTTTAGGAAAGTTGTTTCAAATCACCTATGAGCAACACGCGCGCCAGTTTTAAACGTCGTAATTTTGGGTTCCGCGATTTCGCCTGAGCCACTTTGGCTCAGGCAGGAAGATTCCGGAGGACAACGTGACTCCCAAAAAAGAAAAAGCCCTCGGGTCTCGAGGGCTTTTGAGAGGTGGGTAAAGGGCGGATAAGCGATTAGTCGAAATCTTCTTCGTCGTAGTCGTCGGTCTTCATCGTCCAGACTGGGCATTGCGAGCCGCGTACTACTCTTCGGCAAATGCTACCGACTCTTGGCACGTCGGCCTCGAGGGTCTGAGACACCATAACGATCAGATCGAAGTTATGCTGAGAAGCATAGTCTTCGATCGTTTCGGCCACGTTTCCCGGCTGGCTATCCATGCGCAGCTCCACGGGGACACCGCGCTCATTGGCCCATTCGCGCCACTGGCTGGCCTCATTCGCACGCTTACGAGCTTCCTCCTCGAGTACCCTGTAGTACTCGGGGAATCCGTCTCCGACCATCGGGATGTACGGCTCTTTGTACAGGAGCGTGAGACTCGCATCGAAGAGCGCGCAGAGTTTCACGGTACTCTGAAAGCCGGCTCGGAACTCTTCACGAAACGTCGTGGGAAAGAGAACGCGTGAGATCGACTCGCGCACTTTGGCGAGAGGATTGACGGTGATGACCGGGATCTCGGACTGCAGAAGAAGGGATTCCGCGAAGCTACCCATGAAAAATCGGCTCACCGCGCCCCGTGAATGCGTCGACACGACGATTGCGTCCGCCTCTTTCTCGCGGGCATAAGCGATTATTTTTTCCACGGCCTTGCGAAGCCGTCCGGTGCGTTCGACGAGAATTTCTCCGATCTTCATTTGGGGAATGTCGGACTTCTCGGGGAGCTCGCGTAAGCGCTTTTCGGCGAGCGCCATGTAGGCATCCTCGTAATCCGTTCGCTCTCCGGCGCTCGCCATCGGAAAGCGTAAGACGTGCAACGGCAAAATTTCAGCCGAAGTTTCGCGAGCGAGGGCGCCAAGCAGAAATTTCGAGTTGTTTTGAAACTCTTCGGGCTCAGTGACGTCCACGGCCCAGACGATCTTTCGGATGAGGGGCGATTCCATACATTCTCCTGTTTAGTTTGGTGTGATTGCAATTTTGAGAACGCCGTCGCGACCGCTCGCGAACAATTCATACGCCTTCTCAATATCGTCGAGCTTAAATCTGTGGGTCACGAGTCCTAATAAATTCGCCGAGCCCGATGCGACCACGTTCATCAATCTCCGCATTCTTTCTTTTCCGCCTGGGCAGAGAGTCGTGATGATTTTGTGATCACCGAGGCCGGCCGCGATCGCGTCCAGCGGCACCGCGAGTTTTCCCGAGTAAACTCCGAGGCTCGAGACCGTTCCTCCGGGCCTGGCGACTCTAAGGCACGACTCGAATGTCGATTGGGTGCCCAGTGCTTCGATTGACACATCTACGCCTCGCCCCTTGGTCAGGTCCATGATCGCATCGACTGGATTTACGTCTTTAAAATTGATCGTTACGTGCGCTCCGAGCTCTTTGGATTTCTTGAGGCGATCCTCGTTCGAGTCGACCACGATGATCTGAGACGCGCCCGAGAGCTTGGCCCCGACCATGGCGCACAGGCCGATGGGCCCCTGCGCGAACACCGCGACGGTGTCGCCGATCCGGATGTGGCCGCTTTCGGCTCCGGCAAAGCCGGTACTCATGATGTCCGGACACATCAGCACTTGCTCGTCGGTCAACCCATCAGGGATCAAGGCGAGATTCGCCTGTGCGTCCGGCACCAAAACGTATTCGGCCTGGCAGCCGTCGATCGTATTGCCGAATTTCCAGCCGCCGATCGCGTGACCTCCGCACTGCGCGGAATGGCCGTCGAGGCAAGTGAAGCATTGCCCGCACGGCGTGATGGCTCCCGCGATCACTCGCTGTCCTACTTCATATCCGCGAACGGCGGAGCTTGACGGGGTATTCGCCCTTCAATATGTGAACGTCCGTCCCGCAGATCGTGGTCGTCGTCACGCGGACCAAAGCGTCCGTCGGCCCGACTTCGGGAATCGGTTTTTCTCTGAGCTCGATTTTTCCGGGGCGTACGAACACCGCGGCCTTCATGGTCGATTTCATAGCTCCTCCGCGAAACGAAGTTTCAGTTCATGGTCGTCGAGCTTGCCTAGATCTGCATAACGCCACCGAGTGTGGGACAACAGGGTCTTTTGCATTCCCGCTTTGACCCAGCCCTGCATGCGCGGCTCGGCGCTGACAATCAGCTCGTCGAAGCGGCGCTCGTGAAAGCGTTTCTTGAGGTATTCATTGATCTTCTTCGCAAAGGCCTTAGCCGCGTCGTCGTGCGGGTTCTTTTTACCGTCCATTGCGTGCGTGCTGTTGCGAGTGAGACTGCGGCTGCGCGAGACTCCGGGTTTTCCGGTGGTGAAGGCGCGATTTTTCTCGCGTCCCAACCCGTTTTTCATCGAGATGACTTTGCGCATGTCGTTCGCGTCAAAGACTCGGGCGTCGGTTCGGCTGATGATGGCGATCCATCGCTTGCTCATTTTTCAGCCCGCTTGAGAGGGATTAGCATTTGATAGTCCATGCCTTGAACGCCGATCACGATGCGCTGAAGGGTCGGGCAGTGCGAGCTTTTCATGAAGATCGCGAGCTCATCCTGGATTTGTTTCAGATATTCGAGCTCAAAAAGAGTGGGACCTCTTTGGCCTGCATTTGCGGGGGTCAAGGTTATGTGAGTGACGGCTGCTTGCATTTCATACCTCTCGTGTTTGTGCAGTTGTCCCAAGCTATTTCAAAATATCTGCCAGGCTCTAAATGAGATTTATGGGGTTTATACGGGGGATCTGGAGACAGATTGTCTCGACGGGGTGGAACGGGAAGGCAGACTGTCTCAACGGGCGAAGCCTCCTCGCGCCATGGGTCGCATTCGCGCACTTCATCGATGCGTTAACTTCCACCATTGGCTCTCGAGCCATTCGCGCACTTCGGGATGCGCGATCCGCGTTAGCTCGCGGGCCCTTTCACCTAAAGTCTTTCCGTATAGATCCGCGATTCCGTACTCGGTCACGACGTAGTGAACGTGCGCTCGGGTTGTCACGACTCCCGAACCTTGAAGTAACGTGGGCACAATTCGGGAGAGGCCACGCTTCGTTCGGCTCGTCATCGCGATGATCGGCCGTCCGCCCTCGGAGAGCGCGGCCCCGCGCATAAAATCCATTTGTCCGCCGACACCCGAAATGATTCTGGAACCGACCGAATCGGCGCAGACTTGCCCCGTGAGGTCGACGGAGATCGCGGAATTGATCGCGACCACCTTCGAGTTGCGGCGAATGATCTCGGGATTGTTGACGTAATCGATTCCCAGTTGGATCACCGACGGATTGTCGTCGATAAAATCATAGACGGCCCGCGATCCGATGATAAAGCCGGAAACGGTTTTGCCCCGGTGAACGGTCTTCATCGAGTTGTCGATGGCCCCGCATTGAATAAGTCCGAGGACGCCGTCGGACCACATTTCCGAATGCACGCCCAGATGCCGGCGGTCGCCCAGCGCATTTAGGACCGCGTTGGGAATGGCACCGATGCCGATTTGCAGACATGCGCCGTCTTCGATGAGGCTCGCGACGTTTCGGCCGATCAAATCGGCGGTGGGTTCGATGGACATTTCTTCGGTCGCGAAGATCGGAATGTCCACTTCGACGTAACGGTCAATGTCGTCCATGTGAATGAATCCATCTCCGTGCACTCTCGGCATCTGCGCGTTGATCTGCGCGATGACCACGTCCGCGCTCTCGAACGCCGCGCGCGCCACATCGACGCTGACGCCGAGGCTACAGAACCCGTGCTTATCGGGAGGGGAAAGATGCAGGAGCGCGACGTCGATCCTTCTGGCTTTCGTCCGGAAGAGCGAGGGGATCTCCGAGAGGAAGCAAGGCAGATAGTCGCGACTTCCGAAGTCCAGCGAGCTACGCGCGTTCGCTCCGACAAAGAGGTTCACCACGCGGAAGCTTTTCGAGAATTCGGGATCGCCGTATCGGAGCGCGCCCTCCGTGTGGAGGTGAATCAGCTCGACATTTTCGAGATTCGGCGCGCGCTCAACGAGTGCGTCGAGCAGTACGTTGGGCGTCGCCGCGCCGCCGTGAACGAACACTCTTTGATTCGACTGGATATTTTGGACGGCCTCGAGAGCCTGGGAACATCTGGCCATTCCCGTCCAGGCTTCAAAATAAGTGCCCGCGCCGGTGAACGACCAATCGAATCTGGAGCCCGAGTTTGAGACGAAAATGTTTTGAGTCCACGCGAGAGGAGACGAAATGTCTCATCTCTACTGTTCGGCCGTGGATACTCTTGCGCTCGGCTCGGGCACCCGGATTGCTCCTGTGAACCGCCATGAATTTTGCGTTTTGGCATCCGTTTGCGGTTTCAAGCTTGGTGGGAATCCTTGTCGGGATGGAGCGCGAAAAAGCGCAGGGTGGCGAAAGTGTCTTTGGAGTTCGAACGTTTCTTCTTCTGGCGTTGCTCGGCACGGTGGCGGGCTCGCTGGAGGATCCGATCTTCGCGTTGATTGTCTCCATTCTGCCGGTCGCGCTGATTTCGATTTCCTACTATTGCGCGGCCCGCGAAAAGTCCGAGGATCGCGGCTTGACGACCGAGGTCGCCGCTGGCCTGATTTTCGCCTTGGGATACATCTCAAACTTCGAGCCACTGGTCACCGCGATCCTGGGTGCGTTCGTCGCCATCGTATTGATCGTTAAGGAGCCCCTTCACGCGTTCACGCGTAAGATCAGCACGGCCGAGCTGCGCACGGTCATCATTTTGCTTTTGCTTGCGGTCTCTGTCCTCAACCTTCTTGAGGATAAAGTCATCGACCGATGGGGCATATTCAATCCAAAAAGATTTGGAATCCTGATTCTCATTCTCGCGACAATCGAATTTGCGAGTTACGCCCTCGCCAAATTGATCGGCCGGCATCGGAGCTCGCTCGTCGTCGGATTTTTGGGGGGAGTGGTGTCGAGTACGGCTGTCATTGTTTCCTCGCTCGCTCGCTTTAAGGAAACGGGCGATCGGCACACGGCCTTGAACATGATCGCGGCCGC
>CAYPFC010000091.1:0-278 GCA_964409815.1 uncultured Pseudobdellovibrionaceae bacterium
CCACGCACGCGGCCAGCGCGCCCGATCTGATCGAATCCGCCGACCGCGCGCTCTATCAAGCCAAAAGACAAGGCCGCAATCAAATCGCGGTCGCGTCCCCCGCGCGGAAACCGAACTAGTTCTTTCTTCCAAGACTAGTCAGCCCGGTGGGCGCTCTATAAACTGGAAATAATGAAAAAGCGCGACTGGATACTCGTAGTTAGCCTGGTGCCGATCACCTGGATTTTCGATCAAATCACGAAGGCATGGGCCGCGCGAACGCTGTCGGAGCTCACGTT
>CAYPFC010000091.1:288-10989 GCA_964409815.1 uncultured Pseudobdellovibrionaceae bacterium
CCTGGCGCCATCCTCGGAACGTTCTCGGATCTGCCGCCGGTTTTGAGGGTCGTCTCGCTCTCGACGGGCGGAGCGTTTTTGATTTTTATCTACGCCGCCATTCAGTACCTGCTGCCGTCGCGCAGCCTGCAGCTGCGCGTGGGAATGTCGCTCCTTCTTGGCGGAATTCTGGGAAACGTTACCGATCGCATCCTGGCCGGCGCGGTGACGGACTTCCTCGTGCTGGGCAGCCGGCAGCTGTCGACGCCTGCGTTCAACGTGGCCGACGCGATTCAATGGGTCGGCTACGGACTCGTGGTTTACGGCTTGATCCGCGATGGAAATTTGTTCTGGCCCGACACGAACGCCCGCAAGTCGGTTTGGGTGAATCCCCGCTTTCAGTTGCGCTTCTGCCTCACGCTCGTGGGAATCGGAGCGTGCTTCAGCGTGATTGCCGGAGTCTTCGCGTACACGTTCCTGAAGATCACGATCGACGATCTCGTGGTGGGCCCAGCGAACATGATGGAGCACCGATTCCTCGTTCCTTTTATGCAAACGTACGCGGTGATCTCGCTCGGCTTTTTCTTTACGCTCTTCGCGATCGGCCGCATTCTCTCGCACCGCATGGCGGGCCCGCTCTACGGGTTCGAGACGTACTTGCGCGATCTCGCCAAGGGCAAGGACCGCAAATTCAAACTGCGCTCGGGCGACGAGTTCAAGCACCTGGAAGAGCTTGCCGCGGTTCTGCGCCCGCTGATTCTCGAGGGGCAAGAGCACGTCGAAACACCGTCGAAAAAATCCAGATCCGGGTCTTAAGCTCCCATGAGATTCAAGACCGTATCCGGCACGGTTCTCTACGCGACGCTCTTCTTCATCCCGCCGATGATTATGCTCGCGTGCCTGGGATACGCGATTTATTTCCTGAAGTTCGCGAAGCATAAGCCGTCGGCCGCGCGCAAGACGTGGCTGATCGTATCGTCTATGATCTCGCTCGCGCTTCTCACGGCGTACTCGGTCCTACTCTGGCCGCTCCGTTACGGCGAGGGTCAATGGCGAATGATCGTGGTGATGTCCGCGGTGGTCTGGGCGTCGATTCTTTTTGTGGAGTTAATGGTCGCGCTGGCTAAGACGGCACCATCGCCGCGGCGGAAATCTTCTCGATAAAATAGCGCTTCGGCTTCACGTCGTCGCCTTCGTTGTTCCCCTCGGTCGCGACGAGGAAGTCGCCGTCCGGATTGCGAACCAATCCGAGCGGGAAAACCTTGCGCGACTGCCCGGGACGAGAGCCCGCTTCATAAGTGATGAAGACTTCGCGGCGGTCGCGAAGCGCGCGCACGAGGGTGCGCAAAGCATCGCGCTCCATCAGCGACTCGATCGAAAAGCGCGTCCACGGCAAAGCGACTGTCTGCACGCTTTGAATATCCGAAAGCTTCGCCTCGCGCCCGAGTTTCTCGAAGTATTTCATCGCGACGCCGAGGCAAGTCTTGGCATCGTCGAGCGCGCGGTGGGCGGCGCCGGCTTCGATGCCGAAGTGCTGGGCGAGAGTCGCCAAGCGGTGGTTGCCCACGTTGAAATTCATATTCCGGCTGATGAGGCTCGTGCAAAAAACCGGGTTTACCGGAAGTCCCAAGCGCGCTTTCTCGAACTCCCAAGCGAGGAAACCGAGGTCGAAGGGCGCGTGGTGCGCGACCACGTAACCGTCGCCGATGAACTTAAAGAACTCGCCGATCTTTTGATCAAGCGTCGGCGCGGTCTCGACCATCTCGTTCGTGATGTTGTGAATCGCGATGACTTCGTCGGACATGCGGTGCGTGGGCTTAATCAGCGTCTGATAGGTCTCGACGATCTCGCCCTTTTGCCATTTCACCGCGGCCATCTCGCAGATCTCGGCGTCGAGCGGATACTTACCCGTCGTTTCGAGGTCGATGGCGACAAACGTAGCGTCGTACCAGGGCGTTTTCATAGGAACCCGAATGTAAAGGAGGCGGGATCGCGAGGCAATCCCTATTTCTTGGACGAGGGCTTGCGTTCTTTCGTGGTCATCTTGTTTACGAAGTTATTATAGACGTTCATCGACTCGTCGTCGCGACCCAGAACGCTTCCGAGTTTGCGGGGCTTGGACCCGTCCTCTTTAAATTCCTTCTGCTTAATGATCACGCGGATAAAGCCTTCTTCGGGACGGCCGTCGGCGCGACGCTCTCCGGGCTTCACTTCGATGCGGCTGCGTAAACCCACGCTCTGGTGCTCGAGCTTCGCGTCGACCTGCTGAAGAACCAGATCCAGGCGCTGTTGCGCGACTCGCGCGCCCAGGTCTTGGCTTCCGCCTTTGATGGTGTGCAGGTACACGCGCGAATCGATATCGATCTGAGCGTCTTCAAGTCCCGCGGTGAACTTCGCGAGCTTATCCATAATCGTCGCGTACTGACCGCGCGGCGTGGCCGAGCCGTCCTCGAACAATTTGCTTTCAGGCAACTTGATCTCGATGGTGTCGCCCTGGACTTCCATATCGGACGCGTACTCGCCGAGCTCCTCGCTCAAGACCGACATGACGATATTCTTCGATCCCATCTGCAGGAAGTTCGGCGTGAAATCCACCGGCTGCATGAAATCCTGGAGTACCTTCAACGGCTCGTTGATGAGATCGAGGAAGAGCTTCTCGAGCGTGAGCTCGACGCCGAAGTTGGAAAAGTTGTATTCGATCACCGACGGAGTCGAAAAATAGTCCGAGACGTTCTTCTTCACCTCGGGAGTTTGGTTCAAGAGCCACATCAAAAGAAAGAATGCCATCATCGCGGTCATGAAGTCCGCGAACGCGACTTTCCAAGATCCGCCGTGGCCGCCGCCGGCGACTACGGTAATCTTTTTGACTACGATGACTGGTTCTTTCTCTGCCATCTTTAAGCGGCCTTCTTAGCTTCTTTGGTTGCCGTATCCATTTCCTCGAACGTCGGGCGCTCGGAGGGATAGATCGTGCGGCGGGCGAACTCCACGCATACGAGCGGGGGAGCGCCACGTTGCAATGCCACGAGCGCGGCCTTGATCACCATCAAGTAGCGGCCTTCGGCGTCGATATCGTTTTTCATTTTGAGCGCGATCGGAGATACGAATCCGTAACACGCCAAAACCCCGAGGAACGTTCCGATAAGAGCGGCCGCGACGAGCTGACCGATCTTCTGGGCGCCTTGATCGAGGTAATCCATCGTGTGAACGATCCCGAGAACCGCGGCAACGATCCCGAGACCCGGGAGGGCGTCACCGGTGTTTTGAACCGCGTGCTGGGCGGCGTGCTCTTCTTCGTGCGCGACTTTGATGTCCTCGTTGAGGAGGTCATCGACGTCGTACTGCGAAAGATCCGCCGAGAGCGTGATTTTCATCGTGTCGCAGAGGAAGTCCACCGCGTGGTGGTTCTTGAGGAACGCGGGATAGGCTTTAAAAATCTCGGACGAGTTCGGCTCTTCGATGTGTTTCTCGACCGCTTGCGGACCGTCTTTACGGAAAATTTGGAAGAGCTGGAACATGAGCTGTAAGAGCTCGACGTATTCTTTTTTGCCCGGGCCCTTGCCCGTCATCGCGTGTATCGCCATCTTGAACGCGCGCTTCACCGTGGGCATCGGGTTACCGATGATGAATCCCCCGAGAGCCGCGCCGAAGATGATCAGTACCTCGAATGGCTGAAAGACGACGTGAATGTGTCCGCCGGCGAGAATGAAACCGCCGAATACGGAAACAAGTACGACTAGTGCACCAACAAATCCCATGGATCACCTCAGTCAATATTTCGGCACGAGGGTGAGGGAACTTGATGAAATCACTTGGACCTTGGCCCTTGGTCTTGGTATTTTTCCGCGCATGCAGCCGATCGACGTATTCTTCATTCGCGGCCTCTCGACCACCGGACATGATAACGCCCACTTCGCGGTTTTCAATTTCGGCCCCGTCTATAAGCACTTGGCCCGCGAGCTCGAAAAACGCGGTGTGCGCTTCCATCCTTTGGTCGGGCTCGGCGCGGGCTTCATTCCCGAGATCGCCGAGCGCGCGCGCAACGCGATCTTGAATCACCCGGTATGGAAAGCGGGAGGCACCGTCCACATTCTCGCCCACTCCGCGGGCGGACTGGCCGGAAGACTAGCGTTCGAAAGCTTGAAAGACGAGAGTCGCATTCGCAGTCTGCTGACCTTCGCGTCGCCCAATCGCGGGACGGGAATGGCGCGACGGATGCTCGACATTCCCACGATGTACCCGCGGTCGGACCGCATCTTAAAGACCGTCGGCTACGACGTTCGCTACAAGTCCGAGTTTTTCGAGGAGCTCACCAAAGAGGGAGTGACGAAGCTTTTCTCGTCCGGATGGACCGACCCGCGCATCGCCTCGATCGTCTGTTGGGAACCGCGCGAACGCTGGTGCCTGCCGCTCAGGGCGTTCTATACGGTGAAGGCGTTTAGCGATTACGACCAGGAATCCGACGGCATTGTCGATCGAGATACGCAAGACGTGGGACGCGTGATCGCCGAGCTCAACATCGATCACATTCGCCAGGTCGGGTTATTCGACAGCGGCAGACGCTTCGCTCAGCAATGCGACGTGATCGCCGACTTCTTCAAGAAGGAAGCGCGCAACTCTTAGCGCGCGGCCGAGACTCCGATCTGGAAATCGCGCCCCCCGCTTGAGTACGCCGATGCAACGCCGTCGATGCGGTTATCCTCGAACGTTCCCTCGAAGATCACGAAGTTATGCGAGCTCGAGCTCGCGCGGCGACGCGGGTTCGAAAACCGATGCTCGTGACCGGGGAACGTGTACGAGTGAATCGAGCTCGAGACCAGCTCGAACGTTTGGTAACCGAGGTGCGCGGCCTCGACGTTCATCACTTCCGAAAAGTGAATGTCGCCCGAGCCGAAGCAGAACAACCCGTCCGTTTCCGATAGCGACTTCAAGAAATTCTGAAAGTCCGCGCCGTAGCCCTCAAACGAGTCCTTGCCGGTGTAGCCGCCGAAAAACATCGAACCGGTCAACAGCCAGCTCGCTTTCCCCTGCACGCTTTCCAGTAACCACTTTTCTTGCGAGGAACCGAGCATCTTCGAGCCGCGGCGGCCGGCGTCGTCGCGGAACGAGCGTCCGTCGAGCATGAAGAAGTCCGCGCCGAACGCGCTAAGGCGGCGTGAGATCCCAGGGCCCGTCACCAGCGACGGACGCGGGTCTTGAGCGAAGAACGTATTGAAGATTTCGGTCGCCGCCTCTTTATGTTGAAACGCCCGGCCCTGGTTGTCGGCGCCGTAATCGTGGTCGTCCCAAGTCGCGATCACCGGGCGCAACCGCTTATGAAAGTAAAACGCCACGCGATTGCGCGTGAGCACGTAACGCTCCCAAAGCTGTTTCTCGTTAGCCGGACGTTTGCTGATGAACGACGTGCGATCCGCGTAAACGTTGTCGCCGGTGAAGAATACGATTTCGGGGTTCTGATCGTAGAGCTGGTTCCAAACGTCGTCGCGGTGTAAGAGATCGAGCTGACACGAAACGAACGCGGCTTTGACGGCGCGCGCGCTCAAATCCAAAGCCTTGAACTCGCGCTCATCGATGACGGCGCCCTTTTCGTTCAGTACGCGCAAGAGATAAACCGGCCCGAGCTCCAAACCGTCGACGGAGAGACGATGCACGCGGTCCGCGGAAAACGTGCGGCTAAAGAAATTCGCTCTCATCGCGAGTGCGACCTTCTCGCCGTCTTGTCGCGCGACCTCGAAACTGAAATCGCCCTTCGGCACGACGATCGAAAACTGTGCCGACGTTTCGTCGGTCATTCCCTGAAGAATCGAAACGCCTTTTTTCTCGGACTGATGAAAGAGAAGTCCCGGATCGTTATCGCGACGCTTTCGAGAATCGGCAAACGCGTAGGCCCCCGCGCCCATAAGAGCGCCCAAAAACGCACGGCGATCGACTCGCATGAATTCCCCCCGGAATGGAAACGTGATTGCCCGATTTGTAGTGGGACCCAAGCCAGCTTAGCAAATGAGATTTCAGACAGGGTGAAAGCTTCGCGATTACGGGGTATTGTGCGGGGCGTTATTTAGAGCTTCTTCAGGCGGGCCAGCTCTCCGAGTGCGTCTTTCAATTCACTTCGGGCGTTCATGAGCTGCATCTCTTGCTCGCCGATCACGCGCTGAAGTTGGCTCATGCGGACCTCGAACGCCTGCACCAGAGAGGCCTGACGCTCGACCATTTCCTTCACGACGTTGTCGGCGACCTTGCGCTCGTTCACGCGCGATACGACCTGCGCCATTTTCTGATTCACGTCCGCGAAGCCCGAGCTGACCATCTCGCTCTGGCTTTTGAAATGCCCCTGCACGCGCTCGAAGCGCTGCTTATTTTGCGCGACCATGTCTTCCACGCGCGTGGTGAGCACTTCCATCCGCGACTCGAGCTCTTTCATGCGCTTGTTGATGTTCTCGACGTGAAGGTGGAGAACGCGGACCTCGTCGGCCTTGGCGTAAACCGGTTGCGCAACGGTCGGCGCGGCTTGCTCGCGCTCCTTTTGCTGGTTTAAACCACCGAACAAATCTCGATTCAGTTCCCGGGCCATATCCGTAGCTCCAATTTCAGTGGACGCAGATCACGATTCCACTCTATCGTTAAATTATGACATCCGTGAGTCAATTCGCCCAGTATCTTTTGAAGTTGGATCCGCAGAGAAATCCGGCGCGCCTCACGCTATACAATTTCGTTAAGCATTTGTTAGACGGCGGTTTGCCGTTTTCTCCGGCAGTCATTCAGTCGTTTTACGCTCGCGTTTTGCAGTTCGATCATTGGCAGGCGAATGCCGATCAACTGAGCGAAACCATTCGCGCGGACCTGCAATCCTTCGCGCGCAATCACCTGCTCGAAGGCGAGCTCGAGCCGTGGAAGGCGCTTCGCCACTCCGACACCCTTCAACTTGTACAACTGAAAGTATTTAAGGACCTCGAAGAGCTCGCGATGGCCGAGCACGCGGCTCGACAAAAGTCCGGGGATCGCGTCGAATGCGCGAAGATTTCCGAAAACCAGATCTTGGTCCTGGTCCTTTCGGCGACCGGCGGCCTCGAAGCCAAAGTGTACCCCGCGCAGGCGCTCGTTTGGGGGCACCGGTTGAGACTCGTGGCGCCCGTCACGCAGCTCTTCTATTCGGCCGACCTCGAGCTTATGCCGCACGTGAAGCAGGTGCTGGAGGGCAGCCTTCTCACCACCCACTGCTTTCACGTCGATTCTGAAGGAACTCACGGGCTCGTCACGCGCGGATACACCTTTCAAAAGTTTGAAACCTTTATCCGCGCCAAGCTCTCCGAGACTCAGGATCTCTTCGCCTCGCTCAAGAAGGTCGAAAGGCACTTCATTAACCCTCAAACCGACCCCTTCTATCAGGAGCTCGTTTCCCGCCTCGAGAGAGCGAACCGTTTGCTGGGCCATTCGTCCGCGGATAGCCTCGTCGATGCCGAGCGAGCGCTCAATCGCGGTCGCATGATCCTCAAAACCGCTTTTCCCAATGACAGACTGCTGACCCTTTTGGTAACCCATCTGGAGTATGGAATCGACCAAAGGCGCACGAACGAGCGCAACCAGCGCCATCCGGCTCAATAAATATCTCGCCGACTGTGGAGTCGCCTCTCGCCGTAAAGCTGACGAGCTGATCGCCGAGGGCCGCGTTCAAGTCAACGGCAAGACCGTGTACGAGCTCGGCGTTCGCGTCGAGCCGGGCGCCGACCGCGTGACCGTGGGCGGAAAACCCGTAAAGCCCGCGACTCAGAAAATCTACGTGATCTTTTATAAACCCGAGAACGTCTTGACGACGATGGAAGATCCCGAGGGCCGCCCGACGGTCGCCGATTTCATGGAGAAACTCCCGGTTCGCGTGTTTCCGGTCGGGCGCTTGGACTGGGATACGGAAGGTTTGCTGCTACTCACGAACGACGGTGAATTCGCTCAGAAGGTGATGCATCCGCGCGAGGAAATTCCGAAAACGTACATGGTGAAGCTCGATGGCAAGCCCACCGAAGCTCAGCTCGCGAAGCTCCGCACCGGCGTGACGATTCCTGGCGGCCGGGTGAAAGCGTGGCACGTGGAGCGCGCGCGCGTGGGGGATTCGCAGCAGTACGATTGGGTGAAGATCATCATCGGCGAAGGTAAGAATCGCCAAGTCCGTTACATGTTCCAAAAGATCGGCTTCGACGTGAAGAAGCTCAAGCGCGTGGCGATCGGGCAACTCACCCTCGGGCGTTTGAATAAGGGCGAGTACGGATTTCTCGATCAGGGCGGAATTCAAATGATCTTCAAGAAGCGCAAGACCGAGACACCGGCCGCGACGAAATCCTTCAAGCGCGCCAAGAAGCGCAAGTTCCAAACGAAGCGCGCCGGACGCGAAAATCGCAAGCCCGCCCGCTAGCGCTTATCAGGGATTTTTCATTTCAAATGTGAATCGATCGCTTCCGCCGTGGACGACGCGGAAGCAATACTTCTGGGCCTTCGGGCAGAGGTAATTGTAAACGCTCGCGGCTTTCGCGCGCGTGGCCCAGCGGTGCTCGGTGCCCCACGCGTGCTCGCGCGTTTTGATTTCGGGATCGGCGTCCTTCGTTGCCTTCTGGTCGTTGAGCATGGACCCAGGATTTTGGAAATTATCGATGCGCTGAACAGGGATGACCGCGGACTGCGATCTGTTGTTGCAGAGTACGCGGTACTGCTTTTCGCTCACGTCGATCTCGACGCTCATCGCGACGCCTTTGGAGTTGCAAATGCCGCTTTCGGCGCGGATCGTGATCGCTTTACCGAGCATGGCCATGATGATCTCGACTTCGGGCTTCGTCGCGAGGGCCAGCGATGAGAAAAGTAAAAGCTTAAGCATGTGTTCCTCTAGGGAATAAGCGAGTACGCGTTCGGCATCATCGTGCAGCGCTTGAGGCCGAGCATGTTCTCACGCAAGCATAAATCGGTTTGATAGATATTTTGAATGCCCATGATAATCGAGCCGTTCGCGTCGCGCGACATCGGCGATGCGTACACTCGGCCCAGCGTCGGCGAATAGTACGAGACCACGCCCCAGACGGTGCCGTGTTCGTCCAGCATAGGGCCGCCGGAGATCCCCTCGATGGTTTCGGGCATCGTCGGGCAGCTCAGCACGTAAGCCGCCTGCTCGCTTCCTTGATGAAATGAGCGATCGTAACCGAAGAAGGTGCAGTCGTAAAACGTAACCGGCCCCAACTGCCCGCCGGGAAATCCGGCGATCTGAAAGCGCTGACCCGCGGTGGGCAGCCGCGATTGCGAATTCACCGATAAACGAGGATAGGTGTCGTCGACTGGAGTTTGGACGATGTCATTCCCGCGATCGAAAAAGCCCGGCGCGGGACGAAACAGAACGGGCTTGTTTGTGCGGCCGTTCTCGAGCTCCTTCGGGTCCAGCTCAATGCGACCGAAGCCGGAATTGAAGACGTGTTCAGCGGTGACGAGCCTTGTGGAGCCCGCGGCGTAGATGTGAAAGGCCGACCCCAAAACTTTGCCTGGCCCGACTTCATGCGAGACAAGCGTAATGCTCTTTCTCGCCAGAACGTGCCACGCCGGCGGCGGCTTCGCCGGACACTGTGGAAGTTTCTCCGAGAGGCTTTCGACCTGCACTTTTGGAAGAAGCGCTGCGAGCTCGGACTCGACCGTCCGCATCCGTCTCAAGAGCGAGGGAGCGTCCCGGGCGCTCACTCGGATGTTCTCCAGAAGGCGTGAGCGGTAGTTATTGAACAATTGCTCGAAAATCATGACCGCGTTGGGCTCTTTGCCTTCGAAGTCGACGCAGTTGCCGACCATCGATAAAATGCGGTCGCTCGTCGTCATCTGACGAATAAATTCGGGGGTCACTGAGCAATCACGCGCGCAATCGGGGTCTTCGCCCTGGCACATGGCCACGCACGAAGCTTTGCGTGCAAATGCCGGGTCTTGAAGGATCGCCGAAGCCGCGAGTAACGTGATGGAGTCGGTAAAGACCTCAAGAGACAAACGTACGTTCGACAGCGCCTCCGCTTTTGTGCTGATTTCGGTCGCGAGCGTCGACAAAGCTTCGCTTCTCTCGCAGGTCATGTCTTTGCGTGCGATCATGGCGCGCGCGCGATTCGGGACCTCGTACTGAGCGATGTGGAGGCTCGCGTTCAATAAGCTCATTTGGCGAGGCTCGCCGACGTCGATGGCCGAGGCGCTCACGGTCTGCTGGATCTCGGCTTCGCAACGACTCTCGAACGACTTCCACCCGGTCGCGGCCGGACGACGCGAAAGGTGCGTGCACGAGGCGACGGTGAGAGCGATCAGCGCGAGGTAAAGAGCTTTCATTCTTCCGTACCCAACGGTGAAGCGGGGGTCTGCTCGAGGCGCTTGAACTCGTCGCCGGTGACGGCGTTCACGTCCTTAGGCCTTTCGGTGAAGCGCTTCGTGTAGATCCGGTATTGTTCGTCGAACTCTTTTTGGCGCTCGCGCATGGACGAATCGAAGTCTTTCGTTTGGGCGTTGAGCTCGGACTCGAAGCTCATGCGTCGCGAGCGCTCCTCGGCGAAAAACGTAAGGCGCTCTTTCTCTTGCTCCGAGAAAAACTCGCGTGTCTCTTGCGAAGGGCGCTTGCGCTTGATGAAAGCGTCGCGCTTGGATTTCTGCGAAGCCATGAAGTCGTCGCGGCGCTTGGTTTCGTCTTTCCGGTAGTCGTTTCTTAATCCGGTGACCTTGTCGCGAAAG
>CAYPFC010000092.1:0-2767 GCA_964409815.1 uncultured Pseudobdellovibrionaceae bacterium
GCCCAGTTTGGTGAGGAAGATTCCGACGTCACTGCGGGTGGTGTTGGAACCGGAGGAATTGGGACTGCAGGTAACGGAATCGCTGGAAATGGGTCCGCAGGTAACGGAACCGGCACCAATGGAACTGGTTCGAACGGTTCGGGCACCAATGGTTCGGGCACCAACGGTTCAGGCACCAACGGTACAGCCGGAAACGGTAACGGAACCAATGGTACTGGTAACGATGGCGGTACGGGTGGACCGCCTGGTGATCCCGCACAGTGCGAACAACTCGCACAAGCGGCCCAGCGCTGCTGCGGAAACCCCAACACCTGCATGACCAACGCCGAGCGTTCGCAGGTGAGCCAAGCTTCGCAGCAGATCGAAGCCCTCAGTGCCCAACTCGCGACCGCATCGACTTCGACCCAATCTGGTATGAGCCAATACTGTGCTCAAACCGACCAGATGAATATGATCGCCGCACGCGCCAATAACGTCTACGCCAACGCGTGCATGCGTGAAAAGAGCGCCTGCACTCAGGCTTGCCAAGCGGGGACACAAGGCAGCTCGGGGAGCCGTTTCTCCCAGGCCCTTGGTGTTTGCTCGCGCCTTTCCGCCTCCAGATTCACGAGCCAAGCTTCAAGCAACGCTCAGGTCGCCGGAGGCGGCGGAGCTTGCAACCAGCTCCTAAGCAACCCGACACCGATGACAAATGCAGGAATGCCTGGAATGGGCGGACTTCCCCAGCTTCCCATGGGCGCCGGCGGAGCAACCGACGACCCCTACGGCTGCGCCGCCAACCCGAACAGCCCGGCTTGTCAATCGTGCACCCAGAATCCGAATCAGCCCGCATGTCGCGCGATGGCCGCCGCTTCGAAGGACACTCAGGGCGAGAGCGGATTCGCGAAGGTTGAAGACTCAAATAAAAAGAATGAATTCAATCTTCCCGACCTCGGCGACATGAAAACCGGTCAAGAGGGTGGCAAGAATATCCAACCCCAAGGCATCACCAACGGCACGATCGCGAATAACTCCGGCGGCGGCATCCCCGGCGGAAGCACGAATCCCGCATCTCTCGGCGGCGGACCGCGCGGCTCGCCGGGATCCCCCGGCTACAACACCGACGTCCTTCAGGGCACATTCTCAGGCGGCGGTGGCTCCGGCGGCGCCGGCGCGGGCTTCCAGCCCCAATCCGCAGGACAAGACGGACAATGGGACGGCGGCCGCGGCGGCTCACGCACCCCCGCAGGCTTCGAACGCGCCAACATCGACCTCAAACGCTACTTGCCCGGCGGAGACCTCGATCCCCACCGCCGCATCGGTGGCTTCGATGGCGTCTCGGCACAGATCAACAACAAGTACGTCGACATCTGGAAGAAAATCTCGAACCGCTTACAGGAGAAATGCCGACTCAAGATCCTCGTCGGCTGCGATTAGTTCGAATCGCTTCCTCAGCGGAAGCACTCCAATTTAATTTGACCGGAGCTTCGCCGCGAACGACCCACACTACTTCCGCAGCGGAAGTACTCGGCTTTAATTCGATCTGATCTTCGCGCAAATAACTGACGCCAATTTCGCAGCGGAAGTACTTCACTTTAATTCGATTTGATTTCCGCCGCGATTCGCATGAACCACTTCCCCAGCGGAAGTACTCGCATTTAATTCGATCTGACCCCGCCGCCGATCACCACGATCAAATTCCCCAGCGGAAGGACCGCGCCCTAATCCGACCTCAACTCCGCCACCACCCGCGGCAAAATCTCCGCCGACGGCCCCCGCAGCACCTCGTCCACGTGCGCCGAAATCTCGCTCGGCTGCGGATTGATCTCCACCACGTACGCCCCACGCTCACGCGCGAGCAACGGCAATCCGGCCGCCGGCCACACCGCCGCCGACGTTCCCACGGTGAAAAACAAATCGCACGACGACGCGGCCTCCTCGGACGCCCGCCACACCTTCGGCGGCAAGTTCTCTCCGAACCACACGACGTCCGGCCTCAACAATCCGCCACATTCACACTGCGCGCGCACGCCCGGAACCAGCTTCTCCAAAAAATCGTCGGCCGCGAACCGATCGCACGTCACACAAAAGCTCCGCATGATATTCCCATGCACTTCCAACACGCGCATCGACCCCGCACGCCGGTGCAAGCCATCCACATTCTGCGTGACCAACGTGAACGACGGGAAAAACTTCTCCATCGCGGCCAGCGCCTCGTGCCCCGCATTCGGCTTCACCTCACGGATTACCTTGCGCCGGTGCTCGTACCATTCCCAAACCAACGTGGGATTCGCCAAAAACGCAGCCATGTTCGCGAGCTCCTCCGGCTTGAACTTCTGCCAAAGGCCGCCCGGATCACGAAACGTCGGAACGCCGCTTTCCTGCGAAACTCCCGCGCCCGTCAACACGCACACCGAAGTCGATCGATTCAAAAGGGATTTTAAGCGGGGAGAAAGCGTCGCCATGCCCTCGAATTGATACACATTTTCATTTTCAAAACCAAATGAAAATCGCTCTCATGTGACAAAGTTGTGACAAAACCAAGGCTCGAAAAAGCTAACTTACTCACATGCTTAACGAGTTGAATATCGTCCATCGCCGGAAGCCCGCGCTCTTCACCGAGACCGGCATTCCCGTATGGTCGACATGCCTGCGCGGCCTCGCCTTCGCGCGCCCCGATCAACTCGTCGAAACCCACACGTCCGACGAAACTTACGCGCGAGAACACGCCTACCGCTTTCTGCTCGAAGTGATCGGTGCGATCCGCAACGAGGTGGGTGACGACTTT
>CAYPFC010000092.1:2777-6713 GCA_964409815.1 uncultured Pseudobdellovibrionaceae bacterium
GAGACCGAAGTCTTCGGTCAGTTCAAAACGTTCGCCGCGAATTGGGTTGAAACCCGCCCGGAGGTCGCACCTCTCGTACAACGCCTGTTCGGCGACGCGAAGAACGTGCGCACGCGCCACCTCGAAAACCTCGGCGTTCAGTCGTACGGCAGCTGGATCCGCAAGAATCTCAAGAGCGGCGAAGTCCACATCCTCGGCGCCGGCCAGCTCGCTCACGAGATTCTTCCGTACGTGAGTAAACAAGCCAAGCGTGACCCTGCACGCACGGAACCACGCGCAGGCGCGCGCGCTCAGCGACCGCGCCTTCACCGAGGGCGCTTTGATTGTCGCCGCGCCCGTAAGCGCCGAATTCGTCCAGGAATGGCTCTGCGGGCGCGTGCCCCGCGAGATTTTCGACCTGCGCGACATTTCGTCTAGCGACCGGATCGTAGCTCCCGGAGCGGATCTCCACGTGTTAGAGGAAATTTTTTCCCAAATCGAATCGACGAAAAAGCGCCTCGAGCCCGTCATCGCGCTCGCCCGCGCCGAAATCCAAACTCTTAGCGAAAAAATCGCGAGCCAAGCGATCATCCGTCCATTAGGGTGGGATGATCTATGCGCCTGAAATTAGGATCCCGCAAAAGCGACCTCGCCCGCTGGCAAGCGGTTCAGGTCGGACGCGTCCTCGAGCGGCTGCCCGAGCGCCCGAGCATCGAGTTCATTTTCAAAAGCTCGCTGGGAGATCAGAATCTCGATCTTCCGCTCGCGGGAATGGGCGCCAAGGGCGTCTTCACCGAGGACTTCCACGCGGATCTGGTGGGCGGGCAGTGCGACCTCGTCGTGCACTCGTGGAAGGATCTTCCGGTCGACACGCGCCCCGAGACCCACATCGCGATGACGCTTCCGCGCGCCGACGTTCGCGACGTGATCGTGATTCCCGAAAACGTTTGGGAAGAGGCGGTGAGAGCGAAATCGCTCACCGTTCTGACGAGCTCTCCCCGGCGCGTGTACAATCTCACGCCCGCTTTACCGAAACTCCTTCCGCACAAACTCAGGATCGAGTTCAGAAGCGTGCGAGGCAACGTGCCCACGCGCCTGCGTAAGATGCACGAGGAGAAATGCGCGCTCGTGCTCGCGAAAGCCGGCCTCGATCGCCTGCTCGCCGCCGAAGCCGACGGCTTTCTCACGGAATCCGTTCGCGCGCTCATCCAGAACTGCCGCTACCAGGTTTTACCGGTGAGCCTCAATCCTCCGGCGCCCGCGCAGGGCGCGCTCGCCGTCGAGGTCTTGCGCGCGAACGACGCCGTCAACGCCATCTGCGCGCGCTTTACCGACGAAGTGACCGCGAATTGCGTCGAGATGGAGCGCGAAGTGCTGAAAGCCTACGGCGGCGGCTGTCATCAGAAAATCGGGGTCGCCGTCCTCCCGCGCCCGTACGGAATCGTTCGCTCGCTTCGCGGAATCACCGATGCCGGCGAGGCCCTTCACGACTGGCGCATCGAGAACGCGACCGAATGGGCGAAGGCCGCAAAACCCGAGCATGTGCATCCGCTCTCGCCAAAAGAAAATATCTGGTTCGACCGCCGCGCGATCGAGTCGACGCCCGCCGCCGCCGATGAAGAGGCGTTCTTCGTCGCGCGCGCGGACGCCTGGCCCGCCACCTGGCAGGCGCGACGCGATCAGGTCGTGTGGACCGCGGGCGTGCAAACATGGACGAAGCTCGCCGAGCGCGGCATCTTCGTGAACGGTTGCAACGACGGGCTCGGCGAGAGCGAAGATCCCGCGCTGGATTTGATTGCCGGGCACGAGCTGCACTGGTGCAAGCTCTCGCACCGATCCGCGCCTCCCGCCGAGCGCGGGCTCGCGACCTACGAGCTCGTACCGAAAGAGACGACCCCCGATTTACGCGGGAAGACCCACTTTTTCTGGGCGAGCCGCACGCAGTTCGAGCGCGCCTATAAGCTCTTCCCCGAGGAGATCCTCGCCGGGCGCCATGCGTGCGGACCCGGTCACACGTATGAGCACTTGAAGACGGTCACCGACTTGAGATATCCGATTAAGGTTTTCATGGGCCTCGAGCAATTCCTCGCCGAGACCCTACCGAGCGAGGCATGGCAATGAACTCAGAACAGCTTTTCGAACGTTCCCTCAAAGTGGCGCCCGGCGGAGTGCATTCTCCCGTCCGCGCGTTCCGCAGCGTCGGCGGCACGCCCGTGTTCTTCGAGCGCGGCGAGGGCGCCTATTTGTATTCGGTGGAGGGCAAACGCTACATCGATTTCTGCCAGAGCTTCGGCCCCAACATCCTCGGCCACCGTGACCCGGACGTCGAGCGCGTTGTGAAAGAGACCGTTGAGCTCGGTTGGTGCTTCGGCGCCTGCGAGCCGTATTCGCTCGAGCTCGCCGAGCTCGTGCAGCGCGATCTGCCGTGGGTGGAGAGAATCCGCTTCGTGTGCTCCGGCACCGAGGCCGTGATGAGCGCGCTCAGAGTCGCGCGCGCGGCCACGGGTCGCCCGGGAATTCTGAAGTTCGAAGGCTGCTATCACGGTCACGCCGACTCTCTGCTCGTGAAGGCGGGGAGCGGACTCGCGGGTCCCTCGGCCGCGGATAGCGCGGGCGTGCCAGAGTTCATCGCGCGCCAGACGCTGACCGCGCCGCTGGACGACGAAGCGGCGCTCGAGAAAGTTTTCCGCGAACACGGAAGCGAGATTGCGGCCGTGATCGTCGAGCCGATGCCCGCGAACTACGGTTTGTTGCTCCAGCGCCAGGAGTTCCTCGAGAAAATCGTTTCGCTCGCGCGCAAGAACGGAAGTTTGGTGATCTTCGACGAAGTGATCTCGGGATTCCGCGCGGCCTACGGCGGAATGGTCGAGCGCACGGGAATCAAGCCGGACCTCGTCACCTACGGGAAAGTTCTGGGCGGGGGCCTCGCCGTCGGCGCCTACGCCGGCCGCAAAGACCTGATGGAGCTCGTCGCTCCGGCCGGGAAGGTTTACCAGGCGGGTACCTTGAGCGCGAACCCGCTCGCGATGCGAGCGGGATGGGCGACGCTCAAGAAACTCAAAGACGCCAACGTTCACCGCGAGCTCGAAGACCGCATGGAAACGTTCGTGGGAGAGCTCCGCGACGTTTTGAAGCCGGCGGGCCTCGGCGTAACGAGCCTTGCCTCGGTGTTTTGGATTCATCCCGAGACCACCGCGCCGATTCGCGACCTGAATCACTTGCCCAAGGATATGTCCGACACCTTCAAGGGGCTCTTCCACGCGCTGCTTAAGCGCGGCGTGTACCTCGCGCCGAGCGGCTACGAAGTCGGCTTCCTCTCGTATGCGCACACCAGCGACGTCTTGAGCGAGACGATCGAAATTTTCTACGAGGCGGTTCGTGAGCTGGCATAAGCGCGCCGATCAGATTAAGGTTCTCTCTACGGTCGCGTGGCTCGTGTTCACCGTGGCCTTCGCCGTTTGGTGGTTCAAGCTCGGCGTTGATTTCGTCACGCGACTCGCCGAACTCGAGCCCGAGCGGCTTGAGCACTGGGACCGCCAAAAGCGCATGATCTTCTGGGAAGGGACCTCGTGGATCGTGCTGCTTGCCCTCGGCGGCGGCGCCCTCATCGGCTTCGTACAGAAAGAGAAGCTGCGCGTGAAGCGCATCCGGGAGTTCTTCGCGAGCTTCTCGCACGAAATCAAGACGTCGCTCGCTTCGCTTAGGCTTCAGGCCGAGGCGCTCAAGGATGATCTCGGGGGGCAGACGTCGCCGATCCTCGACCGCCTGATCGGGGACACCGTCCGCCTGCAAGTGCAACTTGAGAACTCGCTCTTCCTGGCGAGCCAGGACAACCTAAAGCTTTTCACTCAGAAGGTGCGCGTGGACACGCTTGTTGAGCGTATGCGCGAGCAGTGGCCCAACCTGACGATCGAGCTCACGGGGCCGATCCCGCGCGAGCTCCGCAGCGCGATCGGG
>CAYPFC010000092.1:6723-10951 GCA_964409815.1 uncultured Pseudobdellovibrionaceae bacterium
TGACGATCGAGCTCACGGGCGGCGGGAGCGTTTCGGGGGACGAGCGCGCTCTGCGCACCATCTTGAGTAACCTCGTGCAGAACGCGCACGTTCACGGCCGCGCCAGCCGCGTGGAGATCGACGTGCGCTCGCTCGCGGGCGACCGCCTCGAGGTGCGCGTTCGCGACAATGGGAAGGGCTTCGACGGCGACCTGGCTTCGCTGGGCGTGCTCTTTCATCGACCGAAGCCCACCAGCGGGAGCGGCCTCGGGCTTCATATTTGCCGATTGCTCTTGGCGAAGATGAACGGCGAGCTCAAGCTTGAGAGCGCGGGCCCGGGCTTTCAAGCGGTCATGGTGATGTCGGAGGCCAAGGCATGACACGGATTCTCCTCGTGGAAGACGATCCGAGCTTGGGCGCGACGCTAAAAGAGCGCCTGGGTAAGGAAGGCTACGACGTGGCTTGGGCAAGCACCAAGGCGGACGCCGCGCGAGAGGCCGGTGCCGGCGCATTCGATCTCTACATTTTCGATGTCGGCCTTCCCGACGGCACCGGCTTCGAGCTCGCACGAGAGCTTCCGCCGAAACCGTTTCTGTTTTTGACCGCGCAGGGGGATGCCGAGTCGCGGCTTCAAGGCTACGAGCTTGGCGCCGAAGAGTATATCCCGAAGCCTTTCCACCTGCGAGAGCTGCTCTTGCGCGTGAAGCACGTGCTCGAAAACCACGCGCCTTCGAGCGCTCTGAAGATCGGAGGCGTCGAAGCGAATTTCGAGAGCTTCACGTTCACGCGCGACGGCGATAGCGAGCAAAGATCTTTTATTTTTGAAAATGCTGGTCGAGGCGAGCCCGAAGGCGGTCAGCCGAGACGATGCTTTGAGCGCGCTTCGCGGAGAAGACAAATTCCCCTCGAATCGCACCGTCGACAACGCTGTCCTCCGATTAAGAACCGCTCTCGGCGAGAGCGTTTCCCCGTGCATCGAGTCCGTGCGCGGAGTCGGTTACCGCTGGAACCCCGCCAACTTGGAGAAACCCGAATGAACACTCGCTTCCAAAACGCGCTCAATGGCGTCGCCCAGAACACTCCGCCGATTTGGTTCATGCGCCAGGCCGGCCGCTACCACAAGCACTACCAGGCTTTGCGCAAATCACACTCGTTCATGGAGCTCTGTAAGAGACCTGAGCTCGCCGCCGAAGTGGCGCTCGGACCCGTGGCCGAGTTCGACTTCGACGTTTCGATTCTTTTCAGCGATCTTCTTTTTCCGCTTGAGGCCCTCGGTCTTGGGCTTTCATACGATCCCGCGCCGAAGCTCGAGTGGCATCTGACCGAGGGGAATCTTCAGAAGCTGCGCCCGTTCCGCAGCGCCGTTACGGATCTTGAGTTTCAGAAGGACGCGCTGATGGCGACCCGCAAAGTTTTGCCGAAGGACAAGAGCCTCATCGGCTTCGTCGGCGGACCGTGGACGCTTTTCACGTACGCCGTCGAGGGCGAGCACAAGGGGAGCCTCACGCGCGCGAAATCGGGCTTGAGCTTGTATCATAACTTTTCCGAGTTCCTGCTGCCGCTCCTGGAGGCGAACATTCAGCTGCAACTCGACGGCGGCGCCGAAGTCGTCATGATGTTCGATACGGCCGCGGGAGAGCTGAGCCCCGCCGTATTCCACGATCACCTCGAGCCGCACATCCTGGCGTTCGCGCGCAAGTTCCCCGGCAAGATCGGCTATTACTCGAAGGGAACCACGCCCTGGCACATTCAGAGCTTGCGCGAGAAGCCGGTGTTCGCGGGATTCGGCGTGGATCACCGCTTCGAGATCGCCGACGTTTTGAAAGAGACGAAGCACGGGTTCCTCCAAGGGAACTTCGACCAGGGACTGCTGTTTTGCGATGGAGAAGAGTTCGAGTCGCGCCTCATGCGCTACCTCGAGCCCATTCAGAGGCTCACGCCTTCTCAGCGCCGCTACTGGGTGTGCGGGCTCGGCCACGGCGTGCTTCCCCAGACGCCCGAAGAGAACGTGAAGAATTTCGTCAAACGCGTGCGCGAGGTTTTCGCGTAATGAACCAGACCGACCTGCTTAAGAAATACGACGTCCCCGTTCCGCGCTACACGAGCTACCCCACGGTGCCGTACTGGAGCGACTCGCCGACGACCGACGAGTGGATCGCGTCGCTCAAGGCCGCGTTCACCAAGCCCGACGTAAGCTGGTCGCTGTACCTGCACATTCCGTTTTGTGAAACGCTTTGCACCTTTTGCGGTTGCAACACGACGATCACGAAGAACCGCGAGCGCGAGGCGCCTTACGTGAGCGAGCTCATCCGCGAATTCGAGATTTACAAAGAGCTCGTACCGGCGCTCGTGGAAAGCCCGCTGCGCCAGCTTCACTTGGGCGGCGGCACTCCGACGTTCCTGTCCGCGCAAGAGCTCGAGCGATTGCTGGGCAGCATGCTCGCGGGCCTTAAGCGCGATCCGAAACATTTCGAGGCCTCTCTTGAAGTGGATCCCCGTCGAACCACCTACGAGCAGCTGAGCGTGCTTTTCGACATCGGCTTTCGCCGCGTGAGCATGGGCGTTCAGGATTTCGATCCGGAAGTCCAGCGCCTGGTCAATCGCGTGCAGCCGTTCGAGATCACGCGCGACCTTACCGAAGGCTCGCGCAAGCTCGGTTACCAATCGGTGAACTTCGATCTCATTTACGGCCTTCCGAAACAATCGCTCGCAAGCTTCACGCGCTCGATCGAAAAGACCATCGAGCTCAGACCCGACCGCATCGCGCTCTACTCGTTCGCGCTGGTTCCGTGGATCAAACCCGCGCAGCGCCTTTTCAAAGACGAGGACCTGCCCGCCGGCCCCGCGAAGCGCGAGCTTTACGAGATGGCCTACAACCGCCTGATCCAAGCGGGTTACGTTGAGATCGGAATGGATCACTTCGCGCTCCCCACGGACGCGATGGCAAAAGCGCTGAAGGACGGAACGCTTCACCGGAATTTCATGGGCTACGCCGACGCGCGCACCGACGTGTTGCTCGGGCTCGGCGTCAGCAGCATCTCCGAGACGCCGGATTGCTTTCACCAGAACGAAAAAGTCTTGCCGGTTTACGAGCGCAAGATCGGCGAGGGCGTCATTCCCACGCTGCGCGGACACAAACTCGATGCCGAGGACCGCGCCTTCCGCGAGCAAATCCTGAGTTTCATGACCAAAGGTGAAGTCGAGCTCACCGACGACGCGCAAGCGAGCGACGTGCGCGAGTTCCTCGCCGACATGTTCACGGACGGGCTCGTAAAGGTCGAAGGGCGCAAACTTAAGCTCACCGACGCCGGCCGGCCCTTCCTTCGCAACGCATGCGTGGCGCTCGATCGCCGCCTTCGCAGTCAGAAACCTTCGACCAAAGTTTTCTCGCAGGCACTATGAGACCGGTAACGATCGTCGGCGCTGGATTTTCGGGATTGACGCTGGCCTTTGAGCTCTATCGTCTGGGCATTCCCGTCCGCGTGGTCGAAAAGCTCAAGCGTCCGGGCGGCCTGCTGGGCTCGCGCCAAACGCCCTATGGCCTCGTCGAGACCGCCGCGAACGCGCTCCTCGCGAGCGACGAGGTCGAGGAGCTCTTCGATGAGCTCAAAGTGCCCTTCGCGCGGCAATTGCCCGAGCGGCGCAAGCGCTATATTTTTTGGGAGACTCCGCGCCGCTGGCCGTTGTCCAAGCGCTCGACGGCGAAATTGCTCTGGTGCGCGACCCGCGTCGCCCTCGGGAAACCGGAAGTCTTCCCCCGCGCCGGGGAAACCGTGCACGACTGGTGCGCGCGCACGCTCGACCAAGAGTGCGAAGAGCGACTGATTCAGCCCGCGCTTCAGGGCGTGTTCGCCTCCGATACGCGCGCGCTCAGCGCGCCGCTGGCGCTCTCGAGCCTTTTGCAGGGCCGCTCGCGCAAGGGCCGGCTGAAGGGAAGCGTCGCGCCCGTCGGCGGAATGGAGCAACTGATCGAGCACATCGAGGGCTTCCTGAAGGAAAACGGCGTCGCGCTCGAGTACGGGAAAGAGTTCGTCGCGATGGGCTCGGATCCCGTTGTCGTTTGCGCGAACGCGTGGAGCGCGGCGGAGATCGTTCGCCCGCGCGATCCCGAGCTCGCCGCGAAGCTTGCGTCTTGCGAGAGCCTTCCGCTCATGACCGTGACCGCATTCTTCGAGCCGCACGCGCGGGATCTGCAAGGGTTTGGCTGTCTCTTTCCACCGTCGCAGGGCTTTCACGCGTCGGGCGTGCT
>CAYPFC010000093.1:0-8418 GCA_964409815.1 uncultured Pseudobdellovibrionaceae bacterium
CCCGCGACGGTTTCGTAGTCGGCCGCGGTGAAGAGGTACTGCGCCAGCGCCTGGCGCGCGGCCTCGAAAATCTCGGTGAGCTCCGGTGAGTCTTTGATCTTCCGGTAGCGTTCGTCGTCCCTTGTCGTTCCCATGTAGTCGCTATAGGCCGTCAGCAAGCCCGCCCCGTCGGTCGTGACACCCGGTCTCTGCGCCCGTAGGAAGCGCTCGAGCTTAATCGCGGCCTCCGGCGCCAGCGCGCGCAAACTCATGACCACATCGGCGCTATACATCGTGAACGGGAAAATCAGACCGGCCTCATCCGCGTGAGAGCGATTCATGTACATGGTGTAGTTTCCGTAGAAGGCGCCGTTCTCCTCACCCACAAAAAAGAAAATCCAATTTTTCGTGCCGAGGAAATCGGCGTTGAATTTATGCGCCTGCAAACCTTCCGGAAGGTGCATCCGGCGCAGCTGTTCCGAGCTCAGCCAATACGGCTGGGTTGAGAAATGCACCGGTGGCTGAGACATGTTGTGCTTAAAGCGCGCGAGCCAATCGCGCGCGATTCCCACGGCTCGCGTGTAAAGGTCATCGCGTGCCGCGAGCGAGCCTCCCAGCAGGCGCGCGCGATTGCGAGCACTCAGCTCGCGCGCCTGGAGGTAAGGATCGCGGCCATCGGGTTGAATACCCAATCGCTCGGTGAGATAGCGCGAGAGCTCGTCGCGCTGACGCGCGGGTAAGTGGGTGGCGAGATCCTGAAGGAAGCGTTGTGCGATGACGGGAGACGGCGGATTTTTAGCGTCGGGAAAGTTCGCGATCACCGCCTGAGCCTGTTCGAGCGTGATGCCCTGCTGGGCATTGACCGAGAAACACGTAAATTGGATCAACACGAAGGCAAAAAACGCCATCGCGGATCGCTGTCTCGAAATGAGAACGAATAGGTTCAAGCTCCCGGCCATGGTTTACGAAACTGCAAATCCAAGACCCTCGTCTCAAAACGACGTGCGGATCTATCAGGCGATGTTCAAGGATTCGACAGCCGTAAAACTCCAGTTCAGCAATAGCGTGAGTTTGACGGGCAAGACCCTTGCAATTTCATCCCGGCATTCGGGGGTAAGGGAATGAAAAAGCTAAGCATCATTTTGGGAACATTGTTTATGATGGCGTTCTTCCAAAACTGCGGTCAGACCACTAAGTTTAGCGGCCACGCCGACGTCTCCGCGAAATCGACCGAAATCTTAGCTCCCGTTGAGTCGAACGACGTCGAAGAAGACGGCGATACGACGGAAGAGATCACTCAGCCCGAAATTGAAGGCGAGGACGACAAGAAAGAGCCGGGCGGCAACAAGCACGTCCGCAACATCAGCGATGCGGACATGAAAAAGCGCTGCGGTTAATTTTCTGGGGTGCCGGAGGGGTCCGGCTCAACAAGTGGGGTAAAGAAAGCCTCTTCCGGTGGAAGGGGCTTTTGTTTTTTAATTTACCGTTCCGCGTGCGTGCGCCTCGGCCCAACAGCCGGCGGAGTTGACGTCATACATCCGATTGCACTTCGTCACGATCGCGTCGTTGAGGATCACGCAGTCCATAGCGCCGGAGGCCACGCACAGGCGATACGCGCGCTTCTCGGCTTCGCGCTCGACTCCCAATTGTTCGAGGGCGTTAAAACGAGAGTCCCAACCCGGCTTCGTGTAGATCGCTTCGCCAGCAAAGATTTGCGTTCCCGCGAACGCTCGCGGCACGAGCATGAATGCGAGTATGCAGAATAGACGTTTCA
The DNA here is from genome assembly GCA_964409815.1 of uncultured Pseudobdellovibrionaceae bacterium. GTDB lineage: Bacteria > Bdellovibrionota > Bdellovibrionia > Bdellovibrionales > UBA1609 > JALHOQ01. Next base: position 1,754 of record CAYPFC010000093.1, read on the forward strand.
TGTTTCCCCCAATTGAGCCCGGTGCTATTTGTTCTCAAGGCGCGCGCAGAGAAGCAAGCCTAAAAACAAAAAGCCACCGAATGTTGGTGGCTTCCTTGGAGAAACCTCCCCGTCCGAGGAGGTTTCACGCTCTTGAGCGACCCGTTCGGTCGCTCACAGAATTTTTCGAGATTACTTACGAGCCGGCTTCTTATCGCCCGCTTTGTCCGAAGTGGACTTCTGCGCGGGCTTCGCGGCCGAAGCGCTCATCGCTTCCGAAGCACGTTCCGACGGCTTCGCCGAATCGCCAGCCTTATCCACCATCGCGCCGACCGCGTCCGCCTTTTGAGCCGCCGCTTTCGGTCCGATGTTGTAAGCCTGAAGAATCTTAGCGCGCAGGTCGTCCATGATCTTCGGGTTGTCCTTAAGGAACTGCTTCGCCTGGTCGCGGCCTTGTCCCATGCGCTCTCCGTTCAGGGAGAACCACGAGCCGGACTTCTCGATCAATTCCTTCTTCACGCCGATATCGAGCACATCGCCTTCCGCGGAAATGCCTTCACCGTACATGAGATCGAACTCCACCTTCGCGAACGGAGGCGCCATCTTGTTCTTCACGACCTTCACGGCCGTGCGGTTGCCCACGACTTCCTCACCCGCCTGGATCGCGCCGATACGGCGAACGTCCAAACGAACCGAAGCGTAGAACTTAAGCGCGTTACCACCGGTGGTCGTTTCGGGGTTACCGAACATCACACCGATCTTCATGCGAATTTGGTTGATGAAAATCACCAGCGTATTCGAGCGCGAGATCGCCGCGGTCAACTTACGCAAAGCTTGCGACATCAAACGAGCCTGTAAGCCCATGTGAGAGTCGCCCATTTCACCTTCGATCTCGGCGCGCGGAGTGAGCGCGGCCACCGAGTCCACGACGAGCACGTCAACGGCGCCCGAGCGAACCAGAGTTTCCACGATCTCAAGCGCTTGCTCGCCCGTATCGGGCTGCGAGATCAGCATTTCGTCGACTTTCACGCCTAGTTTGCGAGCGTAACCGACATCAAGCGCGTGTTCCGCATCGACGTACGCGACGCTGCCGCCGGCTTTCTGCGCCTGAGCGACGGTGCTCAAAGCGAGAGTCGTTTTACCGGAGGATTCCGGTCCGTAGACTTCCACGATGCGGCCCTTGGGCAGACCGCCGATACCGAGTGCGATATCGAGGCTTAGCGCGCCCGTCGAAAATACCGGTACGTTTTCGTACAGGCTCTTCTCGGCGCCGAGCTTCATGATCGAACCCTTACCGAATTGCTTTTCGATAGAGGCGATCGCGAGCTCGAGAGCTTTGCCCTTCTCACCCGATGCTGCACCTTTTTCAGCTCCGCCTTTTGGAACAGCAGTGCCGCCATTGGTGCCGATGTTGATTGCCATTGTTGAACTCCTTTTTGCGGAGGTTTCCCGACCTCCGCCGCTTACCCAGCAATATCCCCAACTTTCGCTCTTATCTCATCGCACTTAAGAGAAATTCGAAAGCAAAAAGAGCGGCTTGTCGCTGAATGTCTTGTCGGCCGCCGCCGGCCGGAAACACCTTTAGAATCTGGTGTTCAAAGCCCGGGCCAACGACCGCGAAACATACAGTGCCCACCGGTTTCTCTGCCGATCCGCCACTCGGACCCGCGATTCCCGTAATGCTCACGCTCCAGTCGCAACCCAGCGCTTCTCGGGCCCCCACCGCCATGGCTTTCGCCACCGGCAAGCTGACCTCGCCATGCACCTGCATGAGCGAAAGCGGCACTCCCAGCACTTCGTTTTTGACCGAACGCGCATAACTCACCACGGCGCCCGAAAAGATCTTGGAAACCCCGGGCTGAGCGCAAACCCAGCTCGACAAAAGGCCGCCCGTGCAGCTTTCGGCGAAACCCACCGTCCACCCGCGCGCGAGACAGATTTTCTCGAGCTGTGCGATGCGCTCAAGCACCTGAGGATTCATTCGAATCTCCTGATGGCTATGAGCTAACACTCGGAAGCGTTGCTGTCATTTCCGAGCTCTTCAATCTGTGCACTTTGCGTGGATTGTCATGCTCGAGTGAGGATTTATCGGGCACCGTGGTGCTTAAGGCCGTGATGGAGACCGGGCGGGTTCTCTCCGCCACCTAAAATTTTAAAATCCTCCTCCGAATCACGCATGCTCCGCCCGGAAGGCGGAGCATCACCCACTCGCATGGACGGACGATCTTCGCGCTTCCGGGATGGGGGCGTCGGAGGCGCGAGTTCCGCGTCTGCGATGAGCCTGATTGCGGTGGCGCGTGGGGCGTCCGTCCATGAGACGGGCCATTCGCCGCCGTCCACGGCGTCGAATCCAGGATTCGTGGGAGATTTAGAATTTGTTTTTGAGAGAGTGGGGCCTGGGTTTTGCGAGAGGGCCGGCGTTTGAGAAAAGAGGAGGTTGGTCTTGCGAGAGTGGTGAAACGTGGATTCGCGTGCGTGTCGTGGCTTGGGCTTCGTGCGCACTTTTTCAGATTTTGTAAGTGGCTTCGTGTAAATATATTTAGTAGAACTATCCGAATGCAAGAATCCCTATTTCCAATGAAGACAGAGAACAAGTTCGGCGGAAGCTTGCTCGCGGGGAAGCGCAAGTCCGCACGGCCCATCTGCACGAAGCGCGCGATGCACCTCGTGCTAAAAGCTTCCGAGTTTCGATTGAAGAAGAACGAGCACTTGATTCGCGTTGAAGTCGGCCGCGCCGCTAAGAAATGGGGAGTCAGCATCTACCAGTACGCCATCGCTTCGGACCATATCCATCTATTGATTCGCGTGCCGACCCGCAGGGCTTACCGCTATTTCATCCAGCGCATCAGCGGCGTGATCGCACTCAAATTAAAACTCAAATGGGCCTTTCGCCCTTTCACGCGCGTGGTGGAGTGGGGCTTGGGTTATAAGCGCGCCAAAAATTATATCCGAATGAATTTCTTTGAGGCGATGGGATTCATAGACACGCAAATTCGCGGGCGTGGAGCGACCAAACTGAGGCCGTGGTATTCGGGAGCGACAACGTAATCGATAGTCGCCGCGACCCCGCGACTCCGCGACCGGCCCGACGGCCATCGCGCGACTCCGCGACCCCGACGGACGCCGCTCGGTCACTCAACGCTAGAACAAATACCTTCGGTACGCGACCGAGGAAATCAATCCCAGTCCGAGCATTGTGGTGAGCATGCTCGAGCCCCCGTAGGAGAGCAGCGGTAAAGGCACGCCCACAATGGGCAAGATGCCGATCACCATCCCCATGTTCACGAAAACGTGCCAGAACAAGTAAGACAACACCCCGACCGTGATCAGCGCGCCCGCCTTATCGCGCGCCGATATCGCTATCCGTATGGACATTAAATATAAAATGACGAACAGGCCTAGAGTCGTCACCGAACCGATAAAGCCATGCTCCTCGCTCAATACGCTGAAAATAAAATCCGTATGGCGCTCGGGCAAAAACTCGAGCTGCGACTGCGTTCCCTTGCGGAATCCTTTGCCCAAAACCTTTCCGCTGCCCACTGCGATCTTCGACTGAATCGAGTTGTAACCCGTCCCGCGCGGATCGCTTCCGGGCGACATAAAGATCAACACGCGGTTCTTCTGGTATTCCTTAAGCCCGAAGTTCCACACGATCGGCGCCGCGATGATTCCGATAATCGCGATCACGATCAGAATGCTCTTGCGCACGCCCACGAAGATCAAAACGCTCGACGTGATCGCGAGCAGCATCGAGGCCGTTCCCAAGTCCGGCTGCTTCACGACCAGCGCGAAGGGAATCAACGCCAGCAAGCCCGGCCACAATAAGTCCGCCAATCCCATCCCGCCGTTCACGCTCTTCTGTGAGCACACGCGCGCGAGCACCAACACCAAGACGAGCTTCATCGTTTCGGACGGCTGATACCTGAAAAACCCAAGGTCGATCCAGCGAGTCGCCCCCAAAGACGTCTTACCGAAGAGCTCCACCACCACCAGCGCGGCGATATTCAGGCCGTACAGCACGTACGCGATCCGCAAGAAGAACTTGTAGTCCAACAACGTCACGGCCAAGTAAACCGACCAGCCCACGCTGAGCCACGCGAGCTGCATCCAAAAGAGATCCATCTTATCTTTAGAGAACATCCCGTGCGTGGCGCTATAGAGATTGATCAGGCCGATCAAGTTCAACGCGACGATCACGAACGCGAAGTTCAAATCCAAACGCGAGAAGCGGTTGCGCTCCTCGACCTGAAGGCCTCCGCCTCCGAGCAAATCTCCGCTTAGTCTCAATCGGCCTCCTCAGCTGCGGGCGGCGGTACTGAGGCCGGCATCTTCGCCTTGCCCTTTCCGCGAAGCGCTTTCTTGTCCTGCGCCGCCTTGATCATCTCGGGGTGATACTTCTCGAAATAGGCCGTCATGATATCCTTCGCGACCGGAGCGGCTCCGCGCGAGCCCGAGCAAGAGTGTTGCGCCAACACCGCGACGGCGACCTCGGGATTGTCGGCCGGCGCGTAGGCGACGAACCAACCATGGTGACGCTGGAAAATCGGACGGGCGTCGCAACGCGAGTACACGTCGTCCGCGGCGAAGGTGCGCACCTGAGTGGTTCCGGTTTTTCCCGACATCTCGACGAAATCCAGTTTCGAACCGCGGGCGGTTCCGCGCTCGCCGTTGATCACTCGGCGCATGCCTTCCTTAACGACTTTGAAATATTCCTTCGGGATCGTAACTCCGAACTCGTTCGGCTCCGAGGCGTCGCGCAGAATCTGCGGCTGGAACTCCTGAACCGTGCGGCTGTCTTGATCCAAGATCTTCTTGATCAGGTAGGGCTTCACGACTTTGCCCTCCAAGCCGATCGCGTTGTACGCGACCGCCATCTGCAGCGCCGTCGCGAGCACGAAGCCCTGGCCGATCGCATTCGATAAATTCTCGCCGGGCTGCCATTCCTCTCCCAACTTCTTAAGCTTCCACTCCGACGTGGGAATCAAGCCCGACACTTCGTGGGTCATCGCGATGTTCGTCTTCGCGCCCAAACCCAGAACCTTGGCGTAAGGCGCCATGCGGTCGATCCCGAGCTGAATGCCCATCTTATAGAAAAAGATGTTCGACGACACTTCGATCGCGCGCACGACGTTGATCGTCCCGTGGCCGGTCTTCGTGTGATCGTGGTAGGGGCGTCGGCCGAACATCATCGAGGCCGGCGCGTGGACCAGAGTATTCGGCGTGATCACTTTCTCGGCCAAGGCGGCCAAAGCGACGAACGGCTTAAACGTCGAGCCCGGAGAAAAGTGATCTTGAATGACCTTGTTGCGCAAAGGGCGGAACGGGTCATTGATCAGCTGCGCCCAGAGCTGCGGAGGAATTCCGGTCGCGAACTTGTTCGGATCATACGAAGGCGTATTCACCCAGGCCAGGATCTCGCCGTTGGATTTCATGACGACCGCACCGCCGATGCGCGGGCCGACGGGATCGTCGCGATTCATCGCCTTAAATACGGCCTCTTGTATGTCTTTGTCGATCGTCAGCACAAGGTTGTGCCCGGGAATCGCCGGCTGCGGCTGGAACCCGAAGTAATTCGTGTTGTCGCCTTGTGCTTCGCGGCCGCGCGCGTCCACCTCGACGAACGCGATGCCGTCACGTCCGCGGATCGTGGTGTCCCACGTTTCTTCCAATCCGATCTTGCCGATGATGTCGCCTTGCTCGAAGCTGAATTTGCCCTGATAGAGCTCGTTGTACTTCGGCAACTGCTCGCGCGAGATCTCGCCCACGTAGCCGAAAAGCTGCGCGCCATTTTCGTTCAAATTGTAGTAGCGCAAGATCGTTTCGTTAATGTTGAGGCCCGGATGGTCCCAACGCAATAGCTTTAGACGAAAGACTTCTTCCAGCGAAACGTTGTCCTTGATGCGCACGGGACGGAAGGGGCCGTCACGGCGCTGAGCTTTGCGCACGAAATCCGAGATCGCGCGGCCCGGCTGACCGAGCACCGGGCCCACGGCTTCCGAAGTCTCGTCGAGCTTCTTCGCGTACTGCGGAGAGATCGAGGCGTCGAAGCCGGGAAGGTTGTCGACGAGCACGCGGTTTTCGCGGTCGAAGAAGAGCCCGCGCGGGGCGGGGATCTTCGTTTCCTTGACGCGGTTCTTTTCGGAAAACTGGCGGAGCTCGGTTCCCTGCATGATCTGCAGGTACCAAAGGCGTGAACAAATAAGCAGGGAGCACAGCGTGACCGTGAAGTAGAGAATTTTGTAGCGGGGCAGGTATTCTTTTGCTTCGTCTTCCGACGTCTGCAGGAAGTCGCTCATCGCGGTCCCACCCGCCCTTCGCTCCCGGCGTCGAGCAATGCCACGCGATCGATCCATTGATAAAGCGCATAGATCGGGAGGCTCGCGAGCAAGGTCAGTAGCGCGCCCAGAAGCCAATCGAAAATCTGTGGGATAAACACCGGATTGCGGTCAAACCACCGCGAAGCGATCCAAAACAAAATCGGCGCGGACAAGCTCGCGACGCCGACCATGAGCATGAAGAACGTCGGTCCTCCCCAAAACACGCGCTCGCGAATCAAAATCAGGATGACCATGAGGAGGAGACTGTAAACAAGCAATGCCTCGAATGGAAACGCCGTGAAGGACGCTTGCACGAACGTCAAGAGGTAAGTCATGAGCGTCGCCTCCCACAAAGGGCGCGTCACCGAG
>CAYPFC010000093.1:8429-10909 GCA_964409815.1 uncultured Pseudobdellovibrionaceae bacterium
ATGTACACGAGGATCACGAGCCAGAACATGGGCGCGGGAAAGCGACCGAACACCAGGAACCATAGGGACGTCTGTATGGCGCTGAACATCGTCGCCGCGAGCAGCATCAATCCGAGGCTGATGAGCCAATACCAAGGAATCTTCACTCTTCCGCTCCGGCGGCATCGGCCGAGGGGTCGGCTTCCGGTCCCGCGGGCGAGAGGTCCGCGTGATTGGCGTTGAGTACGATAAACAACTCTTCAAGATTCAAGGGCTCAACCGCCGGCTTGATCTCCACTTCCTGGGTCATGCCGTAGCGGCTCTTGTCGATCGACGTGACCGTTCCGATCGGGAAGCCCTTGGGAAAAATATTAAACAAACCCGACGTCACGACCAAATCGCCGACTTTCAAGTCGTCGCTGCGTTTCAAGTAGCGAAGACGGCAGTTCGTGCGGCTCATGCCCTCCACCAGGCCGCGCGCGCGCGACCTTTGGACAATTGCGTCAATCACCGCGTAACGATCGGTCAGCAGCAGGATTTGGGACGACTCATTCTCCACCCGGAACGTGTAGCCGACGACGCCGCCGATAGTGATGGCGGCCATGTTCTTCTGTATGCCGTGGGAGAGCCCGCGATCGACCGTGATCGTATTGTGATCGGGGAGAAGGTCGCGCCCGATCACGCGGGCGGCCAGTAGATTCATTTTCGTAGCCTGCTTGAAGCCGAGCAGTTCGCCCAGGCGTTGATTCTCGAGCTTCAGCTCGGTAAACGCGCTCAGCTGAGCGTTCAGCTCGTCGAGCTGCCGCTTAAGCTCCTGGTTGGTCTTCTTAATTCCGATGAGATCGACGTACATCGACGTCGTCCCACGGACACCCGAGCTGAACGAGGCGAAGGCTCGCTGCAGAGTCGCGCCCGCGAAGGTGAACGGGCGTGTAAACCACAATTCTTCCTCGGACTTTCGCTGCATGTTAATGGCCATGAGAGGGAGCACGACGAGCGCGATCACCAAGAAAACTTTGCGCAGATCAAAGGTGAAAAAGTTCATTCAATTTAGGCTAAGAGACCCCTCGGAAATACGCAAGCCGCCCGAGTGATTATTCTTGAAAATTCCTGGAAAACTTCGGAATCTGGGAATCCTAATTCCGACGGAGAAAACACCATGTCTTTTAGCGAAAATATGCGCAGAACACTTTTGGGCCAGGGCAAAGCGGGCCAGGGCGGCTTCAAAAAATGGGTCGCGATCCTCATCTTCGGCGCGATCATCGTGGTGTTCGCGCTCTTCGGCGTGAATCCGGACGACTACGGGCAATCGAGCGGGGGTGTCGCCGCCACCGTGAACAATGAGTCGATCTCGATCAGCGAGTTCCGCCAAGCCGTCGAGAACCGCGAGCGCGCGATGCGCATGCAGACCGCCAATCTCCCGGAGGCCCAGCGCCGCAGCCAAAGCGATCGCATCCGCAATGAGGCCCTGAATGAGCTGATCGAGATGGAAATCTACTATCAGCAGGCGCAGGAAATGGGCATCACGATTGCGGATGGAAAGGTTCAAGAAACCATCCTTAGCTATCCGATGTTACAGGAGAATGGCCGCTTCAAGCGCGAGCGCTATGAGGCCTTCCTTTCGAGCGTAGGCCTTACGCCGGCGACGTTCGAGCAATCGCTGCGTAAAGAGATGATGGTTCGGACCATGCAGAACCTCTTCGTCGGCGCCGCGACTCCGACCCAAGAAGAGATCCGCCGCAACCGCGAGCTTTCGACCCAGAAGGTGAACTTGCGCTTCGCCCAGGTCGACAAGGAAGACTTGGCCAACCCGGCGTTCCTTCCGGCGACGGAAGTCGGCGCGTTCCTCGCGAAGAACAAAGATCAAGTCGAGAAATACTATAACGAAAATAAAGTCGAGTTCTCGACGCCCGAAAAGGTGAAGGCCCGTCACATCCTTTTGCGCGCCAACGACAAGCGTAATGAAACCGAGACCGCGAAGGCGGCCGAGGCGCTCGCCAAGGAGGCCACTCCGGCGAATTTCGCGGCGCTCGCGGCCAAACACAGCGATGACCCCGGATCGAAAACGAAGGGCGGCGAGTTGCCCGAGTTCGAGCGCAACGGCGCGATGATCAAAGAGTTTTCGGAAGCCGCGTTCGCGACCCCCGTGGGCAAGATCAGCGCCCCCGTGAAGACTCAGTTCGGCTACCACATTATTTTGGTCGAGAAAAAGACACCGGCGAAAGTCGAAACCCTGGGCGAGGCCGAAGGAAAGATCGCGCGCAAGCTCCTCGCGCGCCAGAAGGAATCCGAAATCGCCTCGAACTTAAAAAAGATGGTCGAGAGCGGAAACAAGAAGGAAGTCGAATCCCTCCTAAGCAAAGCCGCGATCAAGTGGGAAGACACGGGAGAGTTCGATCTCTCATCGCCGTTCGTCCCCAAGCTCGGCTCGAATCCCGCCGTCATCGGCGCAATCGTCAAGAAGGGTAAAGGAGGAGGCTTCCTGCCCGAATTGATTTCGA
>CAYPFC010000094.1:0-10908 GCA_964409815.1 uncultured Pseudobdellovibrionaceae bacterium
AAAGCGTCCTGTCGGCACGTCAGGCGATACCGCACATGGCGATGGCGGCGGCGCTGTCCGCAGCCCATCTGGCCGCCATCCTGTTCCCCGAGACGCTGCGCCGACTCTATATACTGCGCGACAACGACCCGGCAGGCGACGGCGCACGGGACAACCTAGTCGAACGGGCGAACGCGGCCGGAATCGCGGCCATCGTGCTCTCGCCTGTGTTGGAGGACTTCAACGAAGATCTCCGGCGCCTCGGTCTCGATGCACTCCTCGCCAGCCTGCGGGTGCAGCTCGCGCCACAGGACGTCGCCCGCTTCATGGCTCAGGCGGCCTAGCCGCCCGCGATCGACGTCACGGCTGCTGTCATGATGCACGCGGGCATGCGTTCAGCCGTCGGAGAAGACCGCGCCGTTCAACGCCGCGAAGAAGTTGTCGGTGTGCGGTACGACGGAGCCCAAATACTTGCGCACGAGCTCGGGATGCGTCTTCACCGCTTCGCTGATCGAGCAAAAGACGACTCCCACTTTATCCAGAGCCTCTTTGTGTGTCGTGCCCAACGAAACCGAATCGAAGACGACGTCGATCGCCACTCCCGAAATTCGCTTCTGCTCGGTCAGCGGAATCCCCAGGCGTTCGAATGTTTTCAAGAGCTCGGGATCGAGCTCGTCCAAGGATTTCGGCTTTTCGGCGGACGCCGACTTCGGCGCCGAATAGTAGTGCAGCGCTTGGTAGTCGATCGGCTTATAGTCCGCGCGCGCCCAGTGCGGCTCGGTCATCGTGAGCCAGTGACGGTACGACTCCAGACGATATTCGAGCAGCCATTCGGGCTCGTCTTTCTTAGCCGAGATCTGGCGGATGATATCTTCCGAAAGCCCGCGCTTGATGGTTTCGGTCTCGACGTCGGTAATAAATCCGTGTTTGTATTCCGTGCGAATGTCGGTCATTGCGCGACCTCTTTCAGACGAAGCAACTCACCGACCGTCAGACCTTGATAAAACTCCGTAACTTTCCGATTCAAAACACTCACCGGAGACACGATGTTGCAGCTCTCGCGCAAATCGCATCCCGCTTCTTCGCTGATGCACTTCGCGACCGTCATCGGCCCGAGAATCATCTCCATCAACTCGTACAAGGAAACTTTCGAAAGGTCGCGGATGACCACGTAGCCGCCATGCGCGCCCTGCTCGCTGCGCAGAATTTTTCTTTGCGCCATCTGCTGAAGCACACGCGCGGTGGCGTCGAACGGCGAGCCGGTGGCGTCGACGATCTCTTTCGCCGAGGTCAGCTCTCCGGGGCGCTTCTGGGCCATAATTTTGAGCCCCATCAGCGCGTATTCGACTTTGCGGTTCAAGCGGTTCATCGCGGCTATCCCACTAAAAAGTCTTGCGTTTCTTGACTTGAATGAAATCAAGGAGCTAAATGAAAGCAAGTCGAGAAGCAAGTGATTAATAGGCTATATACGTTAAATATTGGCGTATATCCACCTCTAAGAGACACCGCTTTGTTTTGGCTGAATGAAGGAAATACGGGCTGTTAGTTATGATTAAAGCCTTCGGAAGATTGGGTCTGATTACTGCGGCGAGCCTAATCCTGTGTATTCTTGCCGTATTTTCCGTACGTCAACTCGGCCGCATGCAAGTTTTCGCCGAGCCTCCGCATCCGTGGTTCCAACAACGCACCTGGAGCATCTTTACTCCCAAGCCCGAAGAACTGTGCTCGTCCGCTCTCAAGCTCGAGCCGGGTTGGCTCGTGCAAATTCCGGTGAAATACGACGGCGAGGAGTGGATCGTACCCTGTCCCGAAGGCGCGCGTCCGCTGAACGAATACTTGAGCGCTTCCGAGCACGCGAACTGGGTGCTCAAGCCCGAAGCCATAGATACCGCGTATCTGGATAAGTTGGTGGAGACTGTGGGTTCGTTCGATAAGAACAAGCGCTTTGCGGTGCAAAGCTCCTCTCAAAGAGTCGCGCGCTACCTGCGCAAGAAAGCTCCGCAGTGGCTTTACGCCGCGGACAACGCGAGTCTCGTGCGCCTGCAGATGTTCGAAAGTCTGTGGATTGAGACCGCGCTCGATTTTTGGCCCGACTTCGTCATCACCACGCAAACGGGCGAGAGCGAGCTCACCGAGCGCTCGGCGCGCGAGCTCGAGCGACGTCACAAACGCATCGTATGGGACGCGAATAACTCCACGCTCAAGCCCGAACATCCCATTCACGGCATAATGACCACTCGTCCCAGCGAGATTGAACGGTTCGAGTTGCCTAAATAGTCGAAAAGCCCTTACCATTTTCTCTATGATTACATACGCATGGGCCGCTCCCGACACCGTCCAAGTCGCCGCCAATACCGGCGCTTGGCACGCGATCATGAGCGCGAGTTTCGTCGTTCAAGTCACGCTCCTGATTCTGGTCGGCATGTCCGTCGTTTCGTGGGCGATCATCTGGCAAAAGAAGAAGCAGTTCGCATCGGTCGATGCCGCGAACGAACCGTTCGAGGAAAAGTTCTGGAAAGCGAGCTCGCTCGAGGACGTGCAGGAGAATTTGAAAGATTATTCCGACAGCAACTTGGCTTCCGTCTTCCGCTTAGGCTACGTCGAGCTCAAGAAACTCGCCGACAGCAATCTTATGCAAGGCAACGATGGTGAAGCTCCGGTGCTTTCGGGAATCGACAATCTCCAGCGCGCGCTCCGCAAAGCGATCGACCTCGAAATCAGCCGACTGGAATCGCGACTGATTTTCCTCGCGACTGTCGGCTCGACGGGCCCGTTCATCGGTTTGTTCGGAACCGTTTGGGGGATCATGGGATCCTTCCAGCGCATCGGTCAGACAGGAATGGCCTCGCTCGCCGTCGTCGCGCCCGGGATCGCCGAAGCGCTGATCGCGACGGGGATCGGCCTTGCCGCCGCGATTCCCGCGACCATCGCGTACAATCACTACGTAACCTTGATCAAGAAGCAAGAGCTCGTGCTCAACAACTTCGCTTCCGATTTTCTGAACCTCGCGAAGAGAAACTTTTTTCGGGGACACTAAACGATGGCTTCTGGACCCGCACCCAAGAGCGGCTCGCGCACCGTTTTGAGCGAGATCAACGTGACTCCCCTCGTGGACGTCATGCTCGTGCTCTTGATTATCTTCATGGTCACCGCGCCGATGATGCAGCAGGGGCTCGACATCGAGCTCCCGCAAACTTCGAACAGCGGCGTGCCGACGACCGATGAGCCGTTCGTGCTGGTCGTGAAGAAGGACGGGACGATCCGCGCCGGCGAGGCGACGGTGAAGATGGCCGACCTGAAATCGAAGCTCGCCGCGATCTTCTCGACCCGCAAGAACAAGCAAGTTTACATCCAAGCCGACAAGCAAGTGGAATACGGAACCGTGGCCGAAGTCATGGGAGAGGTCCGCGCCGCGGGTATATACTCCATCGGAATGATCACGCTCCCTAAAGCCGGCGGCCAATGACCGACGTCGCGAACGACACGTTCTCAAGAAACGTCATGATCTCCCTGGGCGCGCACGCCGTGCTCTTGATGTTCATTTTCCTGCGCGCGGTGTTCGTTCCTTCCGAGCCGATCGAGATTCGTCGCGCGATTCGCGTCGACGTCGTAGGCCTGCCCGCGAAGATGCCCGAGAAGGTCGAGCTCCCACCGCCCGCGCCCGAGCCGAAGCCCATCGCCGCGCCGTCGAAGCCCGAGCCGCCCGCGAAGGAGCTTCCGCCCAAGGTGGAGCCTAAGAAACCCGAGCCCAAAGCGCCGACAGTGAACTTAGACAAGAAAAAACCCGCGCCCGACACCAAGAAGGCGCAAGCGAGCGCGCTCGACAAAATCAAGCAGATGTCGGCGCTCGACAAGATCAAAGAGGACGTCGCGAAGGACGCGAAGCCTTCGAAGCCCACCGTGATCGCCGGCAACCAAGTCTCGCAAGGCAATTCGCTCACCGGCCTCGAGAAGATCGAATACGACCGCTACTTCGACGACATCGAAGGAAAAGTGCGCGCGAACTGGAGCATCCCGCAGTGGCTGGCCGAATCCCCGCTTAAAGCGCAGGTCCAGATTTTAATCGATAGCGCCGGCTACGTGACGAAGAAGATCATCCGCCGCTCGAGCGGCAACGCGATTTTTGACGCGAAGGTGATTGAGGCCATCGAGGCGAGCTCTCCCCTGCCCGCGCCGCCCGACAGATTGCGTGGCGTGCTGTCCACCGGTGGCATAATTTTGAATTTTCCGGAATAATAGTCCTTCGAGGTGCGTATGAGAGTTTGGCTCCTGGTTTTTATTTTGCTTCTTTCCCCGATCGCACAGGCCCAAGAGTCGCAAATCTACATCGACGTGGGTCAGGCTCAGGTCAAAAAGAGCCTGCTCGCGCTTCCGCCCCTCGTGTACGTCGGTTCACAGGGCACGAACCGCGCGCACATCGAAGCGGGACAAAATCTCTTCCGCGTGATTTACAACGACCTAAGCGTTTCGAACTTCTTCACGTTCGTGAAGCCCGAGGCGTACCTCGAGGATCCCGCCAAGGTCGGCCTTCGGCCGGCGCCCGGAGCTCCCGGAGGATTTAATTTCGCGAATTGGAAGACGATCGGCACCGAGTTCCTCGTGCGCGCCGCTTACCAAGTTATCGGTAACGACCTGAGCCTCGAGGCGTACGTTTATCACGTTCCGACGGGACGCCAAGTGATGGGCAAGAACTATAAGGGCGGACTCAACGCCACTCGCCGCATGGGGCACCTGTTCGCCAACGACCTCGTGCTCGCTCTGACCGGAAAGCGCGGAATGTTCCTCACGCGCCTGACGGCGACTCGCCAGGACGACAAGGGCAAGACGGTCAAAGAAATTTACATCATGGACTGGGACGGCGCGAATATGCAGAAAATCACGTCCCACAATCACCTCGCGATCTCGCCGGCGTGGTCCACGAAGGGCGATAAGATCGCCTACACCGCGTTCGTCTATCACAAGGCGAACAAGGTTCAGAACCCGGACTTGTTTATCTTCGACATACCTACGGGAAAACGCTTCCTCGTCTCGTATCGCAAGGGCATGAACTCGGGCGCCTCGTTCTTTCCCGGCGACAACGAGATCGTCCTCACGCTCGCGCACCAAGGAAACCCCGATCTCTACCGAATGAGCGCGGACGGCTCGAACCTCAAGCAGCTCACGCGCGGCCCGAACAAAGCAATGAACGTTGAGGCCGCGGTCTCGCCCGACGGCAAGCGAATCGCTTTCTCGAGCGATCGCGTGGGCAAGCCGATGATCTTCGTGATGAACGCGGACGGCACCAACGTGAAGCGCCTGACGTTCGCCGGCCGCTACAACGCGACTCCCGCGTGGTCGCCCGACGGCAAGACGCTCGCGTTCGCGGCTTTGGACTCGAATCACTTCGACATCTTTACGATCAACGCGGACGGCACGAACCTGAAACGCATGACCGACGCGCGCAAGCCGAACGGCAGACCGGCGAACAACGAGAGCCCCAGCTGGTCTCCGGACGGCCGTCACATTCTTTTCTCAAGCGATCGGACGGGTAAGTACCAGCTTTACGTCGTCAGCCCGGACGGCACCAACGAGCGCCGAATTACCGAGGACAACTACAATTGGGACAAACCCAAGTGGTCTCCCTTCCTGGATTAGACAGTTATTCTCCCGAGCAATGGGAGCTCGCGCGCCATCGGAGCCGCGCACTCTCCCACTATGAGCGACTGATACAAACTCCCGGCATCGACCCGCTCCACGCCAAGCGCCACCGCGCGTGGATGGAGTGCGTGATGGCGTCGAACTTCGCGACCGCGACGACCGCGAATGTCTGCGCGTACTGGAGCGCGATCGCCGACGAGATCCTGAGCGCCGCCTGGCGCGAGGCCGGCCTGAACGAGCTCGACGCCATGCTGTTCGCGCTCGGGAAGCAGGGCGCGCTCGAGCTGAATCTGAGCTCCGATATCGACTTGATGCTTGTCGCGGAGCCGCGCCACGCGCTCGAGGTGGAAAAGCGGATGCGCGCGTTCCAGCGCCGGCTGCACGTGCCCGGAGAGTTCGGCTTCTGCTACCGGCTCGATTTCGATTTGCGACCGGGCGGAAAGATGGGACCGCTGATCACCTCGCCGTCGCAGTTTCAGGATTACTATTGGAGCCAGGGCGAAACCTGGGAGAGGCTCGCGCTCGTCAGATTGCGCGCGGTCACCGGCTCGCGCGCGCTCGAGAAGCAGATCGGCGACCTGGCGCGACGCTTTTCGTACCGAAAATTTTTGGATTTCACGCTGCTCGAGGACTTGAAGGCTTTGCGCGCGCAAGTGCACCAGAAGGGATTTCAGCGTCGCGACGACGAGATCCACATCAAGCTGGAAGTCGGCGGCATCCGCGACATCGAGCTCTTCGTGCACTCGCTGCTCGTTATGAATGGCGGCAAGCTTCCCGACCTGCAAACTCGCTCGACCGAGGAGGCGCTCGCGAAGCTCAGCGAAAAGAACCTGCTCGCGCCGGCGGAAGCCGAGCAGCTGCGCGACAGCTACTGGCACTACCGACACCTCGAGAACATGGTTCAATCCATCGAAGACCGCCAAACGCACGCGCTCACCGACTCGGCGCTGAAGTTGCTCGACCTTCCCGACCGCGCGGCGATCGCGGGCCGAATGAAACTGACCGACAACGTGGTGTCGGGGCTTCTGGGTCGGGTGGATCTCACGGCGATTCACCTGCCACAGGACGAAGCGGGCCAGAAGAGGTGGCTTGTTGAGCTCGGGTTCTCGCAAGAGGCGATCGATTCCACTTGGGATCAGCTTATGAAGGCCACGGCACTCTCGTACAAGAACGACCGTGACGAGCGCGCGCGACAGGAATTCCTTTATGCGTTCGTGACGGAGCTCTCGAAACACACGGCGCTCGACCGCGACTTGGGCTTGAAGCTCCTCGTGGATTTCGTGCGCGCGACGCGCGCGAAGGCGACGTTCTTTTCGATGCTCCTGCGCTCGCCGCGCCTTCTTCAGGATCTCTCGCGACTGTTTTGCATCTCTCCCTACCTCGGCAACATTCTGGCTTCGCGCCCCGAGCTGCTCGATCACTTCATCTTGCGCGTCGATGAGGCATGGGCCGCGGACATGGAGCTTCTGGTGCAGCAGATGTCCGAAAGAAAACTGCTCACCGAGCTCTGGGCGGCGAACCAGTTCCTGAACGAGCGGCGACTCGAGGGATTGTTCTCGCGGGTCACTTCGACCGCGGACGAGATCTGCCTCCAACTGCTTTCGCAACTGAAACACGATTTTCCGGACTCGCTCGTCAAGATCGTCGCACTCGGAAAATGGGGCGGCGAAGAGCTCGGCCTGCGCTCCGACCTCGATTTTATTTTTGTCACGCCCTCGGCGCCGAAGGAGTCCGACTTCAAAGTCGCGCGCCGATTTATCTCGCGGCTCACCGATCCGCTCAAGGGCGGAAACCTTTACGAGGTCGATCTGCGGCTGAGACCCTCGGGCCAAAGCGGGCCCCTGCTCGTGGCCGAGAACACGCTGGCGGAATACTGGAAGGCGTCCGCGCAAGCCTGGGAGAGGCAAGCCTACTTGCGCGCGAGGCCGCTCGGCGGTGTCCGGCTGGATAAGCGCATCTTGGTCGCGCGGGGATTGTCCGCGGACGAGCTCGAGGAGCTCAAGCGCATCCGCTCGAAGCTGCTGGTCGTAAAGCCCGCAGGGGAGCTCGACGTGAAGTACATGCCTCGGCGCTGCTCGCGGCGCGAATCCCCGAAGCGCCCGCTTCGACGCTGGGAATGCTCGAGCACCTTCGCGAAAACGCGCCCGCCTGGAGCGATCGCGCGGACGACCTCGCGCGGATCTATTCGGAGTTGCGCACGTTCGAGCAAATGCTTCAGTTAAGCGCGACGTACAAGATCGGCCCGGCAAAGAAAGATCACTCGGACTTCGCCAAGGCGGCGAGCCTTCTCGGGATGCCGGCGGACGCCGCGTGGGAAAAGCTCGCGGCGGCCGCGAAACTTTCCGTCGAGCTCCTGAATCCGGTCGACCCGACCGGATTCGAGCGTCACCATTCCATGTCTTGATTGAGTAAAACGAGCTCGATACGCGAGTTCAGTTTGGCGTTGTCGCCCGTGTACATCGGGCGCGAGTCCGCGAGCGAGGCCGCGGCTAAAAGGTTCGAGGGCATTTCCCGTTTCTTTTGAATGTAGCGAAGTAAATTCACGGCGCGCGCCGA
The DNA here is from genome assembly GCA_964409815.1 of uncultured Pseudobdellovibrionaceae bacterium. GTDB lineage: Bacteria > Bdellovibrionota > Bdellovibrionia > Bdellovibrionales > UBA1609 > JALHOQ01. The sequence continues at coordinate 8,173 of CAYPFC010000094.1, forward strand.
AGCGAACTCCCACGTGGAGCGCGAGGTTCCGACTTCGCCCGGAGCCACGTGGCCCTCGATGAGGATCTTGCGGCGGCTGCGCGAAAGCAGCTCGCTCAGCTTGTCCACGAACGGCAGGGCTTCGGCGCGAAACTTCTCGCTGCCGTCGGCATAAAGGGCGTTCGCGGGAATCACGATTCGCACGCCCCAGTCGTCGGTGGCCATCTCGGCGATGTACTTCTTGCGGTCCTCTTCCTTCACGTTCGACTCAAGATACGCTTCCGCCTCATCGATCGCTTTGACCGCCTCGGGCTTGTCTTTCTTGAACGTCGGAATCGGCTCTTCGATCGGCGAGTTGTGACGCTCGCCCTGGTTGATCTGCGCGCCCGATTCGCCGAACGCGCCGGCTTTGATCAGGTACTTTTTGATCGACTCTTGGAACTCGCGCGATTTCTCCGCGTCCTTTTCGGATGTGGCGTAGAGCATGACGAAAAACGCGAACATCAGCGTGATGAAATCGGCGTACGAGACGAGCCAGCGCTCCTGCCCCGCGTGTCCGTCATCTGAGGGCTCGCGCGGTGCCGAGCTCATGCGGACTTCGTGTCCGCGGTGAAGGCGCGCATTTTTTGCTCGATGAGGTAGGGATTCAGGCCGCCGATGACGGCGAGGCCGCCCTCGAGGATCATGTGCTCGGTCTCGGCGCGAAAGCGGATGATCGCGCGCAGTTTGTTGGCGATCGGAATGAAGATCAGGTTCGCCGAGCCCACTCCGTAGATCGTGGCGACGAAGGCGACCGCGATGCCGCGACCGAGCTCCGAGGTGTCCGAGATATTCGCCATCACCCCGATCAGGCCCAAGACCGCGCCGATGATTCCAATCGTCGGCGCGAAGCCCCCGGCGTCGGACCATACTTTCGCGGCCGCGAGCTTGCGGCGCTCGTTAACGGCGATCTCTTCCTCAAAAATCTTGCGTAAGACTTCCGGGTCGACGCCATCGATGATGAAACGATAAACGGTACGCATGAAGGGATCGCGAAATTTCGAGATGTTCTGCTCGAGGGCCAGGATGGATTCGCGGCGCGCGAGTTGCGCGCTCTGAATGATTTCCGCAGCGACCCGCGCGCGCTCTTCCGTCTCAAGACTGGTGAAGGCCATCCGGAAGTAGCTCCAAGCGAGTCGCAGGTCCTCAACCCGGTGCGAGAGCATCGTCGCCCCCAGTGTTCCACCGAAGACGATGAACGCCGCGGTGATTTGCAGGAGCGAGCCCATCGATCCGCCTTCGAGGACATTCCCCAGAACGATGGCGGTGATTCCGATGACGAGCCCGAGTACCGTGGTTAACTGCATGATGCCGACTCCCTGATGCGTGTGCGCTTACATGTGTGACAAGTTCTTTTCGCGCGCGAAACCCAAGTCATTGGTGGTTGCGCGCAGGCGGCCGCACATGAAGTGCGCGAGCTCGCGGTAAAGCTTTAGCGCGATCGAGCTGTTCTTTTCGACGAGGGCCTTCAAACGATCGTATGGAATCGATATGACTTCGGTCATTTCGCCGGCCGAAGCGGTGGCCGAGCGCGGATCGCCGTCGACGAATCCCATTTCGCCGAAGTGGCTGCCTGTACCGAGGGTCGCGACGACGAGGTTGTCGCCGGATTTCGTCGTTTGTTGAATTTTCACCGAGCCGTGCTTGATCAAATACATGGCTTTGGCGGGCTCGCCTTTGATAAAAATGGTGTCGCCCGTGTTGTAGCTTGTGGTTTGCGCCAATTCGCTTACCAATGCCATCTCATCTGCGGATAGCGATTTAAATAAATAGACGTTTTGAAGCAACGTGCGGCTCATGATGTCTCCCCGATAAAGTGGTCTCTAATAAAGATAGCATCGAAGGTAAATGCGCGGCAAAGAATGCAAATCTGGAAATTGAATTCACGGACTTTCGGTGTAATAACCTTCCCTAATGGCAGTCTTAGTTACGGGTGCAACAGGTTTCGTCGGAGCGTGGCTCGTTCGGCGTTTGGTCGAGCAAGGCGAGGACGTTCACGTTCTTCATCGGCGCACGTCCTCGCTCGAGGAGCTTAAAGGCGTTAAGTTCAAATCCAAGATCGGTGACGTTACCGATCTCGCCAGCGTTAAGGAAGCCTGCCTGGACGTTGATACAGTTTTCCACCTCGCCGGCGTCGTCGGTTACTCGAAGGCCATGCGCGAGCAGATGGACAAAGTGAACGTCGGGGGAACCCGCAACGTCGTCGAAGCCGTTCGCGGCGGAGGCAAGAAACCGAAGCTCGTCTATATGAGCTCGGTCGTCGCCGTCGGCGCGAGCTTCGACGGAACCCCGCTGAATGAAAATTCCCCGTATAACTTGAAGCACCTCGACCTGGGTTACTTCGAAACGAAGCGCGAGGCCGAGGATATCGTTCGCCTGGCCGCGCGACGGGGATTGATCGAAGCCGTGATCCTCTGCCCGTCCACGATTTACGGGGCGGCCGACGCCAAAAAAGGCAGCCGTAAGACGCAGCTCAAAGTGGCTCAGGGGAAATTTCCGTTCTACACGAGCGGCGGCGTGAGCATCGTTTCGGTGCACGATGTGGTGTCGGCGACTCTCGCCGCGCGCACGAAGGGCCGCAACGGCGAGCGCTACATCCTCAGCGGAGAAAATATTACGATACGCAATTTGTTCGAGCGGATCGCGGGGCTCGCGGGCGTGAAGCCGCCGATGATCCAGCTCCCGCGCGCGGCGGTTTTCGCCATCGGAAAGGTCGGC
>CAYPFC010000095.1:0-6480 GCA_964409815.1 uncultured Pseudobdellovibrionaceae bacterium
GCCGGAAAAGACGCCCTCTTCGATCAGGGGCGGGCCCTTCCCTCGTCCTGATACCAAGTACGTGTAGCGCACGGGCTGATAGGCAAGACCGTCGGCGTTCTTGGCGACGGATCTTGCGCCGGAATAAAAGGAGTCGTTCTTCTCATGACGGATCCCGAAGTAGGTGACCGTTCGCTCTTTGGTTTTATCGTCGAGCACGTCACGCTGGACGAGGTAGCCGATGTGCGTGTTGCCCTTTTCGACTTTGTAGTAACCTTCGAAAAGAAGTTTGGCGTTAGCGCTTAACGAGAGCGCGGCGATGAGAATCAATGTGAGTTGTTTCATATCTATATGATAAATCTAATTTGAATTTTGTCTACTCGCGGAAGGCGTCCAGGGGATCGCGGCCCTCGACCCACATCTCCCACTTATCCAAGACCCACGGAAAGTCCAGGGTCCAATAAGGAACGCCGTAGATCCCGCGAATGGGACCGATCCGGTACTCGTACCAAACGTCGTGTCCGATGCGCTCGAATCGCATGACGTTGCCGTTGATGGCGTCACGCTTTTCCGATTCCAGCCGGTCCTCGCGGTGGGTAAGAACGAAGGCGAAACTGAGGTCGACGAACTGATTCTCACGAAAGCCCATGTGCTCTACGGTTTCGAGCGCGCAGAGTTTTTGGATCAAGGCCATGATATAGAACTTGAGGTAATAATGGTGGCCGTCAACCCGCGTGCGGGCGCGATCGCATCTTGAATCCTTGGTGAAGTAAATCCGGGCGTGAATCGTGCCGCTGATTTTTCGAACTTCCAGCGCGTTCGGATAATAGAGCAAGCCTTGAACTTCGCGCATGAGCTTGTCGTAGCCGACGAAATGCTCTAACTCCGAGAGTGAACCGCCGCGTACGCCCCAGTGCTCGGCGGACCACTCGGAGCTGCCGCGCGCGTCCTCGATTTGCGACGCCTGGCCTGCGGCAATGGCGCCTTTCATGTCGAACGGGCGGCGGAGCGCTTTAAGCGAAATTCCGCGGCCATGTGATTTCCTGCTTCCACTCGCGCGCGCGTTCGCGCCGGGGTTTCCTTCGGGGAATTTGCGCTCTTGAACTTCGATGGTGATTGTCTTGGGCTCGGGCGTGACCCACACCTCGCGCGAGAGCAGCCGGTACAATAACGCGTGAAGGGCGATCGAGACGAGGATCGCGAGGGAAGTCCAACGCACGCCTCGAGAGTGAATGAATCTTGTTTATTAATCCAATGAATTAAAAATCATGAGGGAGGTTTAATATCGATTTAATAAAAAAGGCCTCAGGTGAAATGCCTGAGGCCTTGTCTATCGCAGGGTCTATGAATATAGAGGGGTCCCGTCGGCGGGACCCCATCTTTCTTACGACAAGAGCTTGAGAGCTACTTGCTGGGCCTGGTTCGCCTGTCCGAGGACCGACACACCGGCTTGCATAAGAATCTGATTGCGCGTCAACTCAGCGGTCTCGTCAGCAATGTCCGCATCGCGAATTCGAGAATTCGCGGCCGACAGGTTTTCGTGAGCGATGCTCAAGTTCGCAATCGTAGAATTCAAACGGTTCTGCATGGCACCGAAGTTCGCGCGCATAGCGTTCACTTGGGTCATGCCCGCGTCTACAACCGCGAGGCTCATTTGAGCGCCCTCTTTCGTCGCCAACCCTTCAGCCGTCAAGCCCAACGCTTCGAGCGTTGAGTTGGCCGCCGACGAGTTGAAGCTGATGCGATCTTTGAAGGGATCGTTCTGCACGCCGACTTGTACGTCGATCACGCCACCCGTTCCATTCAAGAGATCCCGACCGTTGAACTGAGTGACTTCAGCAATACGCTGAATTTCAGACTTCAACTGTTGGTATTCGACATCGAGAAATTTTCTCTCTGTCTCTCCAATGGTGTCCGACGCCGCTTGAACGCCAAGTTCACGCAAGCGGATCAACATATTGGAGATTTCGTTCAACCCGCCCTCGGCGACTTGAACTAGCGAAACGCCGTCTTCAGCGTTGCGCGAGGCTTGTTTTAACCCGCGGATTTGACCCCGCAAGTTTTCGCTGATCGCGAGACCAGCAGCATCGTCCGCGGCCTGGTTAATACGATAACCAGAGCTCAAACGGGCGAGCGATCGCTCCATACCGAGGTTCGTGTTGCGCAACGATTTTTGCGCATTCAGCGAAGCCACGTTGGTGCTAATCCTGAGTGCCATTACTTATCCTCCGTGCATGTTTCCCATCCTCCGTGATGTCGACCATCCAATTGGTCTAAGGACGCATCTTGCGCCGCTGTTAATTTTTGACTCAGGAAAAAATAGAGCTCTCTCGCAAGATTCCAACCTTGGAATAATGGAGGAAAGATCCTTCTTTCCTATTTCTCTTGCGTATCAAATCGGCAAACTTTGCCGCCAAGATGAGACGGTCCAGTGCAGTTTTGAGAAAATCCAGACGTAGGTGCCGGCCCTCCCGCCCAACCATTAAGCCCTTGGTCTAACAAGTCATTGCGCTGCGCAGGCGAATTTCATCCACACAAGCAGGAGCTTGAGAAGGATGAGATTCGTGGCCCACATGACCTTAAACAGATCTACGTTTAGCCGATAAGAACAATGGGTGTTTTTGTTCATTCAGGCTCCTTTCGTTCGTGGGTGCGCCCACGGACGAGAGGGTCGGCTCTCTTCCGCATTGCAAATTCTTATACCTGCTCTAATTGCATAAAAATTAGCGATGACACCCACTCGGATCCGAACTTCGGCGATGACTGTTTACACTCGCGAGGCGGTACTTAAAGTTTTCCTCAGTTGCGACTATGGAGGTAGCAGGGGGAATTATGAGGGGAATCAGGCTACTCTTCGTTTTCGTGTCTTTTCTTTCCATTCAAGCTCACGCGGCAACCGGAGACTGCGGCCGAGAACGCACGGTCGTCAACTACGAGGACTTGGTGGACTACGAGATCGCCTGCGCCGGCATCGCTCGTGCTCAAGAGCTCGTCGCGAAAACCTACGGTTACAAGACGGACGCCGACATTCGCATCGAGTTCAAGCAACGAGTGTTACTTGAATTCAAGAACGAGCACGGAGAACTCACCTCCACGACGCGAGTCTACGGCATGTACATCGGACCTGAGAACCGCGTGGAGATGAGCGCGTTCTCCTCGGATATCGTTCAGAACAAGGAACGTGAGCATTTCGGGATTCGAATCAAGGAACTCGGGCTCCCCAGCGAGCAAACGGACGCGCTCCTAAAGCACATGCACTTGAGCATCGTGATCCACGAGCTCACGCATCTCTTCACGCAGCACAACTTTCGCGTTCCGAAGCCTGGCGGTGCCGTGCACGAGTACCTTTCGTATATCATTCAGCTGAAAAGTCTGGACCCGTGGATTCGCGAGGAGGTCCTCAGGCGAAACACAGAGGAGTTCTCTCATGAGCTGCAGATCAACTCGATGATCCATTACTTCGCGCCCCACACCTTCGGCGTGAAGAGCTACCGACATTACGAAAAGCTCGGCGAGCGTCGGGCGCAGTTCGTGGACGATATTCTTTCGGGTGAGTTCAATCCGGATAGCTTGTTCGAACTGATGTAAGTCAGAATGCGCATACCCTCTCGCCACCGCGCGAGGGCGAGCCCCGCGCGGTCACTCGGACCGCGCGCGGGGGCCTAAATCGGCGCTCTTATATATCTAGGAGTTGCGCTTGATCTCTTGGATATCCTTGAGAAGCAGCTCTTCGTGGCCTTGGGGGCTGACTTTCTCGTAAACCTTACGGATTTTGCCGTTCGGATCGATCAGAAACGTCGTGCGGTCCCAGTACATAGTACCCTTATACTCGCTCTGGCCCACGCCCAGCGCGGTCAGAAGCTGCGCCTTGGGATCGGCCAGAAGCTCAATCGTGAAGTTATACTTGTTGCAGAAGTCCTTGTGCGACTCGACGTCGTCGGCGCTAAGGCCCACCGTTACCACACCAAGCTTGTCGAACTGAGCCTTTTGCTCGGTAAACGATTTTCCTTGAATCGTGCAGCCCGGGGTATCGTCCTTCGGGTATACGTAAAGCACCAGCCATTTTCCGGCGTAATCGCTCAGCGTACGCGTCTTACCGTCTTGATTGGGAAGCGAAAAGGCGGGGGCTTTGTCTCCAGTTTTCAACATAGATTTACTCCTTTCGAGTGAAGGGTAATTCAGTCCCTTTCACTCGAAGAAGCAAGGTTGGACGCCTTCCGCCAACCTCTAATCGAACGTCGGCGAGGCGACGGGAATCTTGGAGTCATCGATGGGCGGGCGGCCGTCGCGCAAGATCTGGCGCTCGGTGATCACGGTTACGTCTTCTTCCACGTCCGCCAAACAAGAGTCAGCTGGGATTATGCCCGCCTTCAAGCTGCAGAGCGCGGCCGCTTCGATGTCGGTCATCTCGTCCTTTTCGAAGAGATCGCGATGGGCCGCGAGCCACTCAGGGCTCGCACCGGCGGCGAGAAGGGCGTCGACCTGCGTTTGCACCTGGGTCTTGCGTCTCTCATTGTCTTTAATCGGGCGGACTTTACCCTTCTTAAATTCCTGTGGCGCGTGGAAACCAAACTTCGCGTGCGCCATCACGTAAATTCTTAAGGCCTGCGGGTTATGCGCGTTCGTTACCTTAGCCATGAGAATCGCGCACGCCGAGGAGCATTCCTCGTTGATGATGATGAGATTGTAGCGCTCCGTCTTCGCGAAGAGCGCCTGACTCTGCTCGACGATGATGTCGGCGATCTGAACGGCGAGCTCGAGCGCTCCGCCCGGAGACGTGAGCAAAATCGAAGTCGGCGCGCCCTTCTTGACCTGCGACTCCATGATTTTGCGGAACTGCTTTACGTCTTTCTCGGACGTGATCGCGTCGTTCGCGATCAGGTAATCGAAGCCCTCGTCCTCGGAAAGGGTGAGATCCATGGCGAACCCCTGGACACTCGAGACAAAAAGACAAAGCAAGAGCTGTTTTCTCAATCCGTTCATAACGCCATCCTGGCTTCAGCAAAGCGCGTGCCCCGACCATGGAGCACGCGTGATGTTTTCAACACTTTGTCGGCTTCCAGTTACGGAGGCGTCAGGCATCCGTGCGGGATATAGACTTTGCCGTTCTTGTTCGGCAACTGGGGCACCGGACGAATACCCGCGCCCTTCCACTTATTCGCGCCGATCTTGATAGCCGCGTGCCCGCATGCTCCGCGCGCGATGCACTTGCCTTTGCTGTTTTTCTTCGTACAGCAGTCCATACGACCTCCGCCATAGAAGCAGGCGGTGCCGTTCGGATTCGATGAGGCATACTTGATCGGCTTCCAGCCTTTGGCTTTGTACGCGGGATAGGCCACCGCCGCGCGCGGGATACCTTGCGGGATATTTTTCTTCGCCGTGTACTTCACGGCCGTCGTGCGCACGTCACGCAAGCAATACGTCATTGAGCTTTTTCTGGCGACGGGACCGATCAAACCGGATGCATCCCACCAAGCTTGCTCTTCCGATGTCATATCGAGGTCAAGCCCTAGGTCTTCGAACAACTCGAGCGCCGCCATATCCACATATTGGGGCTCGGTGTTCATGAGCTCGGATTTCAGAACCCATACGAGCATCGGGTCGTTCGGATCGACGCCGGCGTTGAATTGCGTGATGTCTTGGTCGATCGCGATTTGAACGTAACGTCCATCGGCGCTCACGTCCATGACGTTGAATTCGGTTCCCGGAGGAAGAACGAGGTTATTCACCGGCGCGTTCGTATTTGGTGCGCCACCCACTTGTACTTGCGGGCGAAGATTTGTATGGCGTTTCACGCGATACCAGTAGTCTTGCTCGATGCTGGTGCTCGGGTTGCTCGTAAGAGCAGCCGATTGAGTGGCATGCGCAAAACCGCCTGCGAGAAACTGAGTGGCAATAATAGCCACCATGGACATCCGTAGGGACATCGTGGACTCCTTTCCTTTAGCCTGGTCGTTTCCTTCAGTTTTCGAGAGCGGCCTGCTCGCCATTTCCTAAGAGCAATGGCAGTGCCGATCTCTTCGTGAACATTACATAATTTACAAGCCGCGAACTCGAATGAGCGCGAGTACAGCGGGCGCAGTCCGTGCTTAAATTTGGGTGTGACGGAAAGCGCTTACCACCCCCAAAATTTTTTCGCGGTGCGATCCGCTTTTATGGGGACGATAATCTGATTTTGTTTTGTGCCTTTTCGAATGTAAGCATCGCGAGCGCGTTTGGGTCAGTTAAAAAAGACGTGACCAAAATGAGAGGGAAAATACGGCGAGTACAATCAGGATTCTGTACATAAGTCCAGGTCCCTGAAGATACCGTTTCTCGCGCGTTTAAAAAAGGGGGAGAGGTTCTCCCCCTTAATTCGCAGGAAACTATTAAAAATTCGAACTCGTGACCGAGTCGTTCGCCCTCGATCGATCCCAGTTAAGGAATCGACCGATGTTTGATCCGTTAGTCTATGCCATCCATGGCATATGCGGATCTAGGGTGGTGAGCTAAAGACCAATT
>CAYPFC010000095.1:6490-9733 GCA_964409815.1 uncultured Pseudobdellovibrionaceae bacterium
GAACGTCTTGTTCAAGAGGCCTAAAGCTGTCTGTGCCGTTTGGTTCGCTTGCGCCAGAACGCTCGTACCCGCATTCAAGAGAATGTTGTTACGAGTGAGCTCGGCGGTCTCTTCAGCGACATCCACATCGCGGATGCGTGAGTTCGCGGCAGACATGTTTTCCACGCTGACGGCGAGGTTGCTGATCGTAGACGACAAGCGGTTCTGAATCGCACCGAAGTCCGCGCGCATCGCGGAAACCGAGACGATTGCCTGGTCGATGGCGCTCAGCGTGTTTTGCGCTGAAGCTTTGTCGGCCACCGACGTCAGGTTCACGCCCAGTGCCGCCGAGTTGGCGTCGGCCTTGGAGGCGTCGAAGGACAGACGGTCGATATTCGGGTCGTTTCTCGTTCCCACTTGGAAGTCGAGAATGGATCCCGTTCCGCTGAGCAACTGCGTTCCGTTGAACTCAGTCCCATCGGCGATACGGTCAATCTCGCTGACGAGCTGATCGTATTCGACGTTCAGGAACTGGCGTTCTACGGGGCCGATCGTATCCGAAGCGGCCTGTACGCTGAGTTCGCGCAAGCGAATCAAGATTGATGAGATCTCGTTCAGGGCGCCCTCTGCGACCTGGACCAGGGAAATGCCATCTTGCGCATTTCGCGAGGCTTGTTTCAAGCCTCTGATTTGTGCTCTTAAGTTCTCGCTGATCGCGAGACCGGCGGCGTCGTCTCCGGCGCGGTTGATTCGGAATCCCGAGCTCAATCGCTCAAGACTCTTATCCAAACCGAGCTTCGTGCCCATCAAATTTCTTTGGGCATTGAGAGAAGCCGTATTGGTGTTAATCCGTAACCCCATGTACATCCTCCTTGAAGATTCAGACATCGTCCTTGATGTCTGCGGTGTGCACCATGCACGCCGAGGGATTTCTATCTAGTGTTCTATTCGGGCGTCTCGTTTTGAGACTGTAGGGGGATTGGGCAAATCTGGACTAAAGGGCCGGGATGATTTCGCGCCGACCGCTATAGCGATTCCCGCGCTGAAATAATTCAGGCTCGAGTTCGTCCAACCGTTATTCCAGATCTGCTTCAGGCCGATGTCGAGCACGCTTACGAAAGGTCCCACCCGAAAGGCGCCGAAGCTTCGGTGCGCCTCCAGGCGGCTGTTGAAAATCAATCCCGGGCGGAGCGCGCTTTGGTCGTAGTCGCCATCTCCGAAGAGGTCTGAGCCCCGTGCGGCGAATTCCCTACGGTTCGTCGCGGCGAGAAACAGTCCGACGCCGACGGGGTGCAATTGATAACTCCGTCGAATCGGCGAGCGCCAGGGACTGAATATATAGAGAACATTGAGTTGATGGATATTGCCGGCGAGTTCGTCGGGGGTGAGACCTAGCGAGACGGTTAGAAAATGAGCGCGAGATTCGTTGACCCGTTCCATGCCTATCGCATATCGACCCAGGTAACCGCCGCTGCTGGCGGCTAGGGCCTTATCGGCGCGTGAGGACTTCGGACTCACAATCAGAGCCGTGGCAAAAAAGCAAAGTATCTTGGGCATCATTCAACTCCAGAATCGCGTAACGAACGCGTTCCACTCTCGCGATTGAGCGAACGGGCACACCGACGACGTCTCGCTTCTCGAAATTGTGAACGTGACCGTTCACGACCAGTCGAAGAGAGGGGCTTGCTTCAAAAATCTCCGCGAAGCGCGATTGCTCTTCCACGGTAAAGTAATCGGGACTTTCCTGATTGACGTGCTGAAAAAGATAGGTCGGATCCGTCGCGTCTTTCAGCTCGCGCTCGAGCCATTCGTAGTCGATTCCGCCATCGTCGCGAAACTCGATGGAGTTGGAGTTGAAGATGATGAAGCGCCGGCCGTTGAAATGAAAGGCAACATTATATTCGCCGAAGATTTTGGCGTGAAGACGGCGGCCCAGCCCCAGCGCATCGTGGTTTCCGAGCGTGACGATATAAGGACGCTGGCTTGTGGTCATCGCGGTGACGAAAGCATCGAACTCGGGCGCGTAGCCGTGATCCGTGAAGTCGCCCAGATGAATGATGAGGTCCAGATTGCTCGCGTTCAGGAGCTTCAGCGTCTCGACGAGCGCGGCATGATTTTGGTGCGAGTCGGCTATGAGCCCGATGCGGGCTATCTGGAAGAGTGCGTTTTGCGGGAGCGCGCGAATGACGTTCTGATTGTGGTTGCGCTTCGATGTTTTGACTTGGGTCCCGAAAGGCGTGTCGACCCAAGGCAAGCACGCCGTGAATAAAAGCGCGAGGAGGAGCGTGCAGAACTCAAAATGGACTCGAGGGCGTTCGATTTCGCCTCCTCTCGGGCCGACCGGCCGTCAGCTCCGAGGGGAAGCACGAAGCCTGCCAACTACTGGGGATTCAGCGGGCCGCAGATGCTTTCGTCGTATTTGAAGTTGGCGCACGTCCTCGACGTGGCGGCGTTCTTGTCGAAGCAGACGTTAATCACGTTGTCGAGGCCCGGCGCGCGCTTCGCCGAGCTCATGGGATCGTTAAAAATTACGCGCGTCCCTCCGACCCGAAGCAAGAGCTCGATGAACTTGATCGTCTTTTTGCGGTCATAGATTTCTTCGTCGCGCCAGCTTACGATCCGATTCCGGTAAGGACCTTTTTGCATCGGGCGATAGTTGAAGCAGTTGCCATCCGTGTGGGTGGCAAGTCCGTTGATTCTGGGGTTCGTTGGATGCGAAACGTCGCCCAGGCTGATCTGGCATCCCGTGGGATCTCCCTCTTTGCATTCGGTTCTGCGCCATTCTTGGAGGACGGCCGCGTGAACGCAGGCGGCATGCTTGCTGGCGTAAGTGTCCATGACGCGGGCGCCGGCTCGATCCGGATTGTGGTGGACGCTATGACAAAGACTGGTCTGGAGGTTGCCTTCACCGTGAGTGGGGATTTGGTAGAGTCCGCGCGAAGATTTGGTCCACGTATCAATCGTGTTTTCAAATTCGGTTTGCGTATTGAAACCGCCGCGACTTTCTCGCGCTCCGGGAGGGTCGGTCGAAAAACCTTGGTTCTCTTGTGAAGGAGTTGCGGTCTCGCCGGCCATCGCCATGGCGCTTGCGAAAGTCAGGAATATGAGAGCGAGCTTCATGAGATTGCCTCCGAATGTAATGACACTTAAATCGTATATCGCGGCTAATGCGAAGAGAAGGGGGCTAATGGTCGCGTATATATAGGATGAGATCGGTTATACGTGTCTCGATGTGATAAAACGAACCTGGTTTACCCTTATATC
>CAYPFC010000095.1:9743-10721 GCA_964409815.1 uncultured Pseudobdellovibrionaceae bacterium
GATTTCGTCTCATTCTCGAGCGTAAAATCAGTTGTCGCTGTCTAAGTGTACACACGACCCGACCAAAGTTTGTACGGGTCAGGGCGGTAAATCGCTTCGCCGCGCTGGCCCCACCCTTGCTCTACTCTAAACGCAACAAGGAGCTATCGATGAACGCCATCCTCACTCTCTTAACGGCAATGATCATGAGCACGACCGCCAACGCGGACGAGCAACAACAGCGCGAGGTCGCGGCTGAGGGACACACGATTGAAACGGCGTCCGTCGAGCGTTCGTTCTTCCAGCCCAAGACATTGGAAGACATCAATGCCCTTGTCACTCTTGAGTCCGAGCTGGAGTCCAGCTTGAATAAAGAGATTTCGAACTAACCCCAAAGACCCAATTACCCCATACCCCTAAATAGGCCCGTCCCCACGGGCCTATTTTTTTTTGCTCAAGAGCTAGCGGCAAATCCCTTTGTAAATCTCGTACAAGTCGTAAGGCAGGTCTTCGAGCTTTCCGCCGTTCGGCACGAAGGCGAACTCGAAGTCGTGGCGGGCTTTCGCGCAGGCCGAGAGCGTACGGGCCCCCTTAACTCGGGCGTATTGAAGCGCCATGGAGCGGATGTTCTCTTCCACGAGGCGCTCGGATTCCAGGCGGTCCGCGGCCGCGCGAAGCGGAGTCGTGCGGAACGTCGGCGCGAAATAGTCGGCGAAGCAGGCGCCGGTCGATCCCGCCAGGCCGTCCACGCGGCGGGCGGAATTGATGATGAACCCAATGTACTTCGACACGCGCTTGCGCACGGCCTCGTCGCTCGAGGGGAAGTTGTTAAGAAGGTACGTGCGGAAACTGTCCGCGTCGTTCGACTCGAAATTGAAATGATGATCCGTCAGGGCGACGGCTTGCTGCACATAAGCTTTGAGCGTACCCATCGCGCTCGCGGGCCCGGCGTTGTAGCCGAGCATCGCCATCATCGTTTTTAAGCGGTCTTCGTTCACT
>CAYPFC010000096.1:0-10430 GCA_964409815.1 uncultured Pseudobdellovibrionaceae bacterium
CCACGGCTCGAGCGGCGGTCGACGACGTTTTCGGAGTGACCTGGGTGGATTCACCGATCGGTCTTCCGAACGCCGGCATTCCTGGCCGAGCGGGCGCCGCATTCTTGTTGTCAGCGGCCGCTACCCGAGCATTGCCGCTAACAATGCGACTGATTTTCTCCATGACTACACCTCCTGTGTGTTTGGAGAGCTGAGAGAAATCCTTTCCCTCTAGTGAGCTGATCGGCGTTTTGTGAGCTGCGGACGATGGTCCGAACGTCCTAATTTGAGACAGTACCTTAGTCGACGCTCGCGTGTAGCAACTAGGCCTGAGTCCGGCGCAAGCGCACAGGTCCGGCGGTCCATCCTCCGGAACTGCGCAACCTAAAGGTTGAGAAGTAGCGGAAGCAAAGCTACTGTTTGTCTTTGGCGACTTCGGCGATACGGATGCCGAGCTCGATCAGCTGATCGCGCGACACCACCGACGGCGCATCGGCCATCAGGTCGGTCGCCTTCGCGGTCTTCGGGAACGCCATCACGTCACGAATCGCATCGGTTCCGCAGAGGAGCATCACCAGGCGGTCCACGCCGAAAGCGATCCCACCGTGCGGCGGAGTCCCGTAAGACAACGCTTCGATGAAGAATCCGAACTTCAACTTCGTCTCTTCCTCGCTCAGGCCCAGCGCCTCGAACATCGCGGCCTGCACGTCACGACGATAAATCCGCAACGAACCGCCGCCGATCTCGTAGCCGTTGCAAACCATGTCGTAGGCCTTCGCGAGCAACGTCGGGTACTGCTTCTCGTCGCGATTGATCATGATGTCGAGCTGCTCGTCCTTTGGCATCGTGAACGGATGATGGCGCGCGTTCCAGCGCTTGCCGTCCGGATCGTACTCGAGCAACGGGAAGTCCACGACCCACAAGAACTTGAATACGCTCTCGTCGATCAGATTGTACTCGCGGCCCATTTCGTTGCGTAAAGCTCCGAGCGCCGCGCACGTCGTATCGAAATCGTCGGCCACGATAAAAACCGCACCGTTCTTCGTTCCGCCCGCGGTCGCGAAAATCTTCTGCAGGCCTTCGGGCGTAAAAAACTTCGAAACCGCCGAAGTCAGCGTTCCGTTTTCGTCCTTCAGCCACACCAAACCCTTGGCGCGATACTGCTTCACCATCGCGGTGAGCTTATCGATCGCCGAACGCGAGATCGAACCCGCCCCGGGTACGGCAAGAGCCTTGATGGCTCCGCCCTTAGCCGCGACATCGTCGAACACTTTGAAGCCCTGACCCGCGCATACCGAAGCCACATCCTTCAGTTCCAATGGGTTACGCAAGTCCGGCTTGTCGCTTCCGAAGCGGTTCATAACGTCGAAGTAGGTCATGCGCGGGATCTCTTTGATCTCGTAACCGAGCGTGCCCTTCCAGATCGCTTTGATCAGACCCTCGTTGATCTGCATGATGTCTTCTTGGTCGATGAAGCTCATTTCGATGTCGATCTGCGAGAACTCCGGCTGACGGTCGGCGCGCAAGTCCTCGTCGCGGAAACAGCGCGCGATCTGGTAATAGCGATCCAAGCCGCCGATCATGCATAGCTGCTTCAAAGTCTGCGGAGATTGCGGGAGCGCATAGAACGTTCCCTGATTCACACGCGACGGCACGAGGTAATCGCGCGCGCCTTCGGGCGTCGACTTGTACAAGATCGGAGTTTCGATTTCCAAAAAACCCTGTTCGCTCAAATAATTTCGCGCCACCTGAACGGCCTTATGGCGCATCATTAAATTTTTCGTCAGACGCGGGCTGCGCAAATCGAGATAGCGATACTTCAAGCGCAGCGTCTCGGAAACCTTCGGGTCGTCTGTCTGGAACGGAGGCGTGTTCGCCTCGCTTAGGACTTGCGCCTTCTCAACCGCGACTTCCACCTCTCCCGTGGGAAGCTTCGAGTTCTTCATTCCTTCGGGCCGCGCGCGCACGACGCCGCTCACCGCGACGACGTACTCCCCCCGTAAATCTTTCGCGGCTTGCATTTCCGGAGACGACGGATTCAATACGATCTGGACGATTCCCTCGCGATCGCGAAGATCGATGAACACGAGGCCGCCGTGATCTCGGCGCACGTCCACCCACCCCATCAGCACGACTTGTTGGCCCACGTGCTCCTGGCGCAAACGACCGCAATAATGTGTTCTTTTCAGAGTTTTAAGGAATGCCATCGCTCTAGTCTCGCATGCTCACTGTGTCAGATCAACCGCCGGGGACCATCCCTGGACAGGTCGGCGACTATACATTATGTTTTATCTCCTATGCCATCAGTCAAAATTGAAAAACAAACGAATCTAAGTGCCGCCGACTCCTTCAAGCGAATTTCCGACCTTTTGTCCAACGACAAGGACCTCCGGAAGCTCGATCCGAAGTACAAGGCTGAATTTAACCAGTCGACCTTGTCAGGACAGGCCGACGGCTCCATGTTTAAGGCTAAGTTGAATGTAAAAGAAGCCAGTGGTGGTTCCAAAGTGGAGATCACCGTCGACCTTCCCTTCCATCTGGCTTTGGCAAAGGGCATGGTCGAGAAGACCCTGTCCAAGAAGCTTGAGGAGGCTCTTTCCTGAGCAAAAAGCCCGCTAAACCCAAGAAGCCCGCCAAATCTTTGAAGGGTTTCAAGACGGTTGAGGCTGAGGTCATCGACCCGGCCGCGAAACGCGCGGCCGAAGATGAGGCTCCGGAAGTCGTCGAGGACGAGCCTCGAGAAGACGATCTCGAGTTTTCCGCCGAGGAGACGCCCCCTCTCCCCCCTTCCGAAAAGGGACTAACCCCCTCCGGCGCCGATCCCGTTACCCGGTACATGGCCGAGATCGGCCGCTATCCCCTGCTGACCCGCGAACAAGAATTTGAGATCGCGAAGCGCTACCGCGAGACCGGAGACCCGAAGGCCGCCGAGCAGCTCGTGACTTCGAATTTGCGATTCGTCGTGAAGGTCGCGGCCGAGTATACGAAGTTCGGCGCGCGCCTGATCGACCTCGTCCAAGAGGGGAACGTCGGGCTGATGCACGCGGTGAAGGAATTCAATCCCTACAAGGGCGTGCGCCTGATTACTTACGCCGTATGGTGGATTCGCGGTTACATTCAAGAATACCTGATGCGCCAGTATTCGATGGTTCGAATCGGGACCACGGCGACTCAACGGAAATTGTTTTACCAGCTCCAGCGTGAGCGCGAGCAGCTCGAGCGCATGGGCCTCGAGCAAGGAATCGCGCAGCTGAGCGGGCGCCTCGGCGTGAGCGAAGACGAAGTCGCCGAAATGCATTCGCGCTTGAGCGGTCGCGACGTTTCGTTGGATGCCCCGGTGGGCGATGAAGGATCGTCGCGCTTGCTGGATCTGCAGAGCGAAGCGGATCCCGTGCAGCTGGACGAAGCCTTGGGCAACGTCGAGCAGTTGCGCATGCTCACCGAAAAGATCGATGAGCTTCGCCCTTCGCTGAACGAAAAAGAACTTTACTTGTTAGACGAGCGAATCCTGGCCGACGAGCCGCTGACCCTTCAAGAGATCGGCGACAAGTACGGCACCACGCGCGAGGCGGTCCGCCAGATGGAGAACCGCCTGCTTCAGAAAATTAAAAAAGCCGTAGTGTCTAAAATCGCCGAAGATTAATTGATGCAGGCGTCTCGGTAGCTTTCGAGGTCGTCGTTGCGATCGATCGTCATACGCGCGAGGCACGCCGCCTGCGACTGATTCGCTCCCGCACCGCCGACGAACTCGTGGCCCTCGTACACGCAATTTGCGTCGCGAAATGCAATCCAAGCGCGCTGAGCTTTCCGAAGTTTTTCGAAGCCCTTCCCGTCGTCGCGATAGCACACGTTCTTCAGCGTTTGGTAGTTGGCGTTCATGTAGCCGTCGTACTTATCATACACGTCGATTAGACAGCCGTAGATCGCGGCATCGTCCGGGCCGTCTCCGCACATTTCCAGTTCGTCGTAATTGGGGATCGCGTAGGCAGCCGAGGCGGCTAAGAACAGGGCGATGGCAGCAGTCAACTTTGCCATAAGGTTTTCCTTCCGTTTCTTAGCCCGGGAAAGCACCTCATAACCAAATTTTGTGGGGTTCGCAATGCAGGGAAAAGGACTTGGAACGGAATCCACGGTCGTCCAGCCGCTCGTCACTTATATTCAACTAGCGGCCCGGGAAAGGCGATTACTGAGCGATGAGCGTCGTTTCCGTCATTAAGATTGCACGCTGGCTCATCAACTGAGCGCGCTCGGCCTCAAGGCCCGACACGATGGTGCCTAAGCCTTCGCGAACGTTCGTCAATCCCGGCTGAATGATCGGGGCAACCGCGAGCCGGTCCATCTCCATGCGCTTGATTTCTTCGTTGATGGTCGCGATCCGCGCGTCGACCTTTTGGATTTCCTTTTGCGCGACCTGAATGCGAAGGGCTGCGTTCTCGTCGCTCAATTTAAGCGAGGTTTTGCCGACATTGGCGTTAGCGTGGACAAAAATGGGCGCGATTACGAGTACTAAAGCGAATTTAACGAGTTTCATAGGCTTGCACCTCTCTTGACCTTAAGTATTGCAATCCGAGGACCATTTAGTCGCTTGCGATTACGAATCCGAAAACATACGGGGTTGACCGCGCATACGGCGCGCACGGGGCTTCTTCCTCCACTGATAGGTGGGCATATCGATCTCGCCGTTCTTCTCCACCTCCACGCCCTCTTTCTTGAGAAGACGCTTCTGCATGATGAAGTTGTGCGTGAGAGGCTTAAACGCGATTCTCCCCTTTGCGCTAATCACCCGCTGCCAGGGAAGGGCGTATTTCTTCGAACACGAGTTCAGGATCCACACGACCGCGCGGCTCGCTCCCGGCTTACCAGAGAGACCGGCGATCTGTTTATAGGTCGCCACTTTCCCGCGCGGGATTTTGCGGATCATGCCCATGACTTTTAATGTGAACGGAGTGGGATCGCTCATGGATACGGAGTTAATTCAGCGGAGGGACGAATTCAAGCCGCATTGTTACGGGCGATAGACGTAGACCTTTTCAACCTTTGATGTGCCGGGTATCTTGTCGATTCGACATTCATCGCCGTCATAGTCGAGATCGAAGATGAGCTTTCTTTCCGTGTCCTTGATGGACCGGCAGGAATCACCGTTCCCAATTCGTTCATCCGTTTTCTTCTCTAACCGATCGCGCATTTTCACTTTCTTCAGCTTAAGATCCGAAAGAGTCGAGCCCGGCCCAAGCCCGTCCCGAGTTCTAAAGCGCTCGCTCAGGACCACGATTCCTCGAATGAGGCTATCGTCGCCAACCTTGACTTCAAGGGCGGGCCTATTTGCCTTCATATCCTTGTCCGTAAGGTAAACTTCGAAGTGTCGATGCTCGACTTCGTGATTCTCCGACGACTCAAACTCCGCGCCTTCCGTAATCCGCGACTTTCCGTAAACAGACGCGATCTTGGATTCCGGGTCCCCAATCTTCAAGCGACCAACTTCGCCGGCCCCGATTAAGTAATGGCGTGCCTCCGCCGCGAACGCGGCCGAGGACGTTAGAATGAAAAGAGAAATGGCGAGCCTTTTAAGCGGACTCAAGCTCTTGATCCTCGAAGAACTGCGCGAGCTTCGCGCGCAGTCTGGAGATCGCCTGGGCGTGGAGCTGCGATACGCGGCTCTCGGTCACGCGCAAGATTTTGCCGATCTCTTTGAGGTTCAGATCTTCGTAGTAGTAGAGCGAAAGGACTAAGCGCTGGCGCTCGGGCAGGTCCTCGATGGCCTTCGCGACGACTTCCTTCACCGACTTCAAGTTCAACTGGGTCAGCGGGTTGTTGAGCTTACAGCCCTCAAGAATGTTCAAGATCGATTTCTTATCGACGTTCGAGAACGTCGCCGCATCGTCGATCGATAGCACACTGATCGGACGCACTTGGTTCAAGAGATCGTAATACTCGTCCATCGAGATATTCAGCTTCTGCGCCACTTCCTCTTCGTTCGCGCTACGGCCCAGCGATGCTTCGAGCTCCAGCGTCGCGCGATCGAGCATCTTGGCTTTGTCGCGGACGCTACGGGGAACCCAGTCTTGCGCGCGCAATTCATCGAGGATCGCGCCGCGAATTCGGAATTCCGCGTACGTTTTGAATTTGTTGTCGCGAGTGGGATCGTATTTCTCGATGGCGTCCATCAATCCGATCACTCCGCTCGAGATCAAATCATCGAGCTCGATGTTCGAGGGCAGGCGCACCGCGATTTTTTGCGCGATGAACTTGATCAAGGGAGCGTACTCGAGAATCAGCTTATCCTTCTGTTGAGAAGTGAGTTTGCTGGGCTCCTCTTTGTACTTTTTCAGCAACGTATTCATATTGTTATTGCTGTTTTTGTCGGCCATCTTTTCCCGTCCCTGATTACTCATAGTGTACCAAATCCCTTAACGTATTCCAAAAATAGCAAAGCTCGACTGGGCCTTAAGCGACTCCCGAAAGCTGATTCCAGAAGAACTGCAACCCGCCCTTAAGCTCCGAAAAGCGCTCAGAACTCTTCAGGTTTTCCACAAGCGAGCGGATCGCGATGCTCGCCGGGCAACGCCCCTGCGCTTGTACGACGAGCTCCTGGCTACGAATAGACTGTCTCAAATTGAGATCGTTGGGTATGAAGCCGCGATAATCCAGACTTACGCAGAGGAAGCGCGAAGCGACGTCGCTGAGCTTGTGAAACACGTGGCGCGCTTCGATCTCGTCGCGAACCATGTTGGCGACGATCGAGAAACGGTTTTCGCGATAGCGTTGGTTCAAGACTTTGATCAAGGCATATGCGTCCGTCAGGCTCGACGGGTCCGGCGTCACCACCACGAGAATTTCTTGGGCGGCGGCGTTCAGGTACAGAACATTGTCATCAATACCGGGGGCCGTATCGACAAGCATGTAGTCAAAGCTCCGATTCAATCGGCTCACCTGGTCGAGCAGAATGTGCTTCTGCAGCGGTGCCAAGCGACTGAGGCCGTAGACTCCTGATCCGCCTGGGATGAGTTGCACGTTAGGGGCCACCTCAATAAGAATATCTTCGAGCTGGCAGCGGTTATCCAATACATGTCCAATGTTTAGACGAGCCGGTTTGCCGAACATCACGTCGATGTTCGCCATTCCCATGTCGCCGTCGAGTATCAACACACGGTGACCCGCTCGTCCCAATTCGTAAGCCATGTTCGCGGTGAGCGTGCTCTTTCCCACGCCGCCCTTACCCGAAGTGATGCTAATCGTGCGGGTGGAATCGCTGGGCTTCGCGGATACGCTGAGATGGTTCATTCGGCTTCCTCTCTTTTCGAAACTTTGCTGAGTTTAAACAGGAAATCGACCACGCGCTCCTTCGTGGCGAATTCAAAGTCCTCCGGTATGCGCGAGCCGAGACCGAACGAGTGGAAGGGGACTCTGAAGCGTTCCTGGAAATTCAAAATCAAACCTTGGCGCGACGACTCGTCAACGCGCGTGAAGATCACATCATGGAACCCAAGCATCTGGTAGCGGCTCGCAAGGTCCATGGTCTCTTCGTCACGGGCGAGAATCGACTGCACGTAGTGAATGCGGCGGTCGTACTCGGCCGGCGGAATCATGCGCTTGAGCCAGTTGACCTCTTCCATCGTGTTCAAATTGAACCCGGGACAATCCACCAGGATGTGCTGAACGTGCGCGAGCTTCTGCTGGGCGACGGCCCACTCTTCCGGCGAGCGTACGACCGCGAACGGCACGTTCAAGATCTGCGCGTAGATTCTGAGTTGATCGGCGGCTCCCACTTTTTGATTGTCCAGCGAGATGATCGCGATGGTTTTCTTTTCCTTCAAAATCAGGTGAGACGCGAACTTCACGAGCGTCGACGTCTTGCCCTGGCCCGTGCAACCCATGAAGACGTGGTAGCGGCCTTTGAGCGGCTCCTTCGCCACTTCGACTTGGCCGAGGATCGTGCGCACCGCCCACGCGTCAACCAAGGCGGGCTTTTTGATTTGCTCGCGATCGAGCTCCTTCTGTGCCTTCTTCAAGAGCGCGGTCACCGTCTGCGGGTGCATGCCCTGCCCGGTGAGGCGTTGGTACATGCCGCTCAACTCGTACGGCAATCCTTGCTCGGCGCCCGGGTGCATGGTCATCGGCACTTGCGGAACTTGCGCGAATTTCTCGACGATGTTCTTGAGCTCGCGAACTTGATTCTCGAGCGCGCGGATCTCCGAGCTGTTTTCCGCCATCACCTGCTGCGAAGCCTGAACCGACGCTTGCGCCGGAGGAGCCTGCGGAGCCGAGTACGCCTTCTGTACGGCTTGCGCGATCTTATTCACGCGGGATTGCTTCGAAGCGGGCTTCTTCGGCTCCTGGAATACGTCCATCGCTTTCGCGCGCGCTTCGGCGGCGGCGCGACGGACCCGCTCTTGACCGCGAGTCTGCGCTTGCGCCTGTGTCTGGGCCTGCGCATACGCATGCCCTTGGGCCTTCACCGGCATCTGGGCCCGTTTGTACGAATGACTTTGCTCGTATTCATCTTCGATATCGATGTAGCGAAGGCCCGAGACTTGCGCGCGCGACTCCGCCGATACGCGGCCCGTGGGAGCGCCGTTCGCCGTGACGAGCTCGCGCTTCTCCTCGCGAGCTTCTTTAAACACTTTATTGATGAATTCCTTTTGCTTCGCGGCCGGAATCTGTTGGAAGCGCTCGCGAAGGTCCTCGCGCAGTTTGCTCTCGGCGATCTTCTTCTTACGAAGCGTTTCTTCCGAAACCGCCGCCGTGACCTCGACGCTTTTCTCGCCCATCAGACCGAAACCCCGGTGCGAATCCTTCGCGCTTAGGATTATGGCTTCGGGTCCCAGGTGGACCTTCACCAACTCGAGCGCCTCTTTCATCGTCTTGGCTTCGAATTTCTTAACCTGCATGGCCCATCTCCACTAAGCCGACGGCCTGAATGCGCGCGTCGGATGAAATTTCATTGTGCGAAAGAACAACCACCTGGGGCAGGAACCGGTTCGTCAGCTTGAACAGGTGACGTCGCGCCGTCGCGCTCGTCAGGAGAATGGGTTGACCGGCGATCTCGGGGTGGTTCTCAATCGTTTTCGAAATCTGGGTGAGAAGACCCTGCGCCTGGCGCGGATCCATCACGAGTTGCACGCCCTGCTCGGTCTGAAGGAGCGAGTTCGAGACCAGCTCCTCGAGGCGGGGCGCGAGGGTCATGACCGAGATCTCGCCGCGCTCGTTGACGTACTTCTGCGTGATCGAGCGGCCGAGCGCCTTGCGTACGGCTTCGGTCAAAACCTCGGCATCTTTGCTCTTGTGGCCTTCGTCCGCGAGAGTTTCGAAGATCGTCAAGAGATCGCGAATCGAAACTTGCTCTTTAAGAAGATTTTGAAGGACCTTGACCACCATGCCAAGCCCCATGACATCGGGGATAAGCTCAGCGACGACTTTCGGATAGTTTTTCTTGAAGTTCTCGATGAGCGTGTCCGCTTCCTGACGGCCGAAAAGCTCATGCATGTGCGTACGAATGATTTCGGTCAAGTGTGTCGCCATGACCGTGGGAAGATCGACCACGGTGTAGCCCGAGATCTCGGCCTCTTCCTTCTGACCTTTGCTGATCCAGAGCGCATCCAGACCGAACGCGGGCTCTTTGGTCGCGATTCCCGGAATCGGCGAAAGCACGCCGCCCGGATCCATCGCGAGCATGCTCTCGGGGCGAAGCATTCCGCCGCCGACCTTGTTACCCTTGATCAGAACCCGGTACTCTCCCGGCTCAAGCTGCAAGTTGTCGCGAATGTGAACCGACGGAACCACGACGCCCATATCGAGGGCGAACTGCTTGCGGATTGAAACGATGCGCTCGAGCAGGTCGCCGGATTGGTCGCTCTCGACGATGTTGATGAGGCCGTAGCCCACTTCGAGCTCGACAAGATCGAGCGGCAACATGGATTCGATGTTTTCTTTGACCGGCTTTTTGGCGGCCTCGTCCTTCGCGGCCTGTTCTTTGGCTGCCTTTTCTTCCTGGAAGCGCGAGATCGTCCAGGCCACGAGGCCCAAGAACGCGGCCACGAAAAAGAACGGAATCGTGGGAAGACCCGGCACGAGGCCGAAGGTCGCGACGATGCCGGCGACGATGGCGACGGCGCGCGGCTTAAGGAAGAGCTGCGTGGCCATCTCATGACCGAGATTCTGCGACGACGAGTTGCGGGTGACGACGATACCGGCCGCCGTCGAGATTATGAGCGCCGGAATTTGCGTCACAAGACCGTCACCGATCGTCAGCATCGTATAGGTTTTCGCCGCGGTCGAGAGATCGAGGCCCATTTGGAACACGCCGATCAAGAGTCCGCCTACGATATTCACCAACGTAATAATGATACCGGCGATCGCGTCGCCACGAACGAACTTACTGGCACCGTCCATCGATCCGTAGAAATCCGCTTCTTTTTCGATGTCCTTACGGCGCTGGCGCGCTTCGTTCTCCG
>CAYPFC010000097.1:0-10288 GCA_964409815.1 uncultured Pseudobdellovibrionaceae bacterium
GCCCTCGGGAAAATCGAAGCTAAAAAAACGATCCTCGCGGCACCCGCGCCTTCAGATAAGGACAAGAAGTTCAAGCCCGGCGCGAATGCACGAAAGCTCGGGCGGAAAAAGGTCTCAAAATGATACGCGGAACTATTAAACATCAGGGTGGAGTTTGAGCGCGCCCAAGCGCCAAAGAAGGTCTAAAACGCATCCGGGTCAGCATGGATGTTGATAATGAGGGTGGATATGAAAACCAAAGTCGTAAGCTCCGTGCTCACCATTCTCGCACTCCTATTCGTTAGCGAAGTCGCAAGAGCGCATCCTTCCGCGGCGTACGGAAGCACCAAAGGACCCGGCATCAAAGGTCTTTGCACCGAAGCCGATAAGGGTGAAAAGTGGGTTGACGAAGAATGGTGCAAGCAGATTTACGAGCAAATCACCGGTCGCAACCAAGACGACCGATGTTCGGCCGATCTCTTCGCGGAGCTTTCGGAGAAAATCAAAAACGGACAGTTCGAGGGCCTTGAAGAGTATTGTCCGAACTACCAAAGCATCCTCGCGAATCAGCCAGATAAGGACGCGTTCATCGCGGGACTTCTTCAGCAGGTCATTTCCACGCTGGTCATCGCCGAGTCCGCCTGGGAGACCGAGGCAGGAGGTCCCATTCTCGCTTCGTCCGGTAAGAGCGCCCAGGGTTTAATGCAGTTGACCGCCAGCTCGGTCGGCGCGGAAATTTACGATTGCGGCTGCAAGGAAGTGGACTCCGACGCGCAGTTAAAATCCGATCCCAAATTGAACTTGCGCTGCGGCACTCACATCGCCATGTACTACATGAACGAAGACTCCGAGGTCGGAAGCGGATCCAAAGACCGCGATTTGAAAGTCGAAGGAACATCGCGCGGAATCGCCGCGTACTTTCAGCCCTTCCGAGACATCGATAATGAAAAGCAGGAAGTCTATAAGAAGAAAGTTACGGCTTACTGCGATAGTCTCGACTACGTCAAGCCCATCCAGTCGGACGACGCAGGCTCGACCAACGGTGGCGGATACATCCAGTAGTCCGCTTAGAAAAGCGCGCGCTTAATTTCTTAAGCGCGCTTATTCGCCTGAAAATATTTTTGCCCGTGCTTATCCCACGTCGAGACCATGCGCTCTTTCAGCGTGGCGACGTCGAACGGCTTGATCATGTAATGACTGACGCCGAGTTTGCCCGCTTCGAGAATCCCCTGCTTCTCCTGCACGGTCGTAAGAATGATCACGGGCATCGCCTGCAGGCGCTCCTGCGCGCGCACCCAGCGCAACAACTCGAGACCGCTCACCTCGGGCATGTGCAGGTCGGAGATCAACAGGTGCACCGGGTCTCTTACCTGCTCGTCTTCCATCAGAATGTCTTGGGCATTTTTGGCGTCTGTCGCTTCGATGATCTTCCAAAACTTTAGCGCGCGAAGGCTATCCTTCAAGGTTTTACGGGCAAACTGCGAGTCATCCACGATCAGAATCTTTGAGTCGACAGGGAACATACATACCTCTGCTGTCTATTCAGAAAGATTAACGTACTCGCCCACGCGAGGCACGTCTAGCTGCGAAGAATTAGGCCTAAAGTGGCGGCCGCGAGAATCAGGCCCCAAAAAATACGCCACGAACCGCGATCAATCGCTCGGCGGAGAGCAACGACATCGGTCGAGCGCACCTGCAGATGAAAGTCGGGGTCGTTCAGGCGACGTAAGACCTGCTTGATCTGCCGGGGAAGAAACGCGACGAGCGAATTCATATCGCGCGCCATGACCGAAGCGTCAGAGAACATTCGCTTCGGCTCCATCTTCACTTGCACGAGCTCCTTCGCGAAATCCAAAGAGTACGTGAGGAAGTCGAAGTCCTTGAGCACCATGCGCGCCATGCCTTCGAGCGACACGATCGATTTGAAGAACATCACCAGCTCGGCGGGCAAAACCAGGCCGTGCCTCGAAGCGACTCCGGTCGAATCGAGCAAAAGGCGCCCCATGTTCACGTTCTTCATCGTCAGGCCGAAGTACGGCGCGATCATGTCGCGAATGTCGCGCGCGAACTGATCGACGTCGATCCGCTCGGTGAACGGAGCCATGTCGACGTATAGGTAGGCCAAGCGGTCGTAGTCCTCTTCGGCGAGGGCCAAGAACATGTTCGCGATCGCGTTTTGGGTCTTGCGGTTCAGTCGCCCCACGATTCCAAAGTCGATCAAGCCGATGCGCGAATTCGGCATGAGCAACACGTTTCCGGCGTGCAGGTCGCCGTGAAACAACCCGTCCGAGTACACCATCTGCATGTAGGCCTTAAGCCCACGCTTCAAAACTTCCTCGCGATCGAGGCCCTCTTGTTTCAACGCGCTCGAGTGGCTCATCGGAATCCCCTCGAGCATCTCCAAAACCAAAACGCGGCGGCCCGTGTATTCGCCGTACACCATTGGAATTTTGATATCCGGATCATCCGCGAAGTTCGCCTGAAAGCGGCGCACGTTGTTCGCCTCGATCACGAAATTCGTCTCGAACTCCATCGAGCGCCCGAACTCGGCGACGATGCCTTTCAAATTGTAAGGCCGCACTTCCGGTACGTAGCGATCGGCGAGCTCCGCCAGTGCGTGCAAGATTTGAAGGTCGTCTTGAATCACCTTCTCGATGCCGGGCCGTTGCACTTTCACGACGACCGAGGAGCCGTCACGCAGGCGCGCGCGGTGGACTTGCGCGATCGAGGCGGCGGCGAGCGGCACTTCGTCGAACGACGCAAACACTTCGCTCAATGGCGCCCCGAAATGCGCGACCAGAATGCCTTCGATATCGCTAAAGGGAACGCCGCTGACTTGGTCGTGAAGTTTTTTGAACTCGTTTGAGTATTCCGCGGGAATCAGGTCAGGGCGAGTCGCGAGCAACTGCCCAAGTTTCACGAACGTGGGCCCGAGCTGCTCGAAGCTCATGCGAATGCGCTCGGGCTGACTCAGGTGCTCAATGTCTTTGGTGATGAAACGGTCGAGGACGAAACGGCCAAGCTTAGCGCGAACGGCGAGGCCGTGAAACCCGTGGTTTGCGAACACTCCGAGAATCGTTTTTAGTCGGGCCACGTTTCGGAAGCGGCCCCCGCGCTTTCTGGGGAACATGTCGAATACCTTCCGGCAAAACGAAATCGATTTGACCCAATTCCACGTCGGCCTTGGCGACCTGAATGCGTATAGGGTCTCCGATCTCGTAAGCCATACCAGACTTTCTTCCCACGAGCCTCATCTTTTCTTCGTCGTACTCAAAGCGATCGTTGCCGAGCTCGTCGATGCGAATCAACCCGTCGATATCGAACTGTCGGAGGAGCACGAAGATCCCGAACTTGGTGACCGAGCTGATAATCCCGTCGAACTCTTCGCCCACGTGAGCGGCCATGAAGCGCGCTTTCTTGATCGCCTTGATCTGACGCTCCGCCTTAACCGAGCGCTGCTCACAGGCGGAGAGCACGGTGCCCGCCGTATCGAGCTCCCCCATCCTCAGGAACTTGTAGCCCTTACGCGGATAAAGTTTCGCTTTCACCAATCGATGTACGATCAAATCGGGATAGCGGCGAATGGGAGACGTGAAGTGCGTATAGTCCTCGAAACCCAATCCGAAATGGCCGATGTTCTCGGCCTGATACTTGGCTTGAGCGAGGGAGCGCAGCGCGAGCATGCTCACGACGTGCGCCTTGGGGTGATTGCGGAACCGATCGAGCGCGCGCGAGATCTTCTTCTGCAAATGCCCCTTCGACAGTTTTTCCTTGTAGCCGAGCACTCTTAAGAACGCCGCGAAGTTCTGCATCGCCTCGACGGCCGGCTCGTCGTGCACGCGGTAGATCGCCGGAATTTCGTTTTGCTTGAAGAAGCGGGCGACCGCGATGTTCGCGGTGAGCATGAGCTCCTCGATCAACCGGTGCGCGAACAAGCGCTCGCTCTGCAAAATATCGACGGGATTCCCGGCCTCGTCGATCTCGATTTCCGTTTCAGGCAACTCGAGGTCGAGCGAGCCTTCGCGGAAGCGCTTGCTCATCAGAATCTTCGCAAGATCGGCGCACCGTAGGATGTTTTCCTCGACGTGCTTGAATTTCTCGGGCGTGCGACCTTCGATGACTTCCTGCGCTTCCCCGTAGGTCACGCGCGCTTTCGACTGAATAACGCCTTCGTAAAACTCGGTCGCGATCAACGCGCCCGAGAAGTCGAGGCGCATATCGGCGACGAGCGCCAGGCGCGGCACATTGGGCTTCAGCGAGCAAAGCTCGTTCGAAAGCTTTTCGGGAAGCATGGGCGCGACGAAGTTCGGAAAATAAGTCGAGGTACCGCGCAAGTACGCGTCCTCGTCGATCGCGCTGCCCTCTTTCACGTAATGGCTCACGTCCGCGATCGCTACAATGAGGTGAAACCCTCCCGACGTCCGCTCGGTGAAAACGGCGTCGTCGAAATCCTTCGCGGTCTTTCCGTCGATCGTGATGATGGGAAGGTCGCGAAGGTCTTTTCGCCCTTCCATATCGGACTTCGAAACTTCGGACGGAATTTGCTCGGCCTCGCGTTGGGCGGCTTTCGAGAACTCGCTCGGAATTCCGTGCGCGGCGAGCATGCGGATCGAGTCGTTCAATGGATCCGCGGCGTCGCCGATCACTTGGATAATTCGACCGCTGAACCCGCGCGGAGAATCGGGATAATGCTCGACTTGTACGAGCACGAGCTCGCCCTTTTTCACGCGAATGTCCGGCGGGTACGAAACGCTTAAGTCTTCCCCCCAGGCAAAGCTCTTGTCGAGCAGCACGCCCTTGCCGGGCGCGGTCTCGTGAAACACCCCCACCACTCGGGTCACCGCGCGCGCGAGCACCTCGAGCACGTCGCCGCGAAAACGATCTCCGCCGCGCTCTCGCTCGACGCGCACGCGGACCCGATCGTTGGCCATTACGCCCTTCATGCTTTGTCTGGGAATGTAAACGTCCGGATGGTCCGTATCGTCTGAAATGAAAAAACCAAATCCATCCGGATGACGTTTAACGATGCCTACAGATTCACGGTTGCTGCTCTTACTCACCTTTAGGTGACTACCGCATATTGATCGAGTTTTCCATGATTTTGGTCAGCTCGAAGCCGGAAAACAGCTCTTCGAAGACCTTTCGCTCAACTTTCTTTCCGTTGATGAAGTACACCGGGTCGAATTTCACCAAGTCCCAGCTGATCGCGGCCGAATGCTGCCAACGTCCGTTCGAAAGATTGAGAATAACGCTACCAGTGCCTCGATTGCCGGGAGGATAATTTCCGTGCACCGAAATTCCGCCCGTGAGCTTGCCGAAACCCTGAATCTCAAACCCGTTCACCGTCAAAACACCCGAGACGGTTTGGACGCCGGTGTTGGGATCTTTCTTGATCGAATAATTGCCCGAGATGCGACGCCAGCGAACGCGCGACTCTTTGAGGTAGTCGTTCGAGTTCGTCTCGAAGTTGTCGTTGAAGAAGACCGCGTTGGTGCCGCGGTTGAACGTGCGGTCGCGGATCCAGCGGATCGGGCAACTCGCGCCCGCGATCTCTTGATGGTTGATCGAACCGCTCATCTCGTTGTCGGGAATTATTCCCGAGCCCGTGCAATTGTCGGCGATCAACTTCGCGAGCTTCTGAACTTTCTCGGACGCCGCCGGCTGGAAAAGGCCGCTGAATACGGCTTTGCGGGCCTCGATGTTGTCGCCATGGAGAAAATTGATTTCATAGAGTTGGTTATATTCGACATCGCTTAAACCCCCACGGTCCTGGGAGCCGCGAAGCTGGGTTTCAACCCCGCACCCCGCGAGAAAAGTCAGCGCAACCGCAAACAAAAACAAAGTCTTACGCATCCGTGCACCTCTGTTAAGATTGACTCCTAATAGGGTAAGCGCCGGCGCCCCCTCTTGACAAATCCTTAAGCGGATATACAAGCATTCATTCAGGGGGAATGTATGCCGAAGGTACCAGAGCTCAGTTTACGGGCCTACACGCATGGATCATCTCAGGAAAAACTCACCTTTGTAGACCAGCTTTTCGCGGGATTAAAAGAATACGGATTCATCATTCTGAAGGACCACCCGATCGACGTGGCCCTCTTACGTAAAGCCTACGCGCTCAGTGAGGCGCTATTCGCCCTCCCCGAGGGCGATAAACGCAGCTTGATCAGTCCCGCGGGTGGCGGACAGCGCGGCTACACGCCCTTCGGACAAGAGCATGCGAAAAACTCGAAGCTGGGCGACCTGAAAGAGTTCTGGCACGTCGGCCGCGACCTCGCGCCCTCGCACCGTCTGAAAAAGTTTTTCCCCGACAATATCTGGCCCGCGCAGCTTCCCGAGTTCGAGCCCACGTTCCGCAAGATGTTTTCGGCGCTCGACGACACGGGAAGAATTATGTTGCAGGCGCTGACCATTCCCCTCGAAGTCGACAAAGAGTACTTCACGCGCATGACGGACGCGGGAAGCTCGATTCTGAGGCTTCTGCACTATCCGCCGATTCCGCCCGGAACTCCGGAAGGCGCCGTTCGCGCGGCCGCGCACGAAGATATAAACTTAATTACTTTACTCGTGAGCGCTTCAAGCTCCGGCCTTGAGCTGCTCACGCGCGAAGGCGAGTGGCTGCCGATCGAAACCGCTCCCGACAACATCATCGTCGACTCGGGCGACATGCTCGCGCGCATTACGAACGACGTCATCCCCGCCACCACCCACCGCGTGGTGAATCCGAAGGGCCCGAACCTCAGCCGCTATTCGATGCCGTTCTTCATGCACCCGAATCCGGATGCGAATCTCACGTGCATTCCCTCGTGTCGCGGAAGCGGGGCGAAGTATCCCGACATTCTCGCCAACGACTTCCTGATGGAACGCTTGCGCGAAATCGGACTCACCAAATAATATGACACAGCGTCTCTCACCCTATACAGAAAGCCACGCGTATTTCGGCGGCCACTACTTCCAGGGCTAAGAAATTCTTATACATATTGCTTTTACAAATCACCCGTTGCTAAGGTCCCGCGAGGCAAAGGGGGGATTATGTTACGACTTATCGTATCATTTACAGTTCTCGGTTTTAGCGCGGTCGCACACGCGGCGCCGTGGGAGATTCAATCGGTCGAAGTGCGCGAAGTTTATGATGCGCAATCGGCTCCGCTTCCCAAGATGGTGAACGATTGCAGCGAGCTCGGCTCGAAACCTTTTCTCGCCGACAACATCGGCTGGGATCAAATCGTCAACATCGGCGAGAAAGTTTGGGCGATCATCGAAGCCAACAAACCCGTCGTGACCGTCGAAACCCCTGTCGCGCACGCGCTTCCGCGCGGACTCGAGTGCTGGGCCGACCTCGAACACTGGCAAGCGCCGCGCACGCAATCGTACGAAGTGCTTTATAAAAACGGCTTCGGCATGGAAGTCGTGAAGTTCCGCTTCCGCCTGCATTACACGTACGGCGGCGGCAAGGCCGAGCTCGGCCAGTATCTCGCCAACGTCGCCGTTCTACCGAGCGAGCTCAACGTCATGTGGGGCTATACGTTCAACGCGAAAGTGGAAGTCGCTCAGGCCATCAACATGGGCTCGAAGGAAAATCCGCTCGCGGGTCTTGAGATGAACGTTCGCTGGAACGCAAAAACCGTCCTCAAGGAAAGCGAAAATTCGTTTCACTTCTTCGTGTCGGGCGACGGCAAAGCCATCGCAAGCCGCTAACGGCTACGGTACGGCCTCGAGGCGTGTGCAGGCGGGATAGATATGCGCTCCCGCCCAAACGCCGTCTTGGCACGTGATCGATCCGCTCTGGCAAGTCGCTCCTCCGGACACTACGGGCTGGAGGAAGCCGGAGGCGGTCGCGCCATCGGCGAGTTGGCCGAGCGGCGTTTGGCAATCACGGCCTTCGACCGCTTTGGAGGCAAGCTCACGCTTGGCTCCACTCGAGCAGCCGGCCACAAACAGAATGAGAGCACTCAAGAGCCCGTATCTCATGACTGAAGAATCTAATACTTTAAGGGTAAGAAAAATACGCGGGACAGATCACGTGCGCTATCCGCGAGGCCGCGGATAGCGAAAGCCATCTTTATAACAGGCGACTTAGCGCCGCTTCCAAGGTCGAGATTTGCGCGCGCGACTCTTCGAGTTGGCGCTTGCCTTGCGTGACGATGTCCTCGGGCGCGTTGGCCACGAAGTTCGAGTCCGAAAGACGCTTCGTCAACGAGCCGACGTCTTTCTGCAGTTTCTCGATCGCCTTGCGAATCCGCTTCACTTCCTCTTCGATGTCGACGAGGCCCTCGAGGGGAACGATGACGTCCACTTTCATGTCGCCGACTTGCACCGGTTGGACCGCGCACTTCGAGAGATTGCCCGCCTCGCCGACTTCGCAAGTCTCGAGTCGCGAGAGCGTCATGATCGACGTCTTGTTCGCGCCAAGGATCTTCTGCGCCTTCGCTTCGGTGGGCGCGAGGCGCGCGTTGATCTTTTCGCCGGGCTTGATGCGGTTCTCGCCGCGGATGTTGCGGATTGCGGTGATCACTTCGCGGACCAGATCGAGCTCGGTCGCCACCTCTTCCGATCCCAAGGCGAGCAACGCTTTGTCCGACTTCACCGTCGGATACGTGTCGACGATCAGGGCGTCGCCCCGGAGCGGAAGCTTTTGGTAGATCTCTTCCGTGATGAACGGCGCGAAGGGGTGCATCAGCCGGACGATGCGGTTCAAAACGTGCGCGAGCACGAGTTGGGTCGCCTTGCGCTCATTGACGGGAGCGCCGTCCGCGAGCACGGGCTTAATGAATTCGATGTACCAATCGCAGAAAATGTTCCAGACGAACGCGTAGAGCGAGTTCGCGGCGTCGCTGAATCGGTAGGTCTTGAGCGCGTCGTCGATTTCCTTCTCGGTCTGGCCGAGCTTGAAGATGATCCACTGGTCGGCGTCGCTCATTTGCGTCTTCGCGGGCAGAGCCTCGAGCCCTTCGGGAGGAATCACGAAATCTTTAAGCCCGTTGAGCGCGAAACGTGTCGCGTTCCAAAGCTTGTTCATGAAATTGCGGTAGCCCTCGAGCCGCTGGGTCGAGAACTTCAGGTCGCGGCCGCTGGCGATCTGCGAGAGCAGAGTATAGCGAAGCGCGTCCGCGCCGTGCGCTTTGATGAGCTCGACGGGATCCTCGGCGTTGCCGAGCGATTTGGACATCTTCTTCCCTTGAGCGTCGCGAATCACACCGTGGATGTAGACCGTGCGAAACGGAACGTCCTTCTTGAACTCCAGACCCATCATGATCATGCGCGCGACCCAGAAGAAAATAATGTCGAAGCCCGTAACCAGCACGCTTGTGGGATAGAACGTCTTTTGGAGCTCGTTCTCCTCGGGCCACCCCATCGTCGAGAACGGCCAGAGCGCCGAGCTGAACCACGTATCAAGAACGTCTTCTTCTTGCGTGATATTCTTGTCGCCGCACTTCGAGCACGCCGTCGGATCCTTCTCGCTGACGGTGATGCCCGCGCACTTCGCGCAATGCCACGCCGGAATTCGGTGCCCCCACCAAAGTTGGCGCGAGATACACCAGTCCTGAATGATGCTCATCCAGTGCAGGTATGTCTTCGTCCATGATTCGGGCTCGAACACGATCGTGCCGCTTTCGACCACGCGGCGGGCGGCGCTCGCCATGTTCGCGGTCTTCACGAACCATTGTTCCGAGAGGAACGGCTCGACGACCACTCCCGTGCGCGAGCAGTGGCCCACTTGGTGCGTGTGCGGCTCCGTCTTGATCAAGAGCTGCTGAGCCTCAAGGTCGGCGAGCACTTGCTTACGCGCCTCTTGCACTTTAAGGCCCTTGTACTTGCCGGCATTGTCGTTGAGCGTGCCGTTCTTGTTCAGGATGTTCAGCATCTGCAGGTTATGACGTTGACCGACGGCATAATCGTTGAAATCGTGCGCCGGCGTGATCTTTACGACCCCGGAGCCGAACTCACGATCCACATACTGGTCGGCGATGATGGGGATCGTGCGGCCGGTGAGCGGGAGCATGACTTCTTTTCCGATCCACTTCTGGTAGCGCTCATCGTCCGGGTGAACGGCTACGGCGGTGTCGCCGAGCATGGTCTCGGGACGAGTGGTGGCGACTTCGATCGCGCCCCCGCCTTCCGCGAGCGGATAGCGTATGTGGTAAATGCTGCCTTTCACCTCCTGGTAATCGACTTCGAGGTCCGAGATCGCGGACTCGAGCGCGGTCGACCAGTTGATCAGACGCAAGCCTTTATAAATCATGCCCTTGTTGTAGAGATCGACGAAGACTTTGCGGACGGCCTTCGAAACGCCTTCATCCAGCGTGAA
>CAYPFC010000098.1:0-898 GCA_964409815.1 uncultured Pseudobdellovibrionaceae bacterium
AACTTACGCAATTCGCGCCACTCGCTGTTTGAGTTTACCAAACTCAAAGGCGACGACGTTCATATTCGCGATCTGTTCACGAACTTCAAGTACGTCATCCGCAAGTCGCGGCTCACTCAGGGCTTCAATACTGACGAGTATTTCGAAGCGCGCTTGATTCCGTACGAGGGAAGCTTCGTCTTCTCGAGCGCGTTCTGCTTCCACCCGGCGGTGGTGTCGAAGTTCATTCAAAAGGAAGTGAAGCGCGTGAACAAGCTCCCGGAAGAAGAGCAAGCTTTGGCGCGCGAGGAATTGATCGGTCGCTTGTTTAAGATGAAACACAAACACGAGCAGTATCGACACCTGGATATTTCAAAAATCTACTCGAACGAATCCAAGTTGAGAATTTAGGACAATGCCGAGAAAAGCCGATCTGAAAAAAGTGGTGATCCTGGGAAGCGGGCCGATCGTGATCGGGCAGGCCTGCGAGTTCGATTACTCGGGCACGCAAGCGTGCAAAGCGCTGATGAAGGAGGGCCTCGAGGTCGTCCTCATCAACTCGAACCCGGCGACGATCATGACGGACGCCGAGATCGCCACCAAAGTTTACATCGAGCCGCTGAAAGTGCCTTACGTCGAAAAGATTCTCCGGCAGGAGCGTCCTGACGCCGTCATTCCGACTCTCGGCGGACAAACGGCGCTGAACCTCGCGCTCGAGCTCGATAAATCCGGAATCCTGAAAGAATTGAACATCCAGCTTCTCGGCGCCACGCCCGACGTGATTCGCGCGGCCGAAGACCGCGAGCGCTTCCGCTCGATTCTGGACGACGTCGGCGCCCGCTATCCGCGCAGCCACATGGTTCGCACGTATGAGGAAGGGATGAAGACCGCCGACGAGCTCGGTTTTCCCCTGATCCTC
>CAYPFC010000098.1:908-10274 GCA_964409815.1 uncultured Pseudobdellovibrionaceae bacterium
TATACGCTGGGCGGCGGCGGCGGCGGAATCGCGTACTCTCTTGAAGAGTATCAAACCATGATCGCGCAAGGCCTGCACGAGAGCCCGACCTCGGAAGTCCTGGTCGAGGAAAGCATCCTCGGATGGCAGGAGTTCGAGCTCGAAGTCATGCGCGATAAGGCGGGGACGTTCGTCGTCATCTGCTCGATCGAGAATTTCGATCCGTGCGGCGTTCACACAGGGGACTCGATCACGGTTGCGCCCCAGCAAACTTTGTCTGACGTCGCCTACCAGGCGATGCGCGACGAGGCCCGCAAGATCATTGAAGCCGTCGGCGTGCAAACGGGCGGCGCGAACATTCAGTTCGCCGTTCACCCGCAAACGGGTGAGCGCGTGGTCATCGAGATGAACCCGCGCGTGAGCCGCTCGTCGGCGCTCGCGTCGAAGGCGACCGGATTTCCGATCGCGAAGATCGCGGCGTTGCTTGCGATCGGTTACGAGCTCGAAGAACTTCGTAACGATATAACGGGAACGACCCCGTGCTGCTACGAGCCCGCGCTCGATTACGTCGTCACGAAAATTCCGCGTTTCGCATTCGAAAAATTTCCTGGCACCAAGGACTCGCTCAGCACGCAAATGCGCAGCGTGGGCGAGGTCATGGGTATCGGCCGCACTCTGAAAGAGTCTTTCCAGAAGGCGATCAGCTCGCTCGAGGAAAACGAAGTCGGCGCGTATCCCGTGACGTTCGACGAAAAGCTCTTGGCCTATCCGAACTCGAAGCGCTTTTACCAGGTCTTCCAAGCGTTCCGTGAAGGCCTTTCGGTCGACGAAGTGAATCAGAAGACGCAGATCCATCCGTGGTTCCTCGAGCAGGTCGAGGACATCGCGCACTTCGAAAAGCACATTCGCAAAAGCGTTCTCGATGCCGACCTTCTGCGCGAAGCGAAGAAGCGCGGGTTTTCCGACGCCGCGATCGCGCGCCTCAGCGGGACGCCCGCCGAGGAAGTGCGTGAAATGCGCTGGAAGAACGGAATCGTTCCGGCCTACTTTCAGGTCGACACGTGCGCCGGCGAGTTCAAGTCGGAAACTCCGTATTACTATTCGACCTATCACTCTCAGCAGCGCCCCGCGAACTTCGCCAAGCCCATGATCGCGCTCCTCGGAAGCGGGCCAAACCGCATCGGTCAGGGCGTGGAGTTCGACTATTCTTGTGTCCGAAGCGTGCGCCAGTTCCAGCGCAGCGGTTACAAGGTCGCGATGATCAACTCGAACCCCGAAACCGTGAGCACGGACTACGATACGTCCGACGCGCTCTTCTTCGAGCCGCTGACTTTCGAAAACGTACTCGAGATTCTGAGGTACATCCAGCCGATCGGATTCGTGGGCCAGCTCGGCGGACAAACGCCGATCAATCTCGCCCACCGCTTGGTGAAGTCGGGCCAGAAACTGCTCGGCTCCTCGCTCGAATGCATCGACCTCGCGGAGGACCGCGCGTTGTTCGCGAAGATCTGCCGCGAATTGAAATTTGAAATCCCGCGCTCCGGAATGGCGGCCGACCTCGAAGAGGCCAGCAAGATTGCGGAAGACATCGGTTACCCGATCATCTGCCGCCCCTCGTACGTTCTCGGCGGGCGCCGCATGGAAATCGTCGAGAGCGGCGAAGAGCTCAGCGCGTACTTCGAGCGTCACGGAGCCTTTATTTCGAAAGAAGCTCCTTGTTTGATGGACCAGTTCCTCGAGAGCGCGCTCGAAGTCGACGTCGACCTCGCGCGCGGGCCCGATTGGACCGTCATTGGCGGAGTCATCGAGCACATCGAAGCGGCCGGAGTTCACAGCGGCGACTCGATGGGCGTAATTCCTCCTCAGCGTCTCAAAGACGAGACCTGCGCGAAGATCGAGGACCTCTCGCGCCGGCTTGCGGATCGTCTGGGCGTTCTCGGTTTTCTCAACTTGCAGCTCGCGATCAAGAACGACGTGATCTACATGCTCGAAGCGAATCCGCGCAGTTCGCGTAGCGTACCGTTTATCGCGAAGGCGACCGGCGTTCCGCTCGTCGACCTCGGGGTTAAGGGCATGCTCGGGCTCAAAGCGAGCGAAGTCGAGCCCCAGAAGTTCGATTGGCACAAAATCCAAGGCGTCGCCGTCAAAGGCGTCGTGTTTCCGTTCAAGAAGTTCGCGTCGAGCGACTCGATCCTCGGCCCCGAAATGAAATCGACGGGCGAAACCATGGGCCGCGGCAAGGATTACTCCGAAGCCATGCTTAAGGCATTCGCCTCCAGCGACCTTCAACTTCCGATGGAGGGCGAAGTCTTCCTCTCCTTGCGCGAAAAGGACAAAGCCGAGCTCTTGCCGCTCGTAAAGGACCTGAAGGCCATGGGCTTCACGCTTTCCGGCACGTCCGGAACCGCGGCGTACTTGCAGGAGCAAGGGCTTGAGTGCGAATCGGTCCGCAAAGTCCACGAGGGTCGTCCTCATTGCGTCGACCGGATCCGCTCAGGTGAAGTGGCTTTTGTCATCAACACCACATCCGGACGAACGTCCATTGAGGCGTCCTTCGGAATTCGACGCAGCTGCGTGGATTACTCCATACCGTGCATTACGGAGAGTGACGCGGCCGAAGCTTTCGTCATAGCCTTAAAGAAACGCAAACAAGGTGAATTTAGCGTTAAACCGCTATGAATCTCTTAAATGTTTCCGGGCTCCGAAAATCCTACGTGAAGGGGTTCATCCCGCGTAAGACCGAGGTCCTTAAGGGTCTCGGCTTTTCCGTTCCCTCGGGCACGATCACGGGATTTCTGGGCGCGAACGGCGCCGGTAAAACGACAACCATGCGCTGTATTCTCGGGCTCGATTACGCCGATGCCGGAACCGTCGAGTTCTTCGGCAAACCGCTCGATATCCAGAGCCGCCGGCGCATCGGCTTTCTTCCTGAGCGTCCCTATTTTTACGAGCATCTTACCGGAGTCGAGTTCCTGGAGTTTTACGCCCAGCTCACATCGCCCTGGAAGAAACAAGTTTTGCGCGATCGGATCGACGAGCTTTTAAAGCGGGTGAATCTGGAGTTCGCGAAGGAACGGCAACTCCGCAATTACTCGAAGGGCATGCTCCAAAAGATTGGGCTCGCGCAGGCGCTCATTCACGATCCCGAGCTCGTGATTCTGGACGAGCCGGTTTCGGGCCTCGATCCCGACGGCCGCCTGGCGCTCGCCGAGATCATTCTTGAGACCGCGAAAAAAGGGACGGCGGTGTTTTTCACTTCCCACCTCCTGCACGATACCGAGCGCTTATGCGAGCGGCTCGTGGTGATCAAAGACGGACTCAGCATCTACGAAGGCACGACCGAAGCGTTGCTCGACAAGAGCGGCGTCGAGTACGAGATCGTCTTTCTCGCGGGCGGCGAGAAGAAGAGCGCGCGCGTTCCCGACCAGGCGAGAATGCAAGAAGAGCTCAAACGCCTGATCGCGGAAGGCGCGGCGATTCACGAAGTGCGCCGGTTGCGCGCGACGCTCGAGGAAATCTTCGTGCAAATGGCGCTTCGGGGTAAGTCATGAGGCCGGTGTGGGTGCTCGCGGTGAACACGTTTAAGGAAGTCGTAAGAGACCGCATTCTCTACGCGCTCGTCCTATTCGCGATGATCTTGATCGGCGTGAGCCTCGCGCTCGGGCAGTTGAGCTTCGCCGAGCAAGCGCGAATCTCATCCAATTTCGGCTTGAGCGCGATTCACCTTTGCGCGGTCATTCTCGCGATCTTCATCGGCAGCAACCTCGTCTACAAAGAGATCGAGAAGAAAACCATCCTGACAATTCTCGTGAGGCCGATCAGCCGCCTTCAGTTCATCATGGGAAAATGCCTCGGTCTCGCGATGGTGATTCTTATGATGGTTTCGGGACTCTCGGCGGTCTTGATTCTCATACTCTGGGGGCTCGGAGTTGCGGTCGACGGGCGCTTCGCGATCGTGGTCGCGGGCCTGCTCGCGGAATCGCTGATTTTGCTCGGAGTGACGCTTTTGTTTTCGATGATCACGAAGCCGTTGCTCGTCGTCTGTTTTTCGCTCGGGGTTTTTCTTATCGGACATTGGCAGGGCAGTCTCGCCTACTTTGCAAACAAGGCCGACGGCGGTGTTCTCAAGCCGATTTCGTGGACTGTTAAGCATTTCCTGCCGGACCTCGAGCGCGTCAACTGGAAAAGCCTGGTTTTGTACGACCAGCCTCTTGAGCTTTCGACAAAGGCGGCGTCCCTCGGGTATGCTTTGGCTTGGTTCGTATTATGCGTGACCCTCGCGACGATTTTGTTCAAGAGGAAAGATGTGGGTTGAGGCGCTCGTTGTATTCTTGTTTGGTCTCATTTGGGGAAGCTTCTCCAACGTCTTCATCCATCGACTGCCGAAAGGCGAAAGCGTCGTCACGCCCCGCAGTCGTTGCCCTCAGTGTTCCGCTCAGATCGCGTGGTATGACAATATTCCCGTGCTTTCGTGGGTCTTCCTTCGAGGGAAGTGCCGAAAGTGCCAGGCGAAGATTCCGTTTCGTTATCCGCTCGTCGAATTGCTCACGGGCGCCGCTTTCGCGTTAATTTTTCTGAAGTACGGATACAAGTGGGTCACGCTCGAATATCTACTTCTCGCCTGGGGATTGATTGTCGTTTCGTTTATCGACCTGGATCACATGATTCTTCCCGATGTCTTCACTCTTCCCGGAATCGTGATTGGGCTCGTCGGCGGCGCCCTTAATCCCGAGCGCACGTTTCTCTCCGCGCTGGCGGGAATGCTCATGGGCGGCGGCTTCCTCTGGATGATCGCTTATCTCTACTTGCTCATGCGGAAGGAAGAGGGGATGGGCGGCGGAGACATCAAACTGCTCGCGTGGATAGGGGCCGTGCTCGGCTGGACTTCCATCCCGTTCGTCGTGCTCGGATCGAGCGTCATCGGCAGTGTCGTTGGTCTAGTTCTCGCGACCCGCTCGGAGGCTGGCCTTAAGTCAGTCATTCCATTCGGACCTTACTTGGCTTTCGCCGCTCTACTCTATCTGTTGGGCGGAGAGCAGCTCAGTCGCTGGTACATTGGTCTGTTTCTGGGCGACCTAGCCCCGGCCAATTGACAAGGTTTTTGGCCCACGGTCTAATTTCCAATGGGGATAAGGGTTTGACCCCTTGGGGCACAGCGCAACATGTTTTTCCAGTCTAAGAAACTGATCGGCCTCGACATAGGCACGGCCAACATCAAAATGGCGGAAGTGGATTATTCGCGTAAGGGCTCGACCCTCGCGAACTTCACGATCATGCCGACGCCCGCGCGCGCCATTAACGGCGGCGAGATCGCCGATCCCGCGGCGATCTCGGAAGCGTTGAAGATCATGCTCGCCAACTTGCGCACGAAGCGCAAAGCCGTCTCGGTCGGCCTTTGGGGCACGTCCGTCATCAGCAAGCGCATCACGATTCCCCAAATGGACGAAAAGCTCGTCGCCGGCCAGATTCGCTGGGAGGCCGAGCAGTACATTCCCTTCGACATCAACGAAGTGAACATCGACTACAAAATTTTGCGCTCGTTCCAAACGGCTCCGGACTCGATGGACATTCTGCTCGTCGCCGCCCGACAAGAGATCGCGTTTCTCTATCAGGACATCGTTCAGAGCGCGGGCTTGAATTGCTCGGTCGTCGACGTGGGCGGGTTCGCGCTTGCGAATTGCTTCATGAACAATTGGGGCTCACAGAAGGGGCAAACGGTCGCGCTGATGAACATCGGCGCTGCGGTCACGAATTTCGTCGTCATCGAAAGCGGCGAGGTGATTTTCTGCCGAGACATTCCCGTTGGCGGATTGACTTACACGTCCGAGATTCACAAAAACATGGGGATGAGTCTCGAAGAGGCGGAAGCGTTGAAGATCTCGGCGTGCACGGGCCAAGCGGCGCCCGAAGAGGTCTCGAAGATCCTCCAGAGCACGCACGAGACCCTCGCAGAGGAAGTGCAGAGCAGTTTGGATTTTTTCGTGAATACGACGCCTGGCCTTCCCGTACAGCAGTGTTTGGTGACCGGCGGCGCTTCGCGCACGACCGGGCTCATCAGTTATCTTTCGCAACACACGAAGATGGGCTTTCAGATTTTCGATCCGTTCAAGAACGTCAAGATCAACGACCGGGTGTTGGGCAGCGACTATGTCTCCGAGATCCGCGATTTCGCGGCGGTCGCGCTCGGGCTCGGTATGCGCGCGGTGGGTGACGCATGATTAAGGTCAACCTCATACGCAATCGCGTTCAGGAGGCGGCCGCTCCCGGGGAAATTCAGGTCGAGGATGGATCCGAGCTCAGATCCGCTCTCATCAAAATCGCGTTCATCCTCCTTTTCACGATCGGCTTGATGATGTGGGAGAGTCAGAATATCCGCACTCTCAACCTCGAGCGCGCGCGCACGCAGAATGAAGTCACCGAGCTCGAAACGGCCGCCGCCAGCAAATCCACGGAAGTCGAGGGCATCAAAGACATCGCGAAGCAGGCTGAAGAGCTGACCGACAAACTTAAGGTATTGAAGTTTCTCTCAAAGCTGCGCCTGCGCGAGGTGAAAACGCTGGATTTCATGCAGAGCTCGATTCCCGAAAAGCTCTGGCTAAAGACCGTAATGTTCGAGTCGCAGAGAACCTCGATGGAGCAAGGGCGCTTCCAGTTCATCGGGCTTTCCGTGACGACCGAGGATCTTACGGATTTCGCGAAAAAACTCGAGGACAGCGCTTACATGCAGGAAGTAATCGTCATCAAGAACCAGGAGGTCGCGGGCCCGGGTAAGACCGGAAACATTCGCGACTATACCTTTACGGCGGAAGTGGAGACGAAGAATTGAATCTCGCGCAATCGCTTAATAGGTTGACGGCCGGACGCGCGCTCATGGTTGGGCTCGTAATGGCGGCGTTCTATTATTACTTCATGATGGACAAGGGGATGGCACAAAAGAACGCCATCACTCAATCCAAGGCGCGGCTGCAGGAGCTTCAGACCCAGATGGCCGATGCTCAACAGAAGCTGGACAATGCCGCGGTTTACAAAAAAACGGCCGCCGAGGTCGGGACCACGATCGAGAAGCTCCTCACTTTGATTCCCGAGCAATTCGGGATGTCGGATCTGATGCGCATCGTTTCGAACGAAGCGAAGGCCGCCGGATCGTCCCTCTCCGAGATCAAGCCGGGCACGACGGAGATCTCGGCGATCGCGCCCGAGTTTGAAGAGCTCACGGTGAACATTGATCTTCAAGGAAGCTTTT
Source organism: uncultured Pseudobdellovibrionaceae bacterium (assembly GCA_964409815.1). Lineage (GTDB taxonomy): Bacteria > Bdellovibrionota > Bdellovibrionia > Bdellovibrionales > UBA1609 > JALHOQ01. The sequence goes on from CAYPFC010000098.1 coordinate 8,131, forward strand.
TGCAGCACATGGTGTTTCTTTCGAACCTCACGAAGGTGAATCAGATCTTGATCATCCGCAAGTACGAACTGCAGCACGTTCGTGACGGCCGCGGCGACGAAGCGCCGGTCGTGAAGCTCACCGCCGACATCGTTGCTTACCGTTATCGCGGGAAATCAGCGGCGGGACAGGGGGGCTAATGATGAAGAAGCAAGACATGCTTCAGCTTCTGGCTTACACGGGCGTCGCCGTCGTGAGCGTGGGACTCGCGTTTGTCATTTCCATGAAATTCCTCGGCGTCACGCGCGCGCAGGACGCCGGCGCGCCGCCCGCGGAAGAGGCGGCGCAGGAACCGCCTGGCGACGCGCCACCGATGGAAGTGCCTCCGCCGCAGGAACAAGCTGCGCCCCGAGCTATGCCTTCCGGCGGCGGGGGGGGATTGGCCGAGATCGAAGGCTTTCTCGAGCCGTTCATTTACGACGTCGTCAATCGTCGCGATCCCTTTCTCGCGTACGCCGAGTTCGTACCTTCCGAGGACGGCCCGACTCGACCAATGTCCCCGGCGCAAAGGTTCGCGATCGAGGATTTGAAATTGATCGGCGTGTTGTGGGACGTGAAAGATCCAAAAGCGCTTTTCAACGATCCCGAGAACTCGATTCTCACTCTCGGGCGAGACGATAGTATAGGCAATCGCAACGGCTACATCGCCGCGATTCGCGAGGGCGAAGTCGTCGTGGTCGAGGCCATCCGCAAGCGCGGCGATATCATTTATCGCACAAAGGTACTTCGCATCGAGCGCTAACTGCTTTAATATAGATATTAGCAATAGGATATTCAGCATCAGAGGTGTCACGGATGATACGCTTCTTAGTCGCTCTTCTAGTAATCCATTTTAGTTTATTCACGCTAACCGCGTGCACGACGCCGTCGGAGACCGATGACACCGCCGAAGAGGCAGGGCCGGTCGAAGATGACAGCGAAGACAGCGACATTGCCGAGGACGACACCGAGGACTCGATAGACGACGCGGCGGAAGGCGAAGAGACCGCCCAGGCCGAAGAGGGTGACGAGCTCGAGGGCGAGCTTGAGGGTGAAGACCAAACCGCCGAGAGCGAAGGCGAATTGGAAGACGATCTCCAAAAGGATGAGCTCGCCGAAAAGCAGGTGGAGCCGCCTCCGCCCGTCGTAATGGAAGAGCTCGAGCCGACTCCGGAAGCCGAACCTCCGCCTCCTCCCGTCGTCGAAGAGAAAGCGCGCATCCGCGATATTCGCTATCTCTCGAACTCGAGCGGCGGAACGGTCGTCATCGAAACGTCGAAGCCCGTAACCTACCAAACGCGCATGAACGCGGCGACGAACCAGTTCGTCATCGAGGTCGCGGACGCCGAGCTTCCTCCAAAGTTCCAGCGCCCGATCGAGTTGCGCAATGCCGGCTCGCGTATCGGCGGCATTAACGCCTACCAAGGCTCGGGATCGAATACCGCGCGCATCGTGATTCAGCTCAGCGGCGCGATCAGTGGCGAGCCGATCGTTCAGCAAGAAGGCACCTCGCTCGTCGTCATTCCGCCCGCTCCGATTCCGGTGGCCACGCCCGAGCCGGAAGAGGCTCCGCGCGCGAGCGAAGCCGCGCCGTCGGGCTCCGAATCGGCTCTTTCGGCACGCACGCTGGACGAGTTCCTCACCGGAAACCAGCGCTTTTACGGCCGAGTGATCTCGCTGCAAATCAAGGACGCGGACGTTCGTGATGTCGTTCACTTTCTCGCGGAAGAGAGCGGCGCGAATATCGTGATGTCCGACGACGTCGAAGGAAAGATCTCGCTGAAGCTCCGCCGCGTTCCTTGGGATCAGGCGCTGGTCACGATCATGCGCACTAAGGCCCTCGGTTACGTACGCCAGGGCAACGTCCTGCGCATCAGCACGCTGAAATCGCTGCAGGCCGAGACCGAGGCCGCGAACAAAATCATCGAGGCGCAAAAAGCCATCGTTCCCGCGGTCGTGCAGGTTCTTCCGATCAGCTACGCCGACCTGGATGAGTTGGCGAAGAACGTTACGCCCTTCCTTTCGAAGGACGGGAAGGTTCAGCCCGACAAGCGCACGAGCACGCTCATTGTTACCGACAAGGGCGAGGTCGTGGAGCGCGTGCAACGCCTTGTGAAAACGCTCGA
>CAYPFC010000099.1:0-10174 GCA_964409815.1 uncultured Pseudobdellovibrionaceae bacterium
CTCGCGTAAAAGCTGTCTCTCACCCGCCCAGATCGACACGCGCGCGGCATTCAGCCGGCAGCGCCTCACCCACGCTTCGAGCTTGTGGTCGGCTTTATAAAAGTGATTTTCGGCAAGATCGCAGACTTGGCGGAAGGCATCGCGGTAGCGGCTCGAATGATTCAGCAGAACGCCGAAACCCAGGGCGGCAACGAAGAGGAGAAAAAACAAAAGCCGACGCATTCCTAATGAAACGTCGGCTCTTGCCGTTGGTCAATTGTTAACCGAAGTCTAATCTGGTCGAGATTAGGCCGCGCGCTTTTTACGAGCGCTCGAAGGATCGATATTGTACTGCTTCACTTTTCTATAGAGCGTAGCGCGGCCAATACCAAGAGCCTTTGCGGCTTCCGTGAGGTTGCCACCGAACTCATGGATCGCATTTTCAATCGCGATCGACTCGAGCTCGTTAATAGTGCGAACTTTTTTGTCCGCTTCCGACGACAACGACGGTTGGGGGAATTGAAGGATCTTCGCGCCTTCAGTAATGGGATTCATACCCACGCTCAAAGCCGGAACTTCTCCCATCAAACGCGCGCGCGCGTTCGGGTCGTTCAAATTCTTTGCCCACTCTACAGGGGTGAATACGTTTACCGTACATCCCATCCCCTGGCTCATGGTCTTGAGCTTTTCGCATTGATCGCGATCGTCTCCGACCAAAACCACCATCGTACGTGCCATTTTAGAACCTCCGATTAATTGCTTCATTGTGAGTCCCTATGCGGCTCACATAGTACCTATCGGCGACTCACCTTGAGAATTTGAGGAAAAAGTTGCCTGGACCCTCTCAAAATGACATAACCCCGCGGAACTCCAGGCGTTTTATTCTGCGACGCCGGCGGCACTATTTTCCGCTACAATACGGGACATGGGCCCATGGGTGCTTTTAAGAAGATTTGAGTCCGAAGCGGAAGCCCGCGTGGTGGAGTCGTTCCTCGGCTCGCACGATGTCCCCGTCCAATTATTAGGAACGTTCGCGCGTTACACCGTGATGATCCCGGGCGGAAAGAAATCGAGCGGGATGCAGCTGCTCGTTCCCGAGGGAGAGCTCAAGCGCGCCAAGGAGTTGCTCGACGAGCAAGAGCGATCGGCGCACCTCACTCTGGTGACCGAGGGTACTCCGCCCCCGATGGATTGGCGAATCGACAAGATCCTGATCACGCTGTTCGCGTTGCTCGCCGCCGTGGCCCTCGCCCTTCGCTACTTGTTCCCCAACTGACGTTCCAATTCTCCTCCATCTTTCCTCCATGCGTGTCGCGCGCTCGTCGTAGGAAGTCCCCGCGCCGGGTCCGCCGCTTGCACACCGGCTCTCACGTCAAACATCGAACGAAGGAGTGTTTTCGATGAAGGCTCTCATTTTCGGTCTCCTGCTTCTGACGACTGGCCTCGCCGGCTGCAGTGACGACGACAACAACGACAATCCCGCGCCCGAAAACCAGGAACAGTCGACCGCCGAAGAGCGCCGGATCGCGGCGATCAAAGCTGAAGTTCGCCGAATCTCTTCGCAAGCCGTCGGCCGATTCGATTCCGAGGACAACGATCCGCTGATCGCGGCGCAGCTCGAGCCGTTCATCACCGAGCTCGAGACGCTGAACGACGACGAGCGCACGCTCGAGGAAACGCAAGCCATGATCATCGGATCGTGGCAGCAGATCTGGTCGAACGTTCCAGTGGGTGAAGCCGGCAAAGGCGCGCTCGCCGATTACGTCTATCAATCGATCAGCCCCGGAGACAATCTCTGGAATATGGCGCTCGTCGAGAACGGCCCCATCCGCCGCACCGAGCTTTTGCGGGCGCACTACCAACTGACGGAAGAGTTCTTCGACTTCACATACACGAAAGCCGTCTTTATCTCGCAGTGGCTTCCGCAAGGAACAGACTTGAACGTGCTCACCGAGCAAGCCAACCGCGGAATTTTCGACGTGAACATGATCGTATATGAGGAGGGAAAAAATCCCCTGGGAATCAAGGCGTCGCTTCGTCCGGTCTTTATCGACGATAACTTTCGCGTCTACCGCTACACCGATGCGCTCACGCTGCAGTCTTATCTCGTGATCTTCGAGCGCAACTCCGTCATCACCGCGTCACCGTAGCGGATTGAAAGCCTCAAAAATAAAAATGCCCGCGCTAGGCGGGCATTTTCACTTGGGCTTCTTCGCTCTGAACTAGCGACGGCCCGACTTAATTTTAACCTGCATTTTCGAGATCAGGTGAACCGCCATCTTCTCTTGAACTTTGCACATCTTCAGCTCGTCACGGCGGTAGGAGCGTTGCGAGGGAGTGAGGGTTCCGGTTTCAAGCTCCATCTCATAATCGAGTTTGCTTGAGCGGATGCCTTCGAGCTCTTTGGTTTGCTGCTTGAACAGTTTATTCACGCCGCTGAGCGGAGCGACGTCGAGCCATTCTTCCTTGTTTTTGTACCAAGAAAGCATGCGCAAGAAGCGCGCTTTGTTTTTCGCGAGAGTGAAACGCGGATACTGAGTCTCGGCCAGGTCGAGAATATTATCGATCGCATCCAACAAGCTGAAGTCGTCGTCGACATCGGGATTTTGAATGAGAGGCTTAAGCTCCGGCTGGGGCTTTCTCAGTAAATCGACGTTATTTATCTGGTTATTCAACATTCTTTGGGACCTCCGGAATCGTCCGTTGACGCGTCTCTCGCGCGTGTTCTCTTAGGCTGAGTTGCGACTATTCATTTGTATATACTTCATATTCGTCCATTTCTCAATGGACGGAGCCGCCGAATGAGCGATTCGAGTGTTCGTCAGGCTTTCGAAGCTAACAGCCAACCGATGTAGCACATCGAAAGACACATTGCATTATTAAGGAAAAAATGAAGCACGAATTTGAAAAATTCTCCCTCTTGCAGGAGTCGCATCGTGAACAGCGCGAACCCCGAAAATGTCGTCAGACTCCCGCAAAACCCCACGAGAAGCACGGTAGACCATGAGGAATCGAGGCGACCGAACCCCGCAACCCATCCGGCGACGAAACTTCCCGCGATATTGAGAGTGAGAAGCCCCCACCCGGTCGCGCCCACGCCGAAGCGGATCAAAGTGCCGGCGATCGCCGCCAGAATCGTCATGGACAGAACCCAAATCATTGATCAAAAGTATCTAAATGCAGCTGGCGAGACAATGGATTTACGTGTGGTTAACCCTACTTGCAGGGATTTCCGAGGCCGGGGTGAACCTTCCCGGCGACGTACCCTACTACCGTCTGCGCCACGGGGAAACGCTCTATATATATGATTCGACGGCCCGTGAGTTCATCGATCAGCTCGCCGCCTACAATCAGGCGATGCGCGCGATGTACGACAAGAGCTTCGGCTGGCAGCTCGATGAAGAGATGGATCTCATCCTGCTCTCGCCCCGGCAACAGATCACGAACGCCTACGCGACCGTCGTTCCCAATATAAAAACGGTTTGGTTTCCGTCGGGTGTGGCGGCGCTGGAGGAGATGGCCGAGTCCTCGTGGCTTCTTACTCTTTCCGCGCACGAAACCGCGCATCTTTATCAGCTCAACGCGAAGGGCCCGCTGAACGCGAGCCTTAAAAAAGTTTTGGGCAACTCGGTGCTCTTTTTCCCGTTCGTATGGCCCGTGTTCATTCATCCCAACCTGCTGACGCCTACTTTTTTGGTCGAAGGCAATGCGACGATGAACGAGTCGCGGCTGAATATGGGCGGCCGCCTGCACAGTGGCGAGAAGCGCGCTTTGGTTTTGGCGCAGATTCAGGCCGGCCTCATCGACCCGTCGCGATTGATTAACGACGGCTTTCAATATCCGTTCGGCGAAGAGTCGTACATGCAGGGCGCGTACTTTCAGGCGCATTTGGCGGCGAAGTACGGAGTCGAGAAAGCGAACCGGTTTTTCCGCGCGCAAGGCGAGCATTACTTCTGGCCGTTGATTTTGAATCAAACGTTCCGCGAGCACTTCGGCGAGAGCTACCCGCAGGAGATTCGCGAGTACGTGCGCGGAATGGAAGCCTTGGCTTCGAAGCAGCAGTTCTCGGCCGAGCCCGCGTTGCTGGAAACCTGGTTCACGAGCCCGCTCAATCATGACGAAAATCGGATTTTCTTTTTGGTGACGAAGGCCAAAGCTCCGCCCGAGCTCGTGGTCTTCGACAAAAAAGAAAGGCGAATCGTTTCGAGGAAAATGATCGACATTCCCGTCGGGAAAGTATTCTGGGAAGGCGAAACGCCTCTCACCGCCGCGAGCGAGCGGCACAACCTTCGCCACATCGAGTATTCGCTTTACGGCGAAAACGCGCGATTGGTTGAGAAGTACCGCGGCCAGTTCGTCACCGATCAGCGCGCGGGCAAGACGGTCAGCCTCGACGCCGCCAATGCCTGGCTCGATCCGCGCATCCTAGTCGACGGGCAGGCGTTCGACGTGGGCCACTCGAACCCCATTCTGGATGGCGCCGGCAACGTGTATTACTTCCGTCAGAACGGCAGCGAGCGGCTGCTGTATAAGAATCGCGAGCCGGTGACGAAGTTCGACGGCTTCTATGCGAAACCGATGGAAGTCACGCCCGATGGCGCGTTTTATTTCATCGGCAACACGGACTACGGCTCGACGCTCTTTCAGTTGCGAGGAAAAGAAATCGTTCGCGTATTGAAATCCGACCGCGTGGTCGACGCGCGCTGGATCGAGGGCGATCAGTTCCTGGTGATCGAGAGCGGCGCGACCGGCAAGTCGGCCAAGATCGTCACCGCCGAGCGCAAGGCGCAGAGCCCGGCCGTGTACTCGTACGGTTTCCGCACCGAAAACCTGATTCCCGCGAAGGCGATGGACCAAGCCGAGGTCGCGAGCCGTGAGCGCGAGTACAATTCGCTGCGCGAGCTTCGCTACAGCGCGCTCGACATTCAAGCCGGATATTCCGGGGACGCCGGTCTCTCGTCGCTCGCGATCGCGACCTTTACCGATCCGATGGAGCATCAGGTGTTCTCGCTCGCGGCCGAGACGACCGAGACCGAAGACGACGCTTACCTGGTCCAATACATGTGGACGAAGTGGCTGCCCGATTTGTTCGTGAGTTACATGCATGAAGAAGACGTGTACGAGCGCGCCGACGGATTGCGCTTAAGAAGCTACGATCACGAAGTGACGGCGGGCGCTTTGATTCCGCTCTGGCGTTGGCGCGACTGGGACGCGGCGATGATGTTCGCCGGCGTTTACGAAAACGAGGACGTTCGCCGGGAAGAGACCTACGGAGCCCTGACCGGGCTTCAGTTGCAGTATCAGCTCGCGCCGGGAGCGGGCTTTCATCCGTGGCGCAACTTCACTCTCGCCTATATGAACCGGCTCGAAAGCGAGCACCAAAGCTGGACGAAGCGGAACAACACGTCCCTGCTGCAAACGAAGTACGTGCGCGGGTTCCCGCAGGAGTTTTACGCGACCGTCGCGGGGAATCTGGCGTGGGCGGAGACGCACGACGTGGAAGTGGACTACGATCAGTTCTCTTTGTCGCAGGACATCCGAATTCCCCGTCTGACTTCGCATAACGAGCTTTGGATGGCGAAGACCGCCGGCTCTTTGCGTTTGGAGATCACCAAGGTCGTCGAGACCCCGGCGTATCCGGTGCGCATCCCGGTGGGGATCTCGCGGCTCGCGCCCGTTATCGTCGGTCAGGGAATATTTCTGGACGACGATCCGCTCGATCGTTATCCGGCCTCGACATTCGAGTGGGGCGTCGGCGCGGACTTGGAGCTGTTGCTCCTGCATCGTATCCCCGTTCAGATGCGCTACCTGATGGCGTTCGACACGCGCTACCCGCAGGAAGCTGAAGAAGAGCTCAGAGTCGGATACAAGAAATCATTCTGATTTAAGTTTAGCTGAGCGGACTACTGAAAGTAGTTGTTGCGAATACCGATGCGCGCTTTGAAGCTCGAGCCGGACTTTTCGTAGGCTTCCTCGGAGCTGGCTTGTGGCGCGACCGCGTCGTGATTGAGTTGGTGAGAGACGCGGATGTCGGCCTTGAACGCCGTTCCCGAAGCGCGGGCGCCGTCTCCGCCGCCGAGGATTCCCCCCGAAGAGATGCGAATCGGCCGCGATCCGCCGGCCGTCGTCGAATAGAGGATCTTGATGAGGCTCGCCTTCGACATTCCCGCGGAAGTTTCGCTGCGGATTTGGATTTCGTAAACGCTCCCTTCGGTCACCGTGTAGCCAAGGTCCGAAAGGCTCTTTAGCTCGAATGAGAACTTACCGTCCGTCGAGCACGTCACGTTCACGCCCGAGACCGCGAGCGAGTGGATGGAGCCGAACGTGCTCGTCGTACCCACCGCGAAGCCATTGATCGAGCGGATCTTCTTGTCGCATTCGCCGTTAATTTGAAATGTCTGAAGATTATCGCCCGTGGTGATCTGCTTCAGGTAGCTGCCGCTGAATTTCGGGCGCGGAATGCCCTCTTCACCCAAGTCTTCAAACTGGGGCGTGGCTTCCGTGCATCCGGTGCCGACGATCAATATGAGACAAAGAAGAGCGATTCTCATCCTCTTTATTTTCGGCACCTGGACCTGAAAACTGAAGATTGTCCCATACTGATACCAAGACTTCAGTCACGGCCGGAAACGCCGATCAGTATATATACGTGGAACGTGATTTCAGGTTTTCAACTCTTATTGCGGTTCGAGCTTTGATGTTTACATCGTCAGTGCGCAATTTCGCGTTGTTATTCACCGTCTTCGCATTCGGACTCGGCGCCCGCGCGGCGACGTTGCCCGAGCATTTAACCGTTGAAGGACGATTGTTCGATAGCTCCGGCGTGCCTTACGCGGCGGCCGTGGACGTGAAGTTCGAGGTCTATTCCGACGGTCTGCCGGCGTGCGTACTCTATCGCGAGGTTCATACGAACATCAACGTCGACTCCACCAGCAACGACGAAAACGACGGTGTTTTCGCGCTGAAGCTCGGCGCGGGCTCGAAGTCCGGAATCTTCAATAGCGGTTTTTCGCTCACCAAAATCTTCTCGAACTCGGCGAACATTCCGGGCGACAACAACGACGACGAATCGGTCTCGGATTGCTTTCTTCCGGCAAGCGCGGGCAACAGCAGATTCGTTAAAATTTGGGTGAGGCCGAACGGCGGAAGCACGTGGGACCAACTCTCTCCCGACACCGCGATCACGTCCGTTCCTTCGGCGATGGTGGCCGACAGCCTTCAAGGCTACGAGCCGTCGGGATTCTTGCAGCCGAAGGACGACGCCGCAACGGATCTTACGCAAACGACGTTAGAGAATATCTTCAGCTCGACGAACTACGCGAAGCTTCTGCAGCTTCTGTCCGGTAACTTCAACAACGCCACGATCACGAACGTCGGCACGCCGAGCGCGGCGACCGATGCGACAAATAAAGGTTACGTCGACGCGAATTTAGCGGGTCGCGGGCTGCATTCCAGCGTTTCGTCCATCTCCGACGGCCAAGTGCTCATTTGGAACAGCTCGACGAGCAACTGGATGGCGAGCACGCCTTCGGCCACCGACAATACGAAGCTTCCGCTCGCGGGCGGCACAATGAGCGGCGCGCTCGACATGAACTCCAACAATATTGATGACGTCGGACACATCACAATGGCGTCTCAGCGCGCGTTGCACTTAGGTTCGTACACGAACGCGCAAGAAGGCGCTTTGGTGGGCGGTCTCGCCGCGGCCGATGCCGGTAAGATCTGGTATAACTCGCAAGACAACGTTTTTAAATTTTGGAACGGCTCGGCCGCGGTCAGCTCGTTCGCTCCGACCGGAGCGGCCGGTGGAGATTTGACCGGCACGTACCCGAACCCGACGATCGCGAACAACGCGGTCGATGCGGCGACGATCGCTAGCTCCGCGGTCACGACCGCGAAGATCAACGCGTTCAATGCGGTTTCGGGCGGAACGCTCCTGATGGTCGATGGCGTCGACACGAGCCGTGTGGAGTACAAATCCTGCGGCCTCGGCGAGATCCTACAGTGGACCGCTGGCGGGTGGGCGTGCACGACGATGACGACCGCTATCGGCACATCGGGTGTTACGGCCGCGACTTACGGCAGCTCGACTCAAGTGGCTCAGGTGCAGGTCAATGCGCAGGGTCTCGTGACCAACTCTTCGAATGTGGCCATCGATTTCCCGGTGACTACGGTCGCGGGGAAAAGCGGTGCCGTCACGCTTTCGCGATTGGACATTACGGACGCGGGAACGGCCGCGGGCAAGGACTACGGCACGGCTGCGGGCCAACTGGTTGAGCTCGACGGGAGCGCTAAAATTCCGTCTGCGGTGCTCCCCTCTTGGGTCGGCGACATGGTCGAAGTTTCGACCAGCTCGGGACTTATTGGTGGCGGAACGAGTGGCGCGATCACTCTGAGTGTCGACACCGGCACCACAGTAGGAAAGATTGTGTCGGTTCAATCGGGCGGTAAACTACCTCCTCTGGACGGCTCCGATCTGACCAGCGTCAATGCCGACAAGCTGCAAACGCGCGCGGTCGCATCGACGGCGCCGACCGCGGGACAAGTTTTGACTTGGAATAGCGGAAATTCCGCGTGGGAGCCGGCCCCGGTTCCGAGCAGCGCGGACGATCTGGGCAACCATACGGCGACGACAAATTTGAATCTTAACGGAAAATGGCTCTCCGGCGATGGCAACCCGGAAGGAATTTTCGTGTCGAGCACCGGGGACGTCGGGATTGGCACAAATGCACCTGCGACTCCAATGCATATCCATGAAGCCTCGGGCGGCAATAGTCTCTTAATGTTCACGAATGACGACGCGCCCATGGGCTTTATCGTGGGTCTCGACTCGAACGAAGTCGTTCACTTCATGAATTCCGAAAATACGCCGATGGTCTTTACGACCGACAATTCGGAACGCCTGCGTATCACCGAATCCGGCAAAGTCGGAATCGGGATCAATAACCCGCAGGCCCTTCTCCACGTAAACGGACAAATTCGCGCGGGCCAAATCTGCGACCAGAGCGGCAGCAATTGCTCCACGCTTGGCCCGACCCTGGGTATGGTACAGCACGTTCATGGAGGCACCGGACTTACCGGTGGTACGATCACGAGCGCGGGCACGCTCGCGGTGGATGTCGGCAATACAGATGGTAAAATCGTCGCGGTTCAAGCTGGAGGAAAACTCCCGGGCCTTGACGGTTCGGATCTTACAAATATCAATGCGACGAAGCTTCAGTCGACTTCAGTGTCCGGTTCCGCACCAGCTGGAGGGCAAATCTTATTGTACAATAGCGGTTCGTCGCAATGGCAACCGAACTACCTGTCCCCGGATATGATTGGAGCGTTTGGGAATGGCGGAAATAGTTTTTGGTCGGACGCTACCCTCGGCACCAACGATGGCTTCTCGCTGAACTTCGAAACAAACAATTCCACGGCAATGACCATCGATCCAGCGGGGAAAGTGGGGATCGGAAATTCGTTCCCGGATTCTCGCCTTCACGTCACTGAATCTTCTGTAAACTCTATTCGAGGCATTACCCTAACTCAGTGGTCAAATGATTCCTTTTCAGGCGCCCAACTGAATCTGATGAAGTCTAAGGCGGGCAGCTCCCTCGGCGCTGCTGACGTGATTGGCGAAATCAACTTTCGCGGATGGAACAGCCTGGATTTCGCAACAGGGGCGCGAATCCGCGCGCAAGTCGCCACATCAACCGCATTTGCGACCAACAATAGTGGCTCGGCGTTGTCGTTCGAAACCGCGGGAATCGGAGGCACGGCCCTTTATGAGCGAATGCGGATCGTAAACGACGGCAGCATCGGTATTGGAACTTCCACTCCCCGTTCTCGATTAGATGTTTGGACGGGTTCGGTGACGATGGCGCCCGCAGTAAGCAATCCGAGTACGACTATCGACTTTTCGACCGGCAACTATCAATTTACGACAAACAACTGTGGACCGATCGATCTGTACAACATGAAGAATGGCGGCAGCTACATGTTTGCTGTGCAAGGAACCTCTCCTTCGACCTGTTCCTTTACAGCCTATTCGGACGCCGGTTCAACCCTGCTTACCGTGAAAATGCCACCGGGCCATACGGCGGCCACATCGGGCACGCACACTTTGTATAGCTTCTCCGTAATGGGATCATTCGTCTATGTATCTTGGATACCGGGCTATTAATCTGCTCCGAGATTTTGTCGTCTGCGTGGC
>CAYPFC010000100.1:0-10120 GCA_964409815.1 uncultured Pseudobdellovibrionaceae bacterium
GCTCGCGCTGGTCTTCGGAGAGCCTTTCGAACCGTCCCGATTCGGGCAAGTGACGCCAAAAGTACTCCCAGTCGAAGCCCACGCGCCGATCGTCTTTGAGCTTCTTCAGAACAATATCACGCTCTTGAGAAGATTGAGCTTTATCGAGAATCGCGATCGCGCCGACGGCGTCGATTCCTGAGTACGAAAGTTTCGGATCGGAGGGCGAGCAGGCCGACAGAAAAAACAACGCGACGACATAGCCTGAAAATAGTTTACGTGGCAAGCGAAGCTCCCTCCGAGATCGGAATTTGACTTGTGCGATGGCGTTGGACTTAGCAATCGACGGGCCACGACTTCGGGGACAAATGGCACCGGGATTGCTCATCCGAAAAGCATGACCATAAAAGTTTGGCTCGCCCTGATCGTGTTCGTATGTTTGGCCGCGTCCTTTGCCGACGCTCAACCCGTGACCTACGGCGACCTGATGATTCAGGATCAGCTCGAGGACGTCGCGGGCCCGCACAGCCTTTCGCTAAGCGGGGGATACGACGTCACGAATCCCTACCTCAACACGTACAGCGGCGCCCTGACCTACGAGTACGACCTGAGCTCGGCGTTCGCGTTAAACCTGGAGGCGGTCGGGTATTCGGCCGAGAAGAGCCGTTATAACCGCCGGCTCGAAAACGATCTTCAAGTTTTCGGTGTGGAAGCGAATGACGATCGCCCGAGCTACGCAACGTTCGCGTCGATAGAGTTGAAGCTCCTGCAGGGACGCGTGAATCTTCTGGGATTTAAGGCGTTGCCGTTTCGCTTCGGTTTGAGCGCGGGCAGCGGCTACATCTGGAATCGCGAGAACGTTCGCATCTCCGCCGCGACATGGGGCTTGGGTCCCGACGTATTTTTCTCTCCGCGTTGGGGCGCGGGTTTGCGCTTTGATCAAGACGTCGAAGGATTCTGGTCGGGTGCGGAGAATGTTTACCGCAATCGCCTCGCGGCCTCCGTGAGCTATGTGTTCTAGTGCACCTTTACCGCGCGGAGAGGAATATTCGTGCTCGGTGGACTCCGAAAAATTCAATGATCCCGTCTCCCAAGTGATGCTCGCCAGCGGCGCCGTCCAGTGGGAGAGCTTAAATTTCCGGATTATTCTGAACGCCTTCGATCAAGTGCTGGCTCGCTTTCGTTAGGGGCCAGCGAAACTGCCGGGTCGACAGCCCGGTCTTCCATTCTCCATCCAACAAGTGGTCGATGATCTCACCGCGCTCGTGCGTGTAGAGATCGTGATAACTCGCCCAACATTTTCGGTCCAATCGACCACGAAGCTCGGTGAGGAAATACTCCCACGCGGGCTCGCTCACCGGATGTTCCAGAAGCAATTGTCCTAGGACGTTGCTCATCAGCACTGCCGCGTTCGGATGCGCTTTCAGAAGCTCTTGAAGACTTTGCGCCGAGAAGCGGTTCTCGTCCCAGAACAAATCGCGACGCTCAAATTGAACGTTCACGCCGGGATGTTGGCGCTTGAAAAAAAGCGGCGCGAGAGGATCGGCGTCGAACGCGTAGATGCGCTTGAATTTTTTAAGCCACGCGGTCGAGAGCGTGTAGCCGCCGCTCGGACCGATGAGGATGAGCTCGTCACTGTCGACGTTCCACTCTTCCAACCATTTCTCTATTTCGCGGCGGAAAGCCTCCCACTGCCGGCGCTGACGCCAGGCCCGCCAGTGATAGCGAAGACCTCCGGAAGCGCGAAACAACGAGATCATGTGAATCCGTGTTGTTTCATCCAGCTGTCGGCGACGAACTTCGTCATGTAGTTACGGATGCCGTCGGAGAGAACGACGACGCAGTTTTGCCCTTTTTTGAGCTTCTTCGCCTCTTTGAGCGCGCCGAACATCGTGGCGCCGCTCGAGCCGCCGCAGAGAAGGCCTTCTTCGCGAATCAAGCGTCGCGCCATCAAGAACGACTCTTTATCTTGGGTCTTCACCCAAGTGTCGACGAGCTTGCGGTCGAGCACGTCGGGAATGAAATCGTAGCCGATGCCTTCGACGAGGTACGTGCCGATTTTATCCGGGCCGGCGAGAATCGAGCCAACCGGGTCGACACCGACGATCTCGCACTTCGGGTTTTTCTCTTTGATGCGCTTCGCGACTCCGGTAATTGTGCCGCCCGTTCCGGCCGAGATGACCACCATGTCCACTTCGCCGTTCAAATCGTCGAGGATTTCCTGACCCGTGCCCTCATAGTGCGCCGACGGGTTCGCGGGGTTCGAGTACTGATCCAGGATGTGCGCGTTCGGAATTTCTTTCTGGAGTTTTTTGGCGACGCCGATGTGGCTTTCGGGCGCGTCCCAGGCCGCTTCGGTCGGCGTGCGGATGATCTCCGCGCCGAGTGCGGCGAGAGTGACTTGCTTCTCTTGGCTCATCTTCTCGGGCAAAGTGATGATCACGCGGTAGCCGAGCACGGCTCCGGCGAGGGCGATTCCGATTCCGGTGTTTCCGCTGGTCGGCTCAATGAGGACGTCGCCGCGCTTGATGCGGCCGGATTTTTCAGCCTCGAGGACCATGTTGTAACCGATACGATCCTTTACGGAGCCGCCGGGATTCAGGAACTCGCACTTGGCGTACATGTTACATTCGAGGCCCGCGGCCATCTTGTTGATCTTGACGAGAGGCGTGTTGCCGATGACTTCGAGAATATTGTTGAACTTCACTTTGGACTCCTAGTCTTCATCACCGGAGGTGAGCTGAAACTCGCACTGCACGCGTTGGAAGTGCTTCCGAATGACGTCTTCAAGATCGAGTTGTGCCATACGGGTAGGGCGGTCGAGAAGTAAAAGTTGGCGCAGGCGGGAGCCGGTGCGGCGCGTGCGCAGGATTTCGAGGGCCCGGGCCATTAATTTGGCCGTAACCCGGTCTCCGCGCTCCCATTCGAGGCCGCCTTTGCGGAAGAGGCGGGCCATTTCCTGCTCGGTGAAAGGGACGTCGCGATTGAGTTTGAGTCCGATCGCTACTTTCGCTCCGCGATCTTTGATGATCTCGAGCTCTCCCGTTTCGATGTCGTAATTCAGATCGATTCGGCGAAGTACTTTTCGCGCGAAGAAGATCATGGGATCATCGACGATCTCGCAAAATTCTCCCGGGCCCGCCCAGCTTCCGCCGTGATCGTAAAAGTAGGAAAGGTGTCGCGAGCGGAGGTCCCGGAAGAAGCGCGAGGGCGGCTTCGCGCTCCAGTCCGCGATGAGCTCGACGGGAATGGTCTTGGCGCCGACGTACGTGCTGATCAGCGCGCGGTGGTGACCGTCGACGATGTACACGCGACCGCGGTAGAGGACCCCGGTGATCCGCCGGTCTTTCGGGTACACGGAGCGTCCATCGTCGTGGTGGAGTTTTCCTCGTCGGAACGCGCCGGCGCGCTTGAGATCGCGCAGCCCCTTGACGACCCGATCGAAGCTGAACGTGGATTGGCTGCGCTCGAGGACGGGGACGGGCAAGTAGAGGGCTTGGCCGATGGCGATACCGGAGGACACATGGACGAAAGCCGAGGGCGCGCGATGGGCGCGGCAGAGGTTGTGAAATTCCGCCATAGTCGGCGAAAGAGTGGGAAGTCCGGCCCACGCCAGATGGAAAGTAAGTGCCAGCCATAAAAGCATGCGGCTAAGCTCTTCAATAATCGGGCCCGTTGTCAGTTGCTTTTCACAACCCTGACAATTGCGAATTGACTTTAAGTTTTAAGAGATTAGGAATACTTTTCAATTAATACATGAAGACCCTAATCGGCGCTCCATTCCTGGAAACTTTGATTATCGCGAACGTCGCCGGTGAGCCCAGCCTCACCCGTCGCCTGCGTGAAATGGGTTTCCATTCGGGATGCGAAGTCAGGGTGCTAGGCCGCGCGCCGTTCAACGGTCCGCTCGTCGTTCAATTGCACGATAGCGTTCTAGCTTTGCGCCACTCCGAGGCGCAATGTCTGCAGATCAAGTGATCGCGGGCGACGCGGTTTCGGTCGCGCTCGTCGGCTCTCCCAACTCCGGAAAAACGACCCTGTTCAACTGGCTTACCGGAGCGCGCGTGAAAACCGTGAACTACGCCGGCTCGACCGTGGACTGCCACCGCGGCTCTTCGCTCGCGGTGTACGGCGAGCCTCTGCGCGTACTCGATACGCCGGGAATTTACAGTTTGCAGCCGCACGGACCCGACGAGGAAGTCACGCTTCGGGCCCTAAGCGCGAGCTCGGAGGTACGCGCGGTCGTTCTGGTCATCGACGGCACGCAGTTGAACCGCCAACTTTACCTCGTTCGACAAGTTCAGGAGCTGGGAATCCCGATGGTCATCGCGGTCACGATGGTGGACCTCGTGAAAGGCGCGGGCAGACGACTGGATCTGGAGCGCTTGAGCGAGCTTGTCGAAGCGCCGGTGATTTCCGTCGATGGGCGGCTCGGCGGCGGCGTGAAGGAGATCGTCGAAGCCGCGCGCCAGATGGCGCATCGGTTACCCGCGCGTGCGGTCTCGCGCTTGGAGTGGAGCGACGAGCGCATCGAGAAAGAGATCGCGATCGCCGAGGCATGGACCCGGCAGGTCGTGTTCAAGTCTCCGGATCAAGAGTCGCTCGATCATCTTCGCAAATGGGATTCGATTTTGCTGCACCCGATTTGGGGCGCGGTGATGTTCGTGCTGATCATGGGCGGGTTGTTCTCGTCGATCTTCTGGCTCGCGGCGCCACTGATGGACCTGGTCGACTCCGCGTTCGCGACGATGGGGGAATGGACGCTCGCGGCTTTGGGAACTGGACCCTTCGCCGACTTCCTCGCGAACGGCGTGATCGGCGGAATGGGAGCCGTGCTTGTCTTTGTTCCACAGATTTTCATTCTATTCTTGGGATTCACTTTGCTCGAGGACTCGGGGTACCTCGCGCGCGCGGCGACGATCGTCGACAGGCCCCTGCACCTCGTGGGTTTGAGCGGCCGGGCGTTCGTTCCGATTCTTTCGGGTTTCGCCTGCGCGGTTCCGGCCGTCATGGCGTCGCGGAACATCCGTTCGGCGCGCGAGCGCTGGATCACCGTTTTCATCATTCCATTCATGACCTGCTCGGCGCGCCTGCCGGTGTACGCGTTACTCTTGACGTTTCTATTTCACGGCGAGGCGGTGTGGATCGCCGGACTCGCGCTCACGGGACTCTACCTCGGCGGGTTGCTGCTTGGCGCGCTCGCGTCGTTGGTGTTGAACCGGATCTTAAGACGAGCGGCGGAGTCTCACTTCTTAATGGAGCTCCCGGTGTATCGCTGGCCGAAGGCGGGCTTCACTCTGAGAATCGCCGCCCGCCGGACGTGGTCGTACATCCGCCGCGCCGGTCCGACGATCTTCGTGTTCGTGCTCGTTCTCTGGATCGGGACGCACGTACCCTACCAGCCCGAGGCGCCCGCGGGCGTGCAGCTCGAGGAGAGCGTCATCGGCCGCGCGGGTAAAGCGGTAGAGCCCGCGTTCGAGCCGCTGGGGCTCGATTGGCGCGCGGGCCTTGGAATGATCTCGGCGTTCGTGGCGCGCGAGGTTTTCGTTTCGTCGCTCGCCGTGATTTTCAATATCGCCGATGGCGACGAGGACGGCATTCAGGAAGGGCTGATCACCAAAATGCGCGAGGCCACATTCGGCGACGGCACGCCCATTTTCACCGTGGCGAGCGTCGCGGGCCTTTTAGTCTTCTTTATGATCGCTTTGCAGTGTCTCTCGACGACGGGTATCACCTGGAGGGAGATGGGCTCGTGGAAATACGCGATCGCCCAGCTCGTGGCGCTCAATGCGCTGGCGTACTTCGCCGCGCTGGCCGTCGTTCAGGGCTTGCGCGCGGTTGGGGTTCCCTAGTTTCTACTGGAAGAATTTAGAGCAGACGTCGGCGTATTGGCCGAACTTGCAATTGGTCATCTTCACGCCAATGGTCACTTCGTAGTTATCCTCATTGATGTTCTGAATGTAGACCGTCTTCGAGCTCTCTCCCGGCAAGAACTTGATATGTCCACCGGTCGGAACGTAGTGAACGTTCGGTTTCGCGTAGACTTTGCCCGCCGGAGCCGGAGTTTGCCAAAAGGTGTCGTGGGTATGCCAGTCGAACTCGACCGTTTCCGTTTGCAGGGTGACGAGCTTGAAGGTGACCGTGCAATTCGAGCCGCGCACGCAGGGCGGGCCGACGAACTGAATTTTGGGAAGAATGAGCATCGAGCCGTTACCGGTGTTCGAGCCGTCGTTACCGCCCGTACCGCCGTTGCCGCCAGTTCCTCCGGTGCCGCCTGTACCGCCGGTTCCACCGCCGCTTCCGCCGCCGCCGTTGATCGTGCCGAGCGAATCGCCGTCGGGAGTCGATTGCGTCGACGAGGCCGACGAGGATTCCTTAAAGCCGACTTCCGAGCAGTTTGCGATAAAAAGCGTGAGCACCGACAATAGAAGAACGTTGCGCATTTCTACTTCCCCCGGGAAGAGTTTGAGCCGCTCGCACAACGTCCAAGAATTGAGCTATTTAAACAAATTTACCGCGATATACCGGCGGTGACAACTTTGCGCTTACATCCGATCAGGATTGAGACATCTTTCCGTCTCAATTTGAGATGTTTAGCGCCAGGTCGGCCACCGCCATCCCAACTAATACGCGAACCAGAGATCAAAGATCAGATCCATGCTGCCGTCGGCGTTACCAACGACGGATTTCATTTTCGTCACGTTGCCATGTTGATCGCGCTCTTCGAAATCATCGCTGAACTCGAGGTCGACGTAGACAATGCCGGCACGAGCGAGCGAGGTCAGCTCCGAGCGTTCGGCCTTCCCGTTGAAGTTGCGATCCGCCCACAGGCGGAGCCGCGAGTACACGGCGTCTTTCGCGTCGATTATGCCGTCGGCCGGAGCGAGGCGGAACATTCCATCGGCCGTCGTGCCGTCGTACTTGGCGAGGGCCGCGTAGCCGTTTTCGGCGAACTCACCGTCGGGACCGAGGGTGCTGTCGCCAAAGAGCTCGTCGATGCCGTTGACGCCGCCGCGACGATTCGGCAACGCGAGGAACTGGTAATCGTGATTCGTGAACCACGAAATGCGAACCTTTTCGTAGTCGTTCTTCGCGCCGAGCAAGTCGAAGTCCACGCCGTCTTCGCGCGACGAGAGCGCGATCGGCTGCGGGTTCGAAGGGTCGGAAGTGCGGTGAACGACGAGCGGCGAGGAGCGACGGTCGCAGTGCGAGTCGGCGGCTTCCGCCGTAACCGACTGATCTCTGTTGCGCGCCCACAGGACTTCGATGGCGCGGTCGTCGCCTTCTCTTCTGTCGTCTTTGCATCTTGCGGGATCAATCTCGACCGAGACGAATTTCAACGAGCCGTTAACAAGCGCCGAGGGGCAGAGGGCCTGGACATCGGCGACCGTGATCTTGCCCTTGATCAGGATATTTTGAATCGCGGTCTTGTCGGTCGTGCACACGATGTTGTTTACACGCAGCTCAACGAGTAGGTTCTGCGCGACGGCCTTCTTAAAATTCGTCGATTGTCGGGAATCCGAATCCGAGCAGACCAGCTGAAACGGAATCTCGCTCCTGGTCGTGAACTTGCTCAGATCCACGGGTACGTACTGGCCGTTTTGACAAGTGGAGACTTCGCCTTCGAACTGAGAGAGCCACTTCTTCAAGTCGGCGGGGAGGGGCGGTTGGTTGATGCGTCCCTCGGAATCGCCGCCGCCGCTTTGACCGGGTTGAGTGATCTGTCCCGTGGCGTCTCCGAACACGGAGCTTTTACCGATGACGTCGCTTTTCGAAGCGTTGAACTTGGCTTGGCCGCAGGCTGTGAGCGCGAAGATCAGACTTGATAACGCAAGAAAACGTAACATGGAAAATCCCCCACTTAAGATTTTTCTTTTCCACGTACGTCCAGCTTGGGTCCCCACGACCCGTAACGATGTTTTAAAGTTAGCCTGTCCATTTGGAGTTGGGTTGAGAAAAGTTCGTCACCCGAAAAACATTTTATCGCGATCCGGAATTTCCCGAGGGATCGCCGGAATTTGCGCGATCGGAAAAACCATATCAATTTGAGAAACCGATCAGGTGTTTTTCGAAATTCGATTAATTCTTCAGGCTCTCTTCGGCGGCCTTGTCAATCAAATGGTCAGACTCCGAGCGCCCAAGAACGCGATCAATCACGCCATGGCCCAGGTAAATGAAGGGCGTGAGTAAGACCGCGATGACGAGCTTGTAGGAGTAATTCGATGTCGACGTGAGAACGTACTGATCGAAGGTGATTCGGCGATCCTCGGGTACGAGCTCGAGAATGCTGGGGAGATAAAACGCGATTCCCATAATCACGAAGGTGTCGATCAGCTGCGACACCGCGGTCGAGCCGGTCGCGCGCAGCCAGAGCATGCGGCCTTTCGTTTTCGCGCGCACGAGCCAGAACACAAAGACGTCGACGAGCTGCGAGAGCAGGAATGCGCAGATGCTGCCGAAAATAATCCACATGGATTGGCCGAAAACATTGTTGTAGTTTTCGTCCTTCACGGGCGAGAACGATGCCGCGGGAATTCCCATCCCCAAGAAAAGAACCACGAACGCGTAAAGCACGAGGAGCGCCGTAAAAAGGGTGAGGGTGCGGACGCCGCGTTTGCCGAAGTACTCATTGATCAAATCCGTGGTCAGGAACACGATGGGCCATGGCAGCACGCCCAGGCTGAACGTGGGGGAAATCGAGCCCCAAAAACCCTCAAATGGACCGAGTTGGAAGAGCTTTCCCCCGATTATCTCGGCTAAGAGCGCGTTGGTGATAAAGATGCCGCTTAACGCCAGGTACACCAGCTCACGTTTTTGATTTGCTCGCATGAAGATTATAGCTAGCATAGGGGTTTTCGGAACGCCAAGAACAAGGAGTAAGAACCATGAAAAACCTCATTCTGATTGCTGCCTTCGCGCTCACGGGCTCGGTTTACGCGGCCGAGACCACTTGCACCGTGAAAGGCATGCACTGCACGGGCTGCAAGGAAATGGTCGAAGGCAAGCTCTGCGACGAGACCAAGTACTCGACGTGCGAAGTGAAAGTTACGGACGCGAACAAGAAGCTCGGATCGATTCACCTCGTGACGAAGGATGCGAGCGCGAAGATCGATGAGAAAGCGGTCGGCGCGATCATCTCGGACTCCGGTTACACGATGGAGAAATGCGCGGCGGGCGCGAAGGCCGACAAAGCTCCCGCGAAGATTTAAGTCAGGGCCGGAAAGTTAAGAACTGGCCCACTTCCCTGCGGGAAGTGTGGCCTCGAAATTGCCAATTTGATGGGGCATGAATAAATATGGATGCCCCTTTTGTCCCTCGCTTCTCAACCCATCCGAAATCCGGAGATCGGTCGTCCGTAACGGGTATTTCAAGCGAAAATCGGATCTGCGCAAAATCAGGCGTTACCAGTGTAAGCGGTGCTTAAAGTATTTCTCTTTCGCGACTCATCACGCCTGCTTTCGCCAGCGCAAACGGCAGATAAATCAAAAAATTAAGGCCCTTTACTGCTCGGGCGTTTCGATGAGAAGGATGGCTAAGCTTTTAAAGATCAGCCGCTCGACCGTGGCGAAAAAGCTTAAGTTTTTAGCGTGTGTTGCTCGAATCAAGAACCTTGAATTGCAGTTCCAGCACCTCTCTTCGCATTGCATTCAGTTCGACGAGATAGAAACGTTTGAGCACTCAAAACTAAAACCCCTCTCGATTCCACTTGCGGTAGATAAAAAGACGAGGCGAATCTTGGGGTTTAAAGTGGCCGAGATGCCGGCCAAAGGCCACTTAGCGAAGCTCTCGAGAAAAAAGTATGGCCGTCGAAGAGACGAGCGCGTGCACGCCAGGTGCGAGCTGTTAAGGGAGCTTGGGCTCTCGACGAACGTGTTTGCCACGATCGAGTCCGACCAACATCCATTATACCCGAAAGAAATCAAAGCTCACTTTCCTTTTGCCACTCACCGGAGCCATCCGGGACAGAGGGGTTCGGTCGTCGGACAGGGCGAGCTTAAGAAGGTGAGATTTGATCCACTTTTTAGCCTCAACCACACGTGCGCGATGCTTAGGGCCAATATCAATCGGCTATTTCGAAGAACGTGGTGTACGACGAAAAAACGAGAGCGGCTCGCCGATCACATCGCAATTTACGTGGAAT
>CAYPFC010000101.1:0-8836 GCA_964409815.1 uncultured Pseudobdellovibrionaceae bacterium
TAGGACTTTGTAAAACAAATGGGCCCACGCGACTTGGCGACCGACGTAGTTGCCGCCGCTCGCGGCGATGAGCGCCGTCGCCGTGGTGCCGACGTTGGCGCCGAAGATCCAGTACACGGAGTCGGTGATGGGCATCATTCCGTGCGCGACCAGCGTCATCGCGAACAAAATGACGACGGCGCTCGAGGCGACGATCGACGTGAAGAACGCCGCGAGCAGAAGGGCGTAGAACGGATTTTCAGTGAGCGTGCGGATGAGCGTTTGGAACTGCTCGAAGTTTCTGAGCGCCTCGGTTCCGATCTTGATCATCTCGAGGCCGAAGAATAAAAGACCGAAGCCCATCATCGCGGCGGCGAACGTCTTGATCGCGCGTCGTTTCGCGAGATAGTAAACGAAAAAACTAAGCCCGAACGTGGGCAGACCGAACTGGGCGACGTCGAAGCTTAAGATTTGTACGGTGATGCTCGAGCCGATCGCGGTTCCGAGAATGACGCTCATCACTTGCGGCAACGTGATGACGGCGGCCGAGCCGAGGCCGACGAGCAGCGAAGTCACCGCGCCCGACGATTGCAGAATCATCGTGAGACCGATACCGAGGAAGACGCCCCAAAAGGGTTTCTTGGCGAGCGTGGTGACGATGTCGCGGATTCGGTCTGCGGCAAGCTTCTGAAGGTTTTCACTCGCGATGCTCATGCCGAGCAGGAATACCGCGACGCCCCCGAGAGTCATGATCAGTGCTGAGTGGTGGGCCATTCCTTTAATATTACGGCTTTTTTCGAGTTTTCCTCAAGCCTCAAACAACGCCTCGGCATACTCGCCGGCGTCGAATCCGGTGAGTGCGTCCATGGTTTCCCCGACTCCTAAGAAAACGGTGGGGATTTGAAGTTGAGAAGCCAGACCAAGGACGACTCCACCTTTGGCGGTACCGTCCATTTTGGTGAAGATGGCGCCGCTGAGTTTGAGCGTTTCGTGGAATTTCTGAGCCTGAACGAGGGCGTTTTGTCCCGAGTTCGCGTCGAGCACGATGAGGGTTTCATGCGGCGCTTGGGCGTCGAGCTTCTGAATCACGCGCTTCACCTTCTTGAGCTCTTCCATCAGGTTTTCCTGAGTGTGGAGGCGGCCGGCGGTGTCGATGAGGACGAGGTCGTAGCCGCGCGCTTTCGCCATTTGAACGGCGTCGAAGGCGACGGCGCCGGGGTCTTTGACGTTCTCAGGCGCGAAGATCTCGACCTGCGCGCGCTCGGACCAAACTTT
The DNA here is from genome assembly GCA_964409815.1 of uncultured Pseudobdellovibrionaceae bacterium. Classification (GTDB taxonomy): domain Bacteria; phylum Bdellovibrionota; class Bdellovibrionia; order Bdellovibrionales; family UBA1609; genus JALHOQ01. The sequence goes on from CAYPFC010000101.1 coordinate 1,255, forward strand.
GAGTTGCGATTGGGCGGCGGCGCGGAAGGTGTCACCGGCCGCAACGAGCACGCGCGCGCCTTTGGCGGCGGCGAGGTGCGCGAGTTTTCCGATGGTGGTGGTCTTACCGGCGCCGTTCACGCCGACGATCATCCACACCTGGGGCTTCGTTTTCGTTTCGAAGTTCTCGAAGGGCGTAAGCCCCATTTTCGGAACGGCGGTGAGGATGTTCGACACTTCCGTCTTCAACGAGCTTTTCACGGTATCGAGGGACTTCTTTTCGTTCTTCGAGAGCTGGCTTTCGACCGAGTCAAGCAAGCGCGTAACGGTCGTCGGACCGAGGTCGCTGGTGTACAGGATTTCCTCGAGCGTTTCCATCTGCGAGCTGTCGATGGAGCCGGTCAGCGAGCGTTGAATTTTGCCCCAGAAGCTTTCGCGCGTGGACTTCAGCGCGACGCCGAGAGTGGGCTTGGGCGGCGGAACAAGCTCGAGCTTGGGAGCGGCGGCCGTGGTCGGCGCGTCGGGTGCGGGCTGCGCCTCCGCTTGGATCAGCGCATCCCGTTTGATGTCGCCCTTAGGTTTACGAAGCGCGGCCCAGAACGCTCCGCCGAGTCCGAGTGCGGCGGCGGAACCGGCGAGAATATATAAGAGGAGATCCTGTTGATCCATGGCGATGCTTTATCAAGCAAAGGTCGTTGAAGTCCATCCTTCATGTGTTAAATCGTTGCGTATGATTTTGGTGTTAACTCCATTGGCGATTGAGAATCAGGCACTGAAGGAAAATCTGGGTGCGGTGACTCGGAACGAGCGCGTGGGCGAGTTTGAGGTCGTGACTCACGGGGATTCGGTCGCGCACGCCATCGGTGGGCACGGGAAGGTTCGCTTTGCGCTCGCGACCCAGTTTTTGGTACGGGAGCTGAATCCGTCTTTGGTGATTTGCGCGGGCGCGGGCGGCTCGTTGTCGCCGTACGTGCAGACCGGCGACCTGGTGGTCGCGGAGAAAACGGTCGAGCACGATTTCAATTTGAAATTCGTTCAGCGTCCCCCGCCCGCGTTCGCGGGCGATGCCGGCGCGCTCGCGCGACTGCGCGAGCTCGACGTCGGAGCGCTGAATCTTCGCGGAGTCCATTTCGGAACGATCGCAAGTGGCGATGAAGACATCGTCGACGCCGCGAGAGCGCGCGAGCTCGGCGAGAAGACCGGAGCGTTGGTCGTCGCATGGGAAGGCGCGGGTCTCGCGCGCGCGGCGGAGTTCTGCGGAGTTCCGCACTTGGAGATTCGCGCCGTGACGGACGCGGCGGATGTGCATGCTTCGAAGCATTTCAAAGAAAATGTCCAGGCGGGGATGGCATCGATCGCAAAGCTGATTCTGGCCGTTTCAAAGTAGCGCGAGCTCATATCGATTAAAACGCTAGTACTTCCGCTGCGGAAGTAAGGTGAGATTGGTTTTCAATGTAAGAGTGGCCTGCACCGTAATCTTGAATCCCAGAGGTGCCGCCCATGATGAGGCCACTCAATTTGGTTATCTAGTTTTCCCGATCTCGCGGCGGATAAGGATCATTGCCCGGCGCGATGGTATCTTTACTGCGAATCTTTCCATCAAGGCCTTTAGTGGTTAACTCTCCACCGCCTTGATTTTTTAGCATTTCGCGCGCCTCTTGTTCAGCAGCTTTCTGCGTCGAATGAATGCTGGATGCCTTAGTGGCGTCGTTTCGCTTATTCGCCCAACTTCCATCGTCGCGACGAAATACAGTTCGGTCTTGCTTCTTACTCACGCACAACTCCTTTCCTTAGAGTTTCTAATGTTTACCTAAGTCTGTGACGCGAAAGTGCTCTGTAAAGGTCCTTCGAGAGACTTCTAGAAGAATTCGATGAGGATTCGAGCAATAAAATTGGTTCCCAAGAAGCAAGTTTGGTGAGTCCTTCCACAGCGGAAGTACTCGCATTTTATTCTTCCTCATCTCAAATTAAATCTGACCATTTCCAATACTCCGCACCGCCACGGACCTCGCGCATCACAAGCTCAAATCAAATAAAAGCAAAGCACTTCCGCGGCGGAAGGGACTAACGCGTGCCAACGCCCAACTGGGCCCGGGCCCAGTTGGCGGACGCGATGAATTACAGAATGGAAACTGTTACCTCGACATCTCGACGATGCCGGACGCTTTCTCGAGGGTCACGCTGACCATCTTCGAAACGCCCTTTTCTTCCATCGTCACGCCGTAGAGCGTGTTGTTGACCTTCATCGTGTGCTTGTTGTGAGTCACGATGATGATCTGCGAGCGCTTCGCCATCTCTTTCACGAGATCGTTGAAGCGGAAGACGTTGGCGTCATCCAGAGGAGCGTCAACCTCATCCAGCAAGCAGAACGGCGACGGCTTCACGAGGAAGATCGAGAAGATCAGCGACACCGCGGTCAACGCCTTCTCGCCGCCCGACAGCAGCGAAACGTTCTGCAACTTCTTGCCCGGAGGACGCGAAACGATGTCGATACCCATCTCGCCGTTCTCGGGATCCTCGACCAGGATCAAGCGGGCCTCGCCTCCCCCGAACAAAACGGGGAAAACCTTCGTGAAGCGCTCGTTGACCTGCTCGAACGTGTCTTTGAATCGGCGCGAGCAAATGCGGTTGATGCGATCGATGACTTTCTTGAGCTGCTCTTTCGCTTCGATCAGATCCTTGTACTGCTGATCGAGGAAATCGTGACGTTGCTTTAAGTCTTCATATTCTTCGATCGATGACAGGTTCACCTCGCCGATCTTATTGAGCTTCGCCTTGAGCTCGTTCACTTCGGCTTCCATCGCGACGGCGTCGATTTCGGCGCCACCGTACTGGGAGGCGATCTCGCGCAAATCGAGCATGTAACGCTCGTGGATCTGATCGATGAGGTACTGCTCCTTCATCTTCACTTGCTCGAGGCGTAGAGTCGCTTCGTTCATGCGCGACTGAAGCTGGTGATACGCGTGGTGCGTTTCGTTCACCGAGGCTTCCATCGTACGCAACTGAGCTTGAACCTGCTCGAAAACGTCACGTCCCGCGGCGAGCTGCTCGGCCATGGCCTTCGTTTTCTCGATCGAGTTTTCCAGCTCGATCTTGCGCTGCTCGACCAAGACCTGATTGATATTCAAAGTTTCAGAGCTGCGGTCCGATTCGCTCGCCATTTGCTCGACTTGCGAGTTGATTTCGGTCAGCGAGCGGTTCAGCAATTCAAAACGCTGCTTCAGCGACTCAACGTCCTTCTGCGATGACGTCGCCTCCACTTGAAGCTCCATCACGCGCTTCTGAAGCTCGTCGACGCCCGTGCGCGAGCGCTGGTACTCTTCGTCCAGCGACTTCACCGACGCTTCGAGGGTCAAACGACGCTCGCGCGCGTCCGTCAGACGCGAACCGATGTCCTCAAGCTCGCCCTGCAGCCTCACCTGCTGGGCCTGCTCGCGGTTGATCTCGTTCTGTTGGCGCTCGAGAGCGACGTTCGCGTTGTGCAACTCGTTCTCGGCGCGCTCGAGGTCCTTGCGGAGCTCGGCGATCTGAACTTCTTTTTCTACCGAGCGCTTACGCGAGGCCTCGAGCTCCTCGCCGACTTGCTCAAGCTTCGCCTGCAATTTTTCGAGGGAAAGCTTGGCCAGAGCGAGCTTGCCCGCCCACTCTTCGCGCTTCTGCGACAATTCTTTGATTTCGCGGCGACGCTTAAGCAATCCGCTATCGGCGCTCTCGGCCGTACCTCCGGTCAAAACGCCGTCCGCGGTCAAGCAGTCGCCATCCAAAGTCACGAACGTGCGGTTCGGGAAGTTCGGGCGCAGCGACAACGCGGTACGAATGGTGTCGACCACGACGACGCTGTCAAAGAACGGCTTCACGACGTCGCGCTGATCGTCGGGAATGCTCACGACGTCGCCCAAAACGGCATCCACGCCCGGGAGCATCTTGAGCTCGCCGTCGCGGCCATCGCCACCGCCGCGCACCCAATCGTTCGCGACGAACGACGAGCGGCCTTTGGTGTTCGACTTCAAGTAATCCAACGCCCCTAGAGCGGTTTCGCCCGTGTTCGAAACGAGCAACTGCAGGCGCGAGCCAAGAGCCGCTTCCATCGCGAGCTCATAGCGCTCGGGCACTTCGACGATCTCGGCGACCGGGCGCATTTCCGCGGGGGCCGTTGAAACGCTGCCGTCGGCGTGCACTTCCGCGCGCTGACGCTGCCAGAGCATGACCTGCTTCACGCCCTCTTCGAAGCCTTCGAAGTTGGCTTGCAAGTTTTCAAGTCCGTACAAGCGTGAAGCGACTTCGTTCAGGTTGTCCTTGAATAAGGTCACTTCGTCTTCTTTTTCGGCGACCTGCTTCTGCAAGATCTCGAAATTCGCCTGGAAGTTTTCGACGTCTTTCATGATGTCGAGTTGCATCTGGCGCTCGCCCTCGAGGCGGCCGAACGTCATATTCCGACGCTTCTCAAACTCGACTTTCTGGTTCGAGAGCTCTCCCTCGACGGAGCGGAGCTGCTCCATGCGCTCGTCTTGCTCGCGCGACTTTTCATTTAAAGATTGGAATTTCGCGTCCAGGTGGGTTTCAGACTGCGAAACCGTGAGCATCTCGCGACGTTGGGTCGTTAACTCACTGTCGACTTGCTGAATGCGCGCTTGAATCTGCGAAAGCTCGGCGGCCTTCGCCTGATACTCCTGCCCGACTTGCTCGGCGCGCACCGAAGTGGTCGCCAGGTTTTCCTCGATTGTCTTGAGCTCGTTCTCCAAGGCGATCTTGCGCGCCTGAGACTGCTCGAGCATCGATCCCGTCATCTCTTTATTGCGACGAGCCTGTTCGATCTCGAAGTTCAGCTCGCGAATCTGGAATTCCAGCGTCTGAGTCTCGGTCTGCGACTTCTGATGCTCCATCATCAGCGCCTCGACCTGCTTCTCCTGCTCGGTCGCGCGCAAACGAAGCGCGCTCAGGTCGGCTTCCATCGTGGCGACTTTACCGCCCCAGCCGGCCTCCTGCTCGCGGGCACTTTCGACTTCCGTGCGAAGCGATTCGCTTTCGGTATGCATCGCCAAAAAGTTCTTCGATGAAACGAAGATCTCTTTTTCCTGCAGCTCTTTCTTCAAATTGCGGTAGCGCTCGGCGCGCTGAGCTTGGCGCTCGAGCGAATCGAGCTGGCGCTTCTGCTCGCCCAGGATGTCCTGCAGACGAACCAAGTTTTGTTCCGTAGAAATCAACTTACGCTGCGATTCGCGCTTACGAACTTTGAACTTGGTGATTCCCGCCGCTTCTTCGATCAGCGTCCGGCGATCCTCGGGCTTCGCGGTAATGATCTTTCCGATCGCGCCCTGCTCGATGATCGAAAACCCTTTCGAGCCCGCGCCGGTGTCCATGAAGATCTCTTGAATGTCGCGCAGTCGGGCCGGCTCTTTGTTGATCAGGTACTCGCTCTCGCCGTCGCGGTGAAGGCGGCGCGTGAGCATGATCTCGGAAAATTTCAGCCACTTGATCGGAAACGGTCCGCCGTCGTTTTCCAGCGTGAGCGAAACCTCCGCCATGCCCATCGGCGCGTAACCTTCGGCGCCGCCGAAAATCACGTCGGACATCTGAGCACCGCGCAGGTGCTTTGCGGACATCTCACCCATCACCCACACGAGCGCGTCGACGATATTGGATTTTCCGCAGCCGTTCGGGCCGACGATTCCGGTAATACCTTGGTCGAAGTGAATGACCGTGCGGTCTTTGAAAGACTTAAAACCAATGAGCTCTAACTTTTTAATTCTCAAGGCGAACCCTCCATGGGGCACTGCATCTCGTGCGAAAATGACTCGTCGTAAGTCCTAATTCAACCGCGAGTGGAGAGTTTTTGCCAACTTCTTTTTGTTTTAGAATTGCTCAATTGGTGAGCAAAGTTAGCGGATATGACGCGCCGCCTGCCGGTCGCGCAGTTCGCGCTCAATCGTCCTGAGGCTCAAAAGCTTGGTCAATTTCGCCTTTTGCGGCTCGGTCAACCCCGAGTCCGTGAGTTTCGGCTTCAGCTCGTTGACGGATTCCTGGATTATTTCTCGTTCGGCCGCACGATTTTCGGCTCGAGATTTTTCAAAACTTCGCGCGCGTCGTACGCCGCTGGGTTGTCCTCGGGCATTTTACCTTTGCGAGGCGTGATGAACGTGATCGCTTCGTACTGTGAGGATTCGCTCACGGGAGTCGTGTATCCGATACCCGCGAAGCGACGACGACCTCCGTATCCAAAACCGCCCGACCATCCCGAAGGCGAAACGGTGTAATCGGTTTTCTTATCCGTGTCCTGATCCTGCACGATGAAGTAATCCATCCCGAGCGCCGTCGTGAGCTCGGCCGCGCGATAGAGCAGGTAGATCTCCACCGTCTCGCGAGGCGTGACACTGTTGCCTTTAAAGGCCACGCGGTAGCGGTTCTCCTGGATTTTGAGATCCCGGTAGCCGGGATCGTCCCCGCTACCCGCCTGGTACGGCGTGGGCGAGGCGCACGCGGTAACGAATCCGACGACGACCAAAAGCGCGAGTTTCTTCATGCGAGACTCCTCTCTTCGTTTCTCCCTTTGCATACTCCGCACCACCTTTAGCCGCGAGCTCACACTAGTCAATCGTCGTGAACCAACCGCGTATAAGCTTGCCACCCGTTTTCCCCTCGAAGATGGGGCAATTCGCACCTAAAATAAGAGTAAGACATGAAACTGACGTATCTCCTACTCACCCTTTCGGTCGCGCTCCAAAGCTACGCCCAGGACGAGGCGCTGGCGCCCGCGCAGACCACGCCGCCGAAACGCAATCCCTACGGCTACGGAACGCGCGTCGACCCGCCTCCCGCCAGGCAGGCCGAGACAGAAGATCCGGAGGAAACGAAGGCACTGCAAGAGGCGATGGGGAAGTTCCTGAGCACGATGATGAGCGGCGCAGGCTACGGCGGCGAAGTCGCCTCGGGCGACGACATGAGCTCGCCGACCTACGGAAACGGAGGCGCGCAGCCCATCGGCGCGGGAGACTTGAATAGTCCCTATAAAATCGTTCCGCCGTTTCAAAAGTGGTTCAATCACTGCTCGAACAAACTCGGATACGGAAACTGCCGCTTCGAAAACTTCGGCATCATGGGAGACTCCTCGCACCGCGCGCGCCGCTCCTGCCACAACGCCGGCGAAGCGATCGACGTCGGACCGATCACTTGCTCGAGCGGCCGAAGCATTCGGCCGAAATCGACCGAGTTCTTCCGGTTCGCCCAGTGCATGGCGCAGGACACGCAAAACGAGCTGCAAGTCATCTATTTCCAGGCGCAAGGCCCGAACATGATTCAAAAGTCCGATCACTCGGGGCACATGCACATTCAATTGAAAAACTGCCGCATGGTTTACGGCGGAGGTGGCGGATGAGACCGATCCTTTCCGCGCTCCTGATTTTCGCCGCGTACGGCGCGGGCGCCGAGAAACAAGCCGCGCTGAAGTCCACCAACTTTCGCGTACCCGGCATCGCCGAGATTCGCCTCCATCACGAATACGTGGGCGAGCCGATCTCGCAGCCCGAACGGCTCTCGGTATGGGTCAAATGCGCGGGCCAGAAAAAAGAAAAGCGGGCGGCGATTTATCGCATGTGCCTCTTCGAGA
>CAYPFC010000101.1:8846-9996 GCA_964409815.1 uncultured Pseudobdellovibrionaceae bacterium
GAGAGCCACGAGTTTGAGCCGGGCGTGAACGAGCTCTCGATAAAATTGCAGTACGGGCGCGTCGACGGAAAATCCGGCAATGTGACGTGTGATCAATTCGTTCTGAAGAAGATCGACCTCACCACGATCTGTCCGAAAAAGCGCTAGTGCGCGGTTCCGCGCTCTTGAATCGCCGCCTGCGCCGCCGCTAAACGTGCGATCGGCACGCGGTAGGGCGAGCAGCTGACGTAATTCAATCCCACTTTATGGAAGAACTGAATGCTCGCCGGATCCCCGCCGTGCTCGCCGCATACGCCGAGCTTTAAATCCGAGCGCGTACGCTTTCCAAGCTCGGCCGCCATCTCGACGAGTTTGCCGACGCCCTTCTGGTCGATCGAGGCGAACGGGTCCGCCTCGAAGATGCCCTCGCTGACGTAGGTCGCGAGGAATCGGCCGGCGTCGTCTCGCGAGATTCCAAGGGTCGTTTGCGTCAGGTCGTTCGTTCCGAAGCTGAAGAACTGCGCGTGCTCGGCGATCTTATCGGCCATCAAAGCGGCGCGCGGAAGCTCGATCATCGTTCCGCCGAGGAAATCGAACTTCACGCCCTTTGCGGTTTGAACTTTCAGCACTTCCTCCTCGACGAGCGTCTTGAGCTTTTTCAGCTCAAGTTCGGTGCCCACGAGCGGAATCATGATTTCGGGAACGAGCTTGTTGCCTTTACCGATCACGTCCACGGCGGCCTCGGCGATCGCGCGCGCCTGCATCTGGTAAATCTCGGGGTAGGTGATCGCAAGGCGGCAGCCGCGGTGACCGAGCATCGGATTGAGCTCTTTCAGGTTGCGAACCTTCGAGCGCAATTTGTCGGCGCTCGTCTGCAAGCGTCCCGCGAGCTCGTCGACTTCCTCGTCCGTGTGCGGGAGGAACTCGTGCAGCGGCGGATCGAGCAAGCGAATCGTGACCGGAAGTCCCTTCATCACTTCGAACAGACCGATGAAGTCCCCGCGCTGCATGGGCAGCAGGCGATCGAGCGCTTCCACGCGCTCTTCGGTGGTTTCGGCGATGATCATCTCACGCATCACGTCGATGCGGTCCGCGCCGAAGAACATGTGCTCGGTACGGCAGAGGCCGATGCCTTCCGCGCCGAACTTACGCGCGACCTCGGCGTCGGCCG
>CAYPFC010000102.1:0-5422 GCA_964409815.1 uncultured Pseudobdellovibrionaceae bacterium
GAAGGCATCGTCGCGACAAGCGCTAACGGAACTTCACACTGTGAATCCGTTCAGCGGAAAATTCGCGAGCGGCTCACGGGTGCCGGTTTTTCGTGCAAGTAACCGCCTAGACCAACGTCTGAATTCACTCATGCGGGTTTCCCTACCGTAGTTTTTCCCTGTTAGGCTTGGACCATAGACTAACAAGGACGTCGGTAGTTGTTCAGGCTTTATAGGATTTTCAGCCTGCTCCTCTTGGCCGCAACCCAAACGGTGGTGGCCGCCCGTCTGTCTCCCGAGGTCAGCTACTATCCCGGAAACTTTTACGAGCGAGTCGAGGACGGAATCGAAGATCGTCCACTTAAAGATCTCGTGCATGAAATCCTCAACGGCATTCATAAGCGCAACGGCGATCACGACATAATCGTGTCGTCCTGCTCAGGCGGCGAATGTTATCAGCATACGAGCTTGGGTTACACCGAAGCTCGTCGCGTGCTCTTCGGCTCGCTTCACCTCGAGCGCCACGGCTCCAGCTACGCGATTTTCGACGTCTACTGCGAGAAACTCACGACCGATGCCGATTTCAAGTCGCGCCCTCCGCGTCCGGGCGAGATTCCGGATCCGAACGTGTTGAACGCCGAGCACACCTGGCCGCAGAGCCGATTCTCCTCTCGGTTCAACAACGGACTTCAGAAAGCCGACCTTCACATCCTCTTTCCCGTTCTTTCCAGTGCCAACTCGTCGCGCGGAAACATCGAGTTCGGAGACGTCGTTTCGCCGATCTCTTCCCCCTGCTTAAAATCTAAGCGCGGATACACGGCACAAGGCGGAAGAGAGACTTACTTCGAAGTTCCCGACGCCCACAAAGGCAACGTCGCCCGCGCGATATTTTACTTCTCGACCCGTTACAAACTCGCGATCTCTCCGATCGAGGAAAGCAGCCTTAGGGCTTGGCACCGCCTCGATCCCGTCGACGAAGACGAGCGCGGCCGCGCCGAAAAGATCTTCGCCAAGCAAAAGGTCCGTAATCCTTTTATCGATCATCCCGAGCTGGTCGAGTTGATCAGCGACTTCTAAATAGCCCATAATAGATACATGTCCGACAACAATGACTACGCCTTGATTCTTTCCGGCGGCGGCGCTCGCGGCGCTTATCAGGCGGGAGCTCTGCGAGCCATCTATGAAATCTGCAAAGAGCGCGGCGGCAACTTCTCTCTCTTTAGAAATCTCGTCGGCGTGAGCGCGGGCGCGATCAACGCCGCCTACCTCGCGAGCGAAGCGGACAATTTGGAGCTCGCGACCGAGCGCATGTGTACCATGTGGCGCAAGCTCACGACCGAGGAAGTTTTCAAAACCGATTACGTGACCGTCGGAAGAACGGCGTGGCGCCTCGTTCGCGGAGTTTCGCTCGGGGGATTTTCCTCTACGCTTAGACCCACGAAGGTGGGCCTGCTGAACGTCGAGCCGCTGCGCGATCTGCTCGCGAAGCAAATCCACTTCGAGCGGATCGACGAGCACATTCAATCCGGAAAACTGAACTCGCTGTGCATCACCGCGACGGATTACTCCACTTCGGTGGGCGTCACCTGGTTCATGGGAAATCCCCAATTGAAAGAGTGGAAGAGAGTTCAACGCGTAGGAATGCGCGAGCAAATCGGAATCGACCACGTCATGGCGTCGGCCTCGATCCCGATCTTCTTTCCTCCCTGGAAAGTCGGCAAACGCCACTTCGGAGACGGCTGCCTGCGAAACACCGCGCCTTTGAGCCCCGCTAGGAAAGTCGGCGCCTCGAAGCTCCTCGTGATCGGCGTACGCAAGCAGGCGAATGTCGCGCTGACCGACGAAAATATCTTAAAGCCGAGCATCGGGCGCGTGCTTTCGGTCGTCATCAACGCGCTCTTCATGGACGCGATCGAAGTCGACATCGAGCGCGTTCGCATAATTAACGAGACGCTGCAGCTGGTGAGCAAGAACTCCGCGATGAAGAACATCGACATCGTCCACGTTCATCCTTCACAAGCGCCAAGCGAGCTCGCCGAAGAGCGCGTGAAGGGCCTCCCTCCGCTCATGCGTTTTTTACTCAGCGGTTTAGGTAGCGCGAAAGAGTCCGCGGAGATCCTTTCGTACCTGACTTTCGATCCTCTCTATCTCAATGCTCTCGTGGACTTAGGTTACTCCGACGTAAAAAAACAAAAGGAAAATCTAATACAAATCCTTTCTCTTTAGAGGTAGGTTACCCGGGTTATGAGCACCATCCCCACTGCGCAAACCCAGTCTCCGCAATTGTTTCTGAATCGCGAGATCGGCTGGCTGAAGTTCAATCAACGTGTTTTGTTCCAGGCGAAGGACGAGCGAAATCCCTTGCTCGAGCGCCTGCGCTTCCTAAATATTTTCCACTCGAACTTGGATGAGTTTTTCATGAAGCGCGTGGGAGGACTTCAGCGTCAACACTACTCCTCGCTCGACACGCTTTCTCCCGACGGACTGACGCCGGAAGATCAGCTCAAGCTGATTCGCCCGAAGGTGCTCGATTTGAACGAGGAGATCCGCCAGCTCCTGAACGCCGAGCTCCTTCCCCAGCTTCAGAATCACGGGATCTGGCTGCTCGGATGGGATCAACTCACCGGCCAAGAGCAAGAATGGGCCAAGACTTTCTTCCGCGATCGCATCTTCAGCGTACTCACCCCGATGGCGGTCGACCCCGGGCATCCCTTTCCGCTCATTTCTAATCTTTCGACGTCGCTCGCGGTCAGCCTTCAAGTTCCCGGCGAGGACGACCTGCTCTTCGCGCGCATCAAGATTCCGGACCTCTTCCCCTCGTGGGTGCGCATTCCGAACACCGAACCCGGCATCGGGCGCTTCATCAGCCTGCTCGACATCATTCGCCGCCACTTGGATCAGCTCTTTCCGCGCATGCAAATACAGAACGTCATGGCGTTTCGGGTCACGCGTAACGCCGACATCGATACCGACACCGAAGGCGTCGAGGACTTGCTCGAGCTCATCGAGGAGGAAGTGAAACAACGTCGCTTCGCCGAGATCGTGCGCCTCGAGCACGGGCCCAATCCCGACCCCTGGCTGCTGAATTTCCTCTTAACCGAGCTCGATCTCACCGCGGATGACATTTACGAGAATCCCGGTCCGCTCGAATACAAAAACCTTTCGGCGGTCTACGCGCTCCCGCTTCCGCAGCTGAAATTCCGCCCGTGGAACCCGGTCACGCTCCCGCCGCTGATCGAGGAAGGCGCGAACATTTTCGGAATCGTCAGAAACTCCGACGTGCTCGTTCACCTGCCCTACGAGAGCTTTTCGACGAGCGTCGAGCGCTTCATCGTGACGGCCGCGGATGACCCGGCGGTCATCGCGATCAAGATGACTCTCTACCGAACGAACGAGAACAGCCCGATCGTCAACGCGCTCATCCGAGCGGCCGAAAAGGGGAAGCAAGTCGTCTGTCTCGTGGAGCTCAAAGCGCGCTTCGATGAGGAGCGCAACATCCTTTGGGCCCAGGCGATGGAAAAGGCCGGCGTTCATGTCGTGTACGGAGTCGTGGGCCTCAAAACGCATGCGAAGCTCGCGTTGGTCGTTCGCCGCGAGCGCGACGAGTTTCGTTCGTATGTACACGTCGGTACCGGCAACTACCACTCGACAACGGCGAAGCTCTATACCGACATGGGCCTCTTCACGTCGAAGCCCGAGATCACGAGCGAAGTCGTAGAAGTCTTCCACTACCTCACGGGCCGCTCGCTGAAGACCGACTACAACCGTTTACTGGTCGCGCCGATCACGATGAAGGCGCGCTTCCTAGAGTTCATCAAGCAGGAGACCGAGAACGCCAAGCAGGGGCTTCCGAGCGGAATCATCGCGAAGTTCAACAGCCTCGAAGAAAAGGGCATCATCGAGGCGCTCTACGAAGCGAGCCAAGCGGGCGTGCCGATTCAACTCATCGTGCGCGGCTTCAGCTGCCTTCGCCCGCAGATGAAGGGGCTCAGCGAGAACATCAAAGTGACTTCGATCGTCGGGCCCTTCCTCGAGCACTCGCGTATCTTTTACTTCCGCAACGGCAAAGATACCGAGCTCGACGGGCGCTTCCTCATCGGCTCCGCGGACTGGATGTCGCGCAACCTGCTTGGCCGCATGGAAGTCATCGCTCCCGTCGAGGACCGCCAGGCGCGCGAGCGCATTTGGGAAGCGCTACAGGTCATGCTCGGCTGCCGCCGCTATGCCTGGGACATGGACGCGAACGGAGACTACACGCTCCGCATGCCCACTCAGCCCGGGGAGGAAATCGGCTGCCAGGATCTTCTCGCCGAGAAAGCGCGCCTGAAGTCGCTCGCGCTCAAACCCGACGAACTAAAAGTTTGACTGTGCGAGCGAAGCGCCCCCAGAATCGAAGTATGATTCAAGAGCCGCTTCGCCTCGCCTCGATCGATATCGGTTCCAATGCCATTCGATTATTCGTGGGACAACCGTCGAAGAACGGCCGGGTGCGCGTGCTCGAAGATCAGCGCGCCAGCGTTCGCCTCGGAAAAGATGCGTTTTCCGCAGGCTACATCCGTCCCGTCACGCAAAGTGAGCTCGAGCGCGCGCTTAGGATCTTCCGGGAAGTCTGCCAACGCTGGAACGTACAGCGCATCCGCGCGGTCGGCACCTCGGCTCTCCGGGACTCCTCGAATTCGCGTAAAGTGATCGCCCAGCTCAAGCGGCGCACGGGAATCGACGTAAAGCTAATCAATGGCCAGCTCGAGGCCAGCCTCCTGCACAAGGCGGTCAGTCATGTCATCGATCTCAACTCTAAGACCGCGATTCTGATCGACATGGGTGGCGGAAGCCTGGAAGTCGTTCTCAGCCGAAAAGGAAAGCTCGTCACGAAGCAAAGCCTTCCGATCGGAACCGTACGGCTGCTCTCGAAAGTTCGCCACCACCCGCACCATTACGCGTACGAAGACTTCGCCGCATGGGTGCGCACGCCACTTTACCGCCTGAGACTCGATCTTCTTGGTCGCCAGCAGAATGCCGTCGAATTGATGGTAGGCACCGGCGGAAACTTGCGCGCGCTCGGTAAACTTTGCCAGCGCCTGGGATTGAGTCGTACTCGCAATCGCTTTCAACGGCAGCATCTCGAGGCCCTCACGCAACGTCTGTTCGCGATGACGTTGAATCAACGCATGAAGCGCTTTCAGCTGAAGAAAGATCGCGCCGACGTCATCCTTCCGGCCGCGGTGGTGACCCTCGAGATGATGCGGATTTTCGAGATCAACGAGATCGTCGTTCCCAACGTCGGATTGAAAAACGGTTTGTTCTGGGAACTGGTGGAGAAAGCTAGAGCCCGCAAAACTCGCGCACGGCGCGCGCCAAGTCGTCGCCTTTAGGGCCGCCCTGCGGAAAAAGCAGCGTGTTCGCGAAGCTCGCCGGATCCGATTTTGAAATCGCCTTCACCAAA
>CAYPFC010000102.1:5432-7976 GCA_964409815.1 uncultured Pseudobdellovibrionaceae bacterium
TCAACCGAGTCGCCGAAAGCCACGACGTGAACCGCGTGCAGCCCGAGCGTCCCGATGAAGCGATCAAAAAATTCGCTGTCGATCTGTTCGGTGAGCTCGCATGTGATCACGCGGCCGCCGGCCGGAGCCTCGTCTTTCAGATCATCCAAAACGGGGCGCCAAAAATCCGGTGAGAAACGCGTGCTTTGCAGGAGCAAAAGATCAAAAGGAAAGGGCGCGAACTCGATCTCGTAGGGCAGCGTCTGGTTGTTGTGCTGAAAGATGGCCATACTTGGATTAGAGCTTCGCTTACCCACCCCACTCCGGTCAATTCCCGCGCCCTTTAATCGCTTGCCTAATGCGGGGTTCAGATCTAGTTTTATGCGTTTTAGAGGGAGCCAAGCATCATGTCTTCGAATCAACAGTTCGTCCCGGCTCAATTCCAACCCGAGCTCGCCCAAGAAAAATTAATCATCCGCCACAAGCCCGAGGGCGACGACGTCGTCCCGATGGACGTGGTCTTTGTCGGTGCCGGCCCCGCGGGCCTGAGCGGCGCGATCGAGCTGGCGCGATTGGTAAAGGCGGATGGCGGAATGAGCGTCGAGATCGGCGTCCTCGAAAAGGCCGGCACTCTCGGAGGTCACACGCTTTCCGGCGCGGTGATTAATCCGCAGGCGATGCGCGAGCTCTTCCCCGATCTGAAAGACTCGGACTTTCCTTTCCGTCGCCCGGTCACGGGCGAAAAAGTCTATTACATGACGAAGAACGGATCGCTCCGCATCCCGACGCCGCCGACGATGGCGAATCACGGTTACTACATCGCCTCACTTTGTGAAGTCGTGCGCTGGCTCGGGCAGAAAGCCGAAGCCGCCGGCGTGAACATCATGACCGGATTTCCGGTCGACTCTCTTTTGGCGGAGGGCAACCGAGTCGTCGGCGTACGCACGACGCCCGCGGGGCTCAAACGCGACGGCTCGGCGGACGCGAACGGCATGCCCGCGACGGATGTGAGCGCGCAGGTCGTCGTGCTTTCGGACGGCACGCGCTCGCCGCTCGCGCAGGCGTACATGCAGTGGCAAAATATCCAGTCGAAGTATCCGCAGGTATTCGCGCTCGGGGTAAAAGAAATCTGGCAAGTTAAGAAGGCTCCTGATTTCATCGCGCACACGCTCGGCTACCCGCTGCCGAAAGACACGTTCGGCGGAAGCTTCATGTACCCGCTCTCCGACACGCAAGTCGCGATCGGCCTGGTCGCGGGCCTTGATTACAAAAACCCGAAACTCGACGTTCACAACCTGCTTCAGCACATGAAGAAGCACCCGCTTTTCAAAGATATCCTCGAAGGCGGCCAGTGCATCGAGTGGGGCGCGAAGACGATTCCCGAAGGCGGCTTCCACGCGCTGCCGAGCGATTTCACCGGCGACGGCTTATTGATGACCGGCGACGCCGTTGGCCTCGTCAACGTTCCCGCGCTGAAGGGCGTTCACTACGCGATGATGTCGGGCATTCTCGCCGCGCGCGCGATCTTCAAGGCGCTCAAAGCGCAAGACACGACGAAGGCTTCGCTCGCGAGCTACGACCAATCCTTGCGCGAAAGTTTCGTGTGGAAGGATCTCAAGCAGGTGCGCAACATGCGCCACGCCTTCAAGGACGGATTCTACATGGGCGGAATGAAGGCCGCGCTGATGACGGCGACGTGCGGGGCGTTCCCGGGCGACGGCAATCACACCGAAGAAGACGCCGACGAGCCGAAGATTCCCGCAACGCCGAACTTCCCGACGGAAAAAACGGGCTTAAGCAAAGTTGACGCCGTCTACCTTTCGGGAAATAAAACTCGCGACGACATTCCCTCTCACCTCACGGTCGGCAAAGACGTTCCCAAGCATGTCGCCGAGCTCTACGTAAGCATGTGTCCCGCCGGAGTGTACGAGCTCAACGGAGACAAGCTCACCGTCAACGCTCCGAACTGTGTCGACTGCAAGGCCACCGACGTCCTTGGTCCGCGCTGGCAGCCGCGCGAGGGCGGTGCGGGCCCGGACTACAAACAAATGTGAGGTTTCCGCAATGGCGACGCTGTTCACGAAGATCATCAACGGCGAGATCCCCGGCAAGATCGTTCACAAGGACGAGCACTGCGCGGTCCTCGTCGACATTCAGCCGCAAGCGCCGAAGCATTTCTTGGTCGTTCCGGTGAAGGAAATCGAGTCGATCGCGACCGCGGAAGACAAGCAGGTGTTAGGGCATTTGTTGTTGACGGCCGCTCAAGTGGCGCGCGATCAGGGATTTTCGGCTGGCGGCTATCGCCTTGTCATCAATGCCGGCAAGAATGGCGGACAGACGGTCTCGCACCTCCACATCCACCTGCTCGGTGGGCGCCAGATGGAGTGGCCGCCGGGCTAGTCTTCTTACCGCAGATCGACGATCGAACGACGATTCGCTTCCGAAGCGGAAGTGATCGCGTTTTATTAGAGCTGGCCAATCCTATCGGCGGCTCCGTGGATACGTCGCTCACTTCACCAGCGGAAGTACTCGCGTTTATTTAGATCTGGCCAATCGTTTTCGTAA
>CAYPFC010000102.1:7986-9990 GCA_964409815.1 uncultured Pseudobdellovibrionaceae bacterium
CCTCCCGAAAGCCGTGTTTACCCTTTCAACGAGAGCGAGTTTTCTTCAAAACCGCGCGCTTTCACAATTCGAATTCACGGCCCCGCCACGAGCCTTTTTGGGCACGGCTCACTACCCCAAAGTTGCCCGCAAATTGACACGTAAATTCAATAATTTAACAGCAAAACCACATCCCTTACCTCAGTAGCCTTTAGACAGCTCTCCCGCACACTTCGATATATAGGAAGCCGCCCGGGCACACGGATTGCTCATTTTCAGTCCGATGACCCACATTTTGATCGACCGCGCGATTCGAATCGCCATCTGCGTGACCATCCCCTTTGCGTCTCCGGCCTTTGCCGAAGGCGCGGGATCGGCTACGCCTGCCACCCAAACGGGCACGGGCGGCGGTGGAATCATCCCGCCCCCGACTCCCCCGGTAAAGCTCGGTGGACCCGGCGACATCAACCCGAACGAAACCGGCCGCAGTTTCGGTGGCCCCCAGTACAGCGCGATCGCGGGTCAGTTCCGCGAAGTTTGGTCCGTCACCCAGGACGGTCAGACGGTTTACCGCGAAGGTCTGCTCGACAGTCAGGGCCGCGTACGCGTGTTCAAGTACGACCGCTACAACGCCGAGTTCATCTCGCGCGGGTACATTCAACCGGATCCGAGTCACCCCGACGGCTCGCGCGCCGTCTTCCCCGAGCGCTGGCGCTCGACGTACCAGAACCTCCTCGCGGAAGTCTACCGAGCGTCGCAACCGCAACCGATGCAGGAGCTCCTCGCGCCCGCGGTTCCCAAGGGACCGACCGGCAACCTGCTCGACGGCCACCGCGTGATCGTTCCCGGCGGATCGCAAATCGTTTACTTCCAGGGACAACTCGATGCCATGGGCCGCGAGATGGTCTTCCGGCCCCTAGTTCTGGGCGGAGCGGTCGACGCCCAACGCTACCTCGTCGGCGCGCTCAAGCCCGATGGCTCCGTCGAATGGAAATCCGATTGGATGTCGAGAGACGATCTCCTGCGCCGCCTTCAAGACCCGAACGCGAACAAGGGCCGTACGGGATGGGGCGAGGTTCAGCGTCAGATTTACGCCGAGCGCGTGTTGCAGTTCCGCGAGTACACGTATCAAGACTGGTTCGCGCGCATGAACGCGAGAACCGAGCTCCAGTACCGCTTGGTCTCGCCCCACTCACGCTACGCCGAGATCGCCGCGCCTAAAGATCCGCTCCCTCCGAGCCGCTCGCTCGTCGTGGTGCCGGGTCAGGGGCCGATCACTCCGGCTCGTCCCGCGGGATTCTCGGGAATGAACGTCCCCGGGATCGAGTACTTTCCCGAAATGGATCCGCAGTTCCGTCCCTCGCGCCTTCAGCGGGGATGGAACATGACTCAAGCCGAGCTCCAACGCTGGCGCACGGAGCTTCGCAAGCTGGTTCGCGGGCAACCGAACGCGATCATGGGCGACGGCACGCGGCCGGGCTCGCAGACCATGCAGAGAATCAAGGACGGCGGGATCCAGATGGGCCGCGGAGTCGCGGGGTTCTACATCGCGATGGGGATGCTCGCGGGCATCCAACTGACGCTCAACTACCCGAACAATCCGCAGGCATGGGACGCGTACATCTCAAGCATGACCGATCCCGCTTCGATCGCGCAGCTTGCGGGCTTCATGGCGGTCGCGGGCGGTACGTACTGGGCTGGCAAGACGATCGCGAACAAAGCGTTCGGCCCCGGCGGTCACCAAAAATTCGGAGTTCAAGGCACGCTCTTCATGGGCACGATCCTTATGGGCGCGTTCGCCGGAACGATCACCACCGAGATCATGGCGGATCCGAACTCCGCGAAGTGCGGCGGATTCGTCACCCAGAGGCTCATCGGCCAGTTCAATCGCGACTGGGCGGCATGCGACGCGCTCTGGGACAAGTGGACCTCGAACGATCACTGGAACAACATGGCCGTCAACCAGCTGCTGCCGATGTTCGCGAACATCATGGTCGCCGGCGGAATGTTCAAGGCCGTCATGAT
>CAYPFC010000103.1:0-3568 GCA_964409815.1 uncultured Pseudobdellovibrionaceae bacterium
AAATCGATGCCCGATGCAATTTTGCCCCCGCCCTTCCTCTAGGCCGGCAATGAACGGCTGGCCGTCCCTTCGGGTATTTCCTAAAATCTAAAAATGCACCGACTCCAATCGGCCATAGACAAAAAACTCTACTTTTCCCGAGGCGATGAGCATTGGATCGTTCTAGTTCCATTGCTTGGTATCGCCATGCTCGCGATCGAGCCCTTGCTTTCAATGCACATAAACTTCGACCGCTTCGGGAAGTTCGAAGATTTTTTCATTAACATTTTTCTCTTCAACAGCTTGCACTTGATCTGCCCGTTCCTGGTTTTGGGATATTGGCCCTCGGGCCGCGCGTACGTCCGGCGCAAGCTGACACGCCCGAAATTCCTGCTGGCCACCGCACTGGTGATGATCGTGGTCGCAATCGCCGCAGTCGCGACAGTAAACGACCGTTTATTCGAAGGAAGTGTCTACGGGGCGATCTTTACCGGTACGCTTCTCTGGGTTTGGATTTTGCTGCCCACCTACCATGGCGCCAAACAAAGCTGGGGACTCTCCATCATGATTTCGAAGTCGGCCGAAAAGGACGCGGACCCCGTGTCCAAAGCACGGCTCAAAGATTTCGTTGCGCGAGAAAAAAACTTCATGCGACTCCACACCGCTTCGGTCGTGCTAAGCACGATTCTCGCGAGATCGGAAATCCTCGGCGACGCTTGGGTAGGATCGATTTGCGCATTGAGTTTGGCGCTATCGTTTCATTATTCCTATTTATGCTGGAAGGAAGAGGCCTTTCAACCGACCAACAAGTTTCTCTTCTCGCTTCGCTTTATTCTCTGGTCACTCGCGGCGTATTCGATCTTGGCGATGATGTTTGTCATCACGTCTCATGCGCTTGAGTATGTGGCGATGATGCGTAAATCGAGTGCAGGGCAAGATCTGCCTGCGCTTGCGGTACGCAATGTGGTGATCGTTTTCGTTGCCGTGATTTTACTTTATGAGTTTACCAGATTGGCGTTCAAGATGGGCGTCGATAACTCTTTCGTGTATCATCCGCTGATGTTCGTGGTTTGGGCCTTTTATCCGTTCTTCACTCTCATGCATTACATCACAGACAGCGTTATCTATCGTTCGAGCGATCCGGACAGCCAGGGCGCGTTCAGTGCATTTTTGGTTGGGTTTGAGTCCGCCGGCCGCGTTGAAAGATAATCCCTCGCTAACCCCGGATGCCTAAGACGGCCACAACGCTTCGTAAGTCTCGCTTTGGAGGCGACGGCGCGAGGAAACGAAAGAGTCCTTGAGTCGATTCCCAAACCCCGTCCAGCGGGCCGTTGCGCAAATCGATGACGAACTCATCGACCAAAATTTCGGAATTTCCCGCGACGACAAGCGACGTCCCGTCTATGAAGCGTACGATCATCTGGCCGCCGTCTGACACCACAATCACGTCATTCAAAAAAACTTTCGTGCTTAAACGGAGTTGAACCGGAACGCCGTTGATGGTCGCGGATCCGCGAAGGGATTGCACGCGCCCCACGAGCTCACGCTCGGAAGAAGAAGCCGAACCCGGTCCTTGGACGCTTGCCAGTTGTAAAGCCTGCGCTTGTGCCAAAGAGCTCAGCAGAAGCATGGCAATCATGGAAAATCCTTTTCCCATATTCACCTCGGCTCGAACCAATGCAAGGCCGGCACCGGCCCTACGGGCACTTATCTTTAAATGGTGAGAGATGAGTTCAAATCTATTACGGAGGACTCAAAAGCGGCACTCAACCCTGACATAATTGCAATAGGCCTGGGGACCGAGCCACCCACGCCATAATCTCACTCGCACTTCAGCTCCAGCATGGCCTCGACCGGCACTAAAGAGCTCGTCGTCGTTCCGTTACCTAACTGACCCGCGCTGTTGTCGCCCCAACAGAAAATGCGGTTGTCCGTCAGGTACGCGCACGACATTCGATTCGTAGCCGCCACTTGCTTCGCTCGTACCGGCAGACTCACCCGACGGGGAAGATTCTGATTCGCGCGATTTCCGATTCCGAGTTGACCCAGATCGTTGTGCCCCCAACAGTACACGTCTCCCGGATCCACGACCGCGCAGGATGGGCGCCCCGAGGTGTTCAAGTTCGTCACATTATTCAAGCCCGAAACCCGCTGCGGAATATGGGACGGCAGCCAATCTCCACGCCCCAATTGACCCTGCCGATTCTCTCCCCATGCCCACACCGTTCCATCCCCCGCAAGAATCGAAACCACTTCCGTATCCCCCGGCATGTAACCGCCATCGACCGTCACGATCCCGCCCGGGATCATGCTCACGTCGACCTCGTACGGAACGTAACTGTACGGCACCGTCGCCTCGGGCACGCCGAACACTCCGGGTTTATTCAATCCCCAACAAAACAATCGGTTCGCGGTCGTCGCCGCGCACACCTTCTGCTGTCCCGCCCGGAACGACTTCACCGGACCCGGCAGCGCAATCTTGAGAGGCGTCGACTGCGTGGTCCCGATCGTTCCATTGCCCAGATTTCCGTTGTCGTTCGCGCCCCAACAGTACAGGTCGCCGTTCGTCAGAGACGCGCAATTCACGAATCCCAAACTCACGTAGGAAACCGGCCCTGGCATCGGCACCGTCAGCGGAGTCGCGAACGTTCCACCAACTGTGCCCTGCCCCATTTGCCCGCGCGAGTTCGTGCCCCAACACCTGAGCACGCCCGACTCGAGAATCGCGCAGGCCTGCCCGCCCGTATACGGATCGGACACCGTCACCATCACGGCCTTGCCGCCTAATCCTACGACGTCCACCGGCACCGAGCTGTTCGTGTAAGTCCCGTTTCCGAGCTGACCGACGTTGTTCGAGCCCCAACACTTCACGCCGCCGCCACTCATCACGGCACATGCCGAGTAGCGCGAGACCGCCACTTCGGTCGGATACACGAACGAGCCCACGCCCTCGAGCGTCTTCAGCATCGAGAACTCAAGCTTGCGCGCGTTCTGAAAACCGATCGGCGTCGCGGGATTGTAAAGCGCCTCGCCCCGCACGCGCACCATCGCCGGCGCACACGTCGCGCATACCGCCTCCCACTTCAAGTTCAGACGAAACGGACAACTGTCGCTGCCGGCGCCCGGAGCCGCGTTGAATCCGTTGCACGGGCGCATGTGATAATCCAGACCATTCGCGGGCGACGACACCGGATCGTAAACGATCCCATTTGTCGAATCCCTCAGGGTCAACACTCCGGATGTCGTCCCGTCATTCAGCGTGTCACAGTCAAGCCCCGCGGACCCGCTGATCGTGTGCCCCCAAGCCGCCTTGTTCTGCAAGAGCCCCACGAAGCGCGCCTGCGTTTCAATCACGAACTCGGTCAGGCGCGCATTGCGCGTTTCGCGCATCTGCCAAAGCACGACCGGGATGATGATCGTCATCACCAGCACCAGCGCGCCGGCGCCGACGACCATTTCCGTGAGGGTGAAACCACGCGGCCCGCGAATCATCAGTTCAAGCTCCGCAGAATGTTCACTTCAAACGGGCGCAGCGCCGGCCCGCCGGTGGCTTGGTATTTAAGCTTCGCCGTCACGCGAATCATCGTGG
>CAYPFC010000103.1:3578-5785 GCA_964409815.1 uncultured Pseudobdellovibrionaceae bacterium
TTCGACCAGCTGAGCTCGAGCGAGAATGGGCACTCTTCGTTCGGAGCTCCGTCCACGAAGGCGCAACTCAGGCCTGCGCGCGTAAAGCCGTTGGCCGCCCCGCCCGCGTTGAAATAATCCCCGCCCGCCCCATTCTTGATCACGAAGTTTCCGCCGCTCGTGCAAGTCGAAGTCGCGCAGCCGAGACCGGCCGCGTTTTCGGGCGCCGAAAACGTGCGCGCCCAGCTCGGCGTATCCGAAAGAATCGTAATCACATCAGACTTCAAGCGCTCGGCATCGAAGCGAATGCCCTGATGGATCTGGGTTTTTCGGATCGTACTCAATCCGTGAAGAAATGAAAGCGCGAATCCATTCACCACGGCCGCGATCAACAACACGGCCACCATCGAGATCCCGCGCGCGTTTAAAATTCTCACTGCAAATCCTGGGGTAAGATTTGAAACTCGCTCAGGTTGATCGTGCGCGCGCCAGGCACCTGAAACATCTCGAGTGCAGCAGAATATCGGATCGGCGGAGACGCGCACGGCGACGGGTTTGGAGCGCAATCCACCTGCCACGAAACAAGAACGCGAAAAACGCAATCTCCCGCGCCGTAGGTATTGCACGCAAGCCCCCGACGGTCGAAGCCAAGGCTCGCGTTGGAAGGATTGGTGACAACATTGCCGTCGACATCGACTAGACTTAAATTATAAACGGTGCCTTGCGTGCAGGCCGACCCAACGCACGCGAACGCCGTCGCGTTAGATGGATGATTGCGTGTGTTCGTCTTTGTACCGATGTCGCTTAAGTAAACCAGGAAATTTTGGCGAAGGGCGTGGAGACTGGTGCGCGCGCTCAAGTTTTCGATCGCCGGGCTCACACGCGAGGGCATATCCATTAGAAACTGCAGACTCAAAAGCCCGGCGGAAACCATCGCGATGATCGCGAAGACGACGCTATTCCCTTTTTGTCCAACCAGTGGTGCGAGCGCGCGGGATTTCATATATATCAAAAAATATAACAGCGATACCCGCGCGTCACAAGAAAGCGGCCCGGTAACATGACTGGACCGCTGCGATGTTATGTTGAATTACCTGCGCAAGAAACAATTCATCGAGACGGTTTCTTGGAATCCTTCTTCGCCGATGATCTGGACGTATCCGCGGAATGAGCCTTTTTCCTTCGAGAACCCTTTCGGCAGGAGCGGTACGAACCAGTTCCAGGCATCCTCGAGCACCCCGAAGCGATTGTAGTTCGCGTAGCGCTTGCTTGCCGGCTTGTACTTGGGATCCGCCTCGAGCTCGCGTACGTCCGAGTCGTAAGCACCGCTAACTTCGGCCTTGCTAAGTGCCGTATCCGACTCGACGTAAGCCGTGAAGCGCAAAGGCTCATCGGTAGTATAGGTCTTCCAGCCGTTCACATCGCCCAGCGACCGGCAGATCAACGCCGTTCTCGCGAATGCGGGTGCCCCGAAGGAAAGGATCAAAGCGAATACAAAAAACTTCATAACCACCCCTTATGGATTTTGGGTTTTATTCATCTTAAGACCGAGAAATAAGCAATTTAGCTTTTCAATATTGTAAATGCCTCAAGAGGGAATCACCCCGTTGACTCTTAACGCCATGAGGCGTTCAATCCTCGGTTATGAAGTATGTGACGCATGCTTTAGCTTTAGCCATGGGAATCGCGCTCGGTGTGACGTGGACTTCGCGCCCCGGGCAATCTCCGCCCCCTGACCGCGCTGCCGCCGAAGCCCCGCCGGTGGAAAAACCGGTGGAGAAAACACCCGAGCCCGACGACACGCCCGTGGCTCCGCCGCCACCCGCGGCAAAGGCCGCGCCAAAAGCTCCGGCGATCGGGGTTTCCGAACTGCAGCAAGCGATCGCGAACGACGATATCATTAACGCCACCCGAATCGTTCAGGAGCTCGAGAAATCTTCGCCGAACTCGCTGGAAGCTCTCGAGGGGCGCGGCGCCCTCCTCATGCGGCTGAATGACTGGCGAAACGCCAAGACGACCATGAAACGTTGTTTAGAGCTTTACCCGCACTCGCAGAGCTGCTTGAAGGGTCTTGCCGCGAGCGAGTTGAGAGTCGGCTCGGACGAAGACCAAGAAATCGCGGTGAACGCGTGCCTCGCGGGCTCGCCGAATGACCCCGAGTGCAAATCCATGCAGGCTACCGTCCGCATGAATCACGAGGAATACGACGAAGCGATTACGATTTACGA
>CAYPFC010000103.1:5795-9874 GCA_964409815.1 uncultured Pseudobdellovibrionaceae bacterium
GCGTATTCCGCAAGAGACTTTGGATTGGCAAATGGCGCTGACGCTTGAGGAGGCCGGCCGGGATTCCGAAGCGGCGAATTACTTTGATAAAGCCTGCCGCGCGAATAATCAGGAAGCCTGCCGCCGCGTCGAAGAGCTGCGCGGACAGTTCTAAATCTCAAGCGCGCAAAAAAATAGAGCCCGCGGGTTACGCGAGCTCCATTCTCTCAAACTCCGGAATTTCTTCCGAAGCCTAAATTTAGTCCAAGATCGGACGAACTCTTTGCGTGATGCTCATCGGAGTGAGCTTCACGGAGTTGAAACCGACTTCTACGCCGGCGCCGACGATCGGCTTAACACGCAATACGAGACGAAGGCTGTCGGAATCGAGAACCATCGTCTGAACGCTGGCGCCAAGGCCCCAAGCGATTCGACCGGCCGAAACGATGTACTCTTTCGAGAGATCGCTCGCGTAACCGACGAAGTTCAGATCTGTATCCCCTTCGATTTCGAAGTAACCAATGGCACCGCGAAGAGCAATGCCTGCTCCCGATCCCATCTCGACTTTCGTAATCACGTCAACGGGGCGGTTCGTGTCCAAGTTCACGCAGTGAAAACGGCCGACGTACTCTTTTCCGTTTTTAATGTCGCCATCGCCTTCGAGTTTAAAGTACCCGAGGCCAAGCTGAAGGCCTCCGCCTTTTACGCGGAACTCAAACGAGTTACAGCTCAACAGCGGCTGTTTCTTGGGCTTAGCCGTCTTCGCCTCGGCGGAGACGCCCGTCATCCCAATCATAGCCAGCGTGGCTACGAGTAAACCTAATTTCTTCATCATTCCTCCTTGAGAATTAGTCAGAGAAGAACCGCACACCGGTGCCTCCTGAGTGATTGAATGTACGGGTCACTAGAGCACGGCTTATGCCAGCTTTAATTCGATTTGAGTCCGGCGAGGGGTCGCATACACCCGATTCCGGGCGGTTAGAAACGTGGAGAACTTTCAGGGATGAAAACAAGAACGACGGCCCTATGGGCCGCCGCTGTTTATCTTGGATTAGACTCCGCCGGACGGTCATATATGAAGTCCGTTTTCTGGTTGAGATTCAGCTGCAAAAATCTGAGCGGCGTTGAATACGGGGTCAGCAGTGGCAGTTTAAACGGCTCGTAACCGCGAATCAGGTTGACCTCGTAAACGCCACGGCCATTTCGCTCTTCGCTCTCGGCGAGGGCTTCGAGCTCCGCGAGAGGCGCCCATTCGCGATCCACATAGGCCTGGAACATTTCCTTAAGCTGACCCGATAGATTCTCCTTCGGCGCAACGAGCGGCTCGCCATTCGAGGCAACGTTGCGATAGTAGTCGACCGCGCGCGAGATATAGCCCGTATGCGGAGGCATGTATCCGCGCGAATCCACTTCTTCACCAGGGAAAATGACTCCCGCGCCCAGTCCCTCCAAGCCGCCCGTGAAGCGGAAGACGTCAAGCACGCCGATGGGTCGCATGTCCGGATCCGTAAAAAATGCGTACCGGAGCGAATAACGACCCATGATGAGCGAAGATTTCGTCAGGCTCATCGCATCCAGCATATCCGGAGTCAGATTTACGAAGCCCAGCATCGAGCGCTGCTGATCGAGCATGTACTGCGCATCGAATTTCGCCTCAGTAACGCAGTTCTTGTCGAGCTCGTCGTGACTCATGTTGTACGAGCAACCGGCCTTATCAAAATCGTAGACCTTCATCTTGCCCAGCTTAAAGAGACTGGAAAGCATGAGGAGACGCGGCTTCGAATAGGTTACCGCGCGCGTGAGGTTGTCCATCCACTGTACCCACGGGCGCACATGATTGCGCACGGAGGACACGCCTTCAAGAATGTCTCCCGAGCCCGAGTAGAACGCGATTTCGTAATAGTCGGCCATAAAATCACGCAGGCTCATGCCTTCACGAAGATCGACGGCCGCGAACTCTTCTTGGTTATAGAAGAACTTATAGTCGCCGTAGCCCTTGTCCACCGCGAGAAGGCGCGACGGAATCAAAATCCGCATGGTCGGCGAAATGGCCGGCAGCCTTTCTCCGTTCGGCTTCGTCACGCCCCGAATGAAGTATTCGCGCAGACGCAACATGAAGTCGGCCTTGTTGAACACGAACACGTACTGATCTCCGCGACGAATGATTCGGTCCTGAGTCTCGACATTGTCGATCTCCGGGTACTTCTTGCGATAGCTCGCATTCACTTCCTCGAGAAGCGCGGGATTCTGAGCGACTTTCCGGACGTCCGCGAACGCGCGCTCAACGTAGACCTTTTCATACTCGAGCACTTGAAGAATGCGGTTCTTTGAAAGCGTGCGCAGCTTCGACGAGCAATCATAGTAGTTGCGCGTGATCTGGAAGAACATCCCATAAGTGTGGCGCAGGTGCTGATGAACTTTCTGAAGCTTCTCTTTCACGCTTCCGAGCGCGGGATCCTCTTGGCCCGTCTCTTTCAGATACTCTTCGTAAATCGCAACCATCTTTTCGAGCATGTCGAGATGGAACATCTCGTCCGTGCGGTAAAAATCGATCACGCTGTAAATCGGTTCTTCGGCATAGTCTTTACCCGGTAAGCGCAGATTATGGATCTCCGCCTGCGATGAGGCCTGGCGGTGTACGTTTCCGTCGAGTTCGAGAGAGAACGGCGACAGATAACGCATCATATCCTTGTAATCGATTTCTTCGATCGCGTTTTTATCCCCATTGCAGAATCGGATGGCACGAGAGAATAGACTGCGCTCGGAGTTATTCTCGTACTCACTGATCAACGTGTTATAGATTTCCGCGCTCGTCTTTTCGAGGTTCGCGATGGATTTCGCAGTTAAGCGAGTTGTCGACTCGCTCAAGAACTCCGCGGGGCCGATGCCGTAGCTTTCGAACAATCCCGAGATCAGCGCGTTCCGGAACGACAAAATCACCTCGGGCGAACTCAGAGAGCTGTAATCGCGTACGGCGTTCGTGAAGTTGAACCAGCCGCCCAAAACACCGTCAAACAGCCATTTGAAAATCATGTCGCTATCGAGCTTGAACCTAAACCAAAGAATCTGAATGTAGTCCGCAAGGTTCGCCTTCGACATATAGAACACGACGGGAAGCATGTTCGGATAGACGGCAAACCATTTAATATTACGATCAAGACGGCTGAAAATCTGGTCCAACCGACGATTTTGCTCGGCGGTGATTTGATCCCCTTGCGAAGCCTTTGATTCGATCAAGCTCTTGATCATCGATACGCGCGTCGTAAGATTTGCCCACTCGACTTCCATGGGCTGAGCTTTGCTAAGCTGCTCCTGAAGCTGCTTGATCGTGCGATACTTTTCAGCATCGCCCAAATGCTTCTTCAATTCCTCTTGCGTGCGCACTACCAGTTGAACGAAGCGGATTTGAACGTATTGCTCGGCGGCGGTGATCAGCTCATCGTTCGTCGGATTCAGCGTGCTCAGGATCGCGAGCGCGTCGCCCACGCTCAGGCGATCGCGATACGTCTGATCCATGACGAAGACGAGTGTGCGGTCAATCTCGGAAAGGTCCTTCAAATTAAAACCCTGGAACACGCGTTTGCGCGTCGGGTTCGTGCGGAACGGGCCGAGTACATTCGTGTCGAAATCCGTCAGCGCACGCTCGACGAATCCCTGGAACGACGGTGTCGCCTGTCCGCGGACGATCGCGTAGCCGTCAATCAGAACGGGCCAGAGCGCTTCACGCAGAATCGAGCGCGTTTGGTCGCCCTCGGCATCGGCTCCCCAAATGTCGATGCGCTGGAAGAACGCGGGTACCGTGTCGTTGCGCCCTTGGATCGAGAGTACAATTTGGTTCGCGATTTTCTTGAGGCGAACGAGCTCTTCATGAACCTGCTCGCGCGGCTTTTGCGAGAGTTCTTTAATATAGGCTGCCGTCGTATCGAGAGCGAAGTTCGAGTACTCGACCGAGCTCGGGAAATACCCGAAATCCATTGAGTACGACAAGTAACGCCACGAAGCCTCCGCGCCCGGCTCCAGAATTTTCGCCAGGTACATGATCACGAACGCGTAGCGCGCGTCACGCGCCGCGAACTTGAGCGCGGGGCAACTCGCGCCAC
>CAYPFC010000104.1:0-9853 GCA_964409815.1 uncultured Pseudobdellovibrionaceae bacterium
TTACGTCTAGAATGAAGTCAAACGCGAGGTTATTTTGCCTACACATGAAGCTCTTCACAAAGCGATTCACAAAAGCCAGCATTGCCAACGCAATTGGGATTTGACCCGGAAAATTCCCGCGGAGGATTTGCAGGTCCTGGTCACGGCCGTAACTCAATGTCCGAGCAAGCAAAATGTGGCTTTTTATAAGGTGAGCTTCGTCACGAACCGCGAGAAAATTGAAGCCGTACATCTTCTCACCGACGGATTCACCGCGCCTACCGAACGCTCCAAAACGACCACAAATTCTCAGGTGCTCGCGAATCTTTTGGTCGTTTTCGAAGAGGTGCCTTTGCGTAACGAGGGCCCTAGGGATCTTTACCGCAACTGCGAAACTCATGAGGTTCTCGAGGGTAAAGAGGCGTACGCCGCTCAACCTCTTCAATGGGACGCGACGGAAGCCCTTCAAATCGACAAAAATCTCGCGATTGGTATTGCCGCCGGATATCTGAATCTAACGGCGAACTTACTCGGGTACGCGACGGGTTGTTGCACGCGTTTCGATCCGGAAGGCGTGCAAAAAGAGCTCGGATTGGCGAGGCCTCCGGCGCTCCTGATGGGGGTCGGTTTTGCCGACTCAAATCGCGGACGAAGGGTGCACCATAAAAATCCCGCGTTCCTGTTCCCGACGTTTCCGAAGCAGCCAATCGCGACGGACTTCATCGACTGATCTCAAATGCGACCAACGTCGGGCCGAGGCGAGGCGAAGCCTCAATTTGGGCCGGTATTGGAAATATCCATTCATCGGTGGGCGGCCCTCTTTTATAATTGAGGTATGAAGCTTAAATCGCCGTCCTTATCGCGCAGGCAATTCGTTCGCGCCACGGGCTTAGCGGTTTCCGGTCTGGGACTCGGTCTGCTTTGCGAGCGCAATTACCGTTTCAAAGCCCACCTGACAATTCCTCCCGGCAAAGATTTTTCGTCGGCGGCCAGCCGATGGGAAAACTCCGACGCGCTCTTGCGTTTCAACGATCAAATGATTCGGGAAGGCGATCTCCTCAGCGTGAAATACAGCAGGCAAGGCGATCAGCATCAATGGACTTATCTTTTCCGGTCGGAAAGCGCATACCAGCGATGGACGAACACCTTGCAGGCAGAGAAGATCTTCAACCTGCGCGACATTCCTCCGGAGTTCCAATACCGCTTCGAAGAGGGGCCGGTTTAGTCGCAAGCAGGAACGCCGGCAAGTTCGAACGCCAAATGATCGAGTCGAATAAAATGTGCGAGAGGGCAACCGTCCACAGCGCCGCTTCGATCGCGACTCGATTCGGGCTACCCACCTTGTTTACTCCGCCCAGGTAATAGACGTACCCAAGACCGACGATCACGCCCAAATAAACCGCGGTCGATAGCCACGATCCCGTCTTTCGGGTTTTTGCCGTTGCCAGAATGTGCCCATGATAAGTGATTCCGTGCATGAGCGTGGTCATCAACCAGAATTGCCATGCGGCCTGGGAGTAAAGCAGTCCCAGGTAAAACCAGCACCAGGTCGCGAATAGCAGAAAATATTTGGCGGCGTTGAGAGGCGTTCGCAGAGCGAAGAGCTGGATTTGTCGCGCGACGTACAGACCGTTGATCGCCCAGTGCACGCCGAGCAAGGTCGGGATCCAGAATTCAGCCACGCGAAACGGCATGTCGTTCTCGCTGAAATACCG
Organism: uncultured Pseudobdellovibrionaceae bacterium; assembly: GCA_964409815.1. Classification (GTDB taxonomy): domain Bacteria; phylum Bdellovibrionota; class Bdellovibrionia; order Bdellovibrionales; family UBA1609; genus JALHOQ01. Next base: position 1,695 of record CAYPFC010000104.1, read on the forward strand.
GAGAGGCACCAGCGAGTAGCCCGCGTGCCAAAGTAAAATAGGGATCACCGAAAAATTGTAGAGCATCGCCCGGTCGAACTTGTCGTCGAAGCCCTCGGCGGGCTCTCCTCCGCGACGGCGCGACAGAACGATCCAACCGTACTGCTGGCGCACGACATGAAACAAAGTCGCGTAGGCGCCCAAAACATAGAACGTATTCGGAGAATGTTTGATCCAAAAATACGCGCCAGCGAAGACCGCGATCGGCGCCCAGCGCAGGGCTTTGGCGAACGGCGCGTTTCCGGCGTAAACCGGCAAAGCCGTCGCGTACGTGTGACCGAAGTCGCAAAGCAGGTGACCGACGATAAACCACAACATCAGCGTTCGGACATCGAAGCCCTGCGGTACCACATGAAATACGCCGAGCGCGATCACGATGGGAAGCCCGAAGAACATCAAATCGAGACGGGGAGAGAAGATCCAGCCGGGCTTGCTAAACGTCCGCATCGACGGCCTCTTTAACGAAACTCTCAATGCTGAAATCGGAGTATTTTTCCATGGTCAGATAGTGATTCTTATATCCTTTTTCGGAAACCAGGCGCTCGAGCTTGAGCATCCGGCGCATGCGCTCCTTGCGGTCAAGGCGGGGATTTCCCGCGTACTTCCAGTGAGCGAAATCCGTCAGATCCAAGTGAGGCAGGTTCTTACGCGTCCAATCGACTTCCGTAAACGGCACGAACTCGTGCATGGAAACCTGTATCTTGTATTTGTCCCGGTTCAGATGGGCGAATTTGCGAATCAGCTCGCAGGTTTCCTCAAAATCTTCCTCAGTTTCCTCGGGAAATCCGACGATCATCAACCAAATCATCTCGATCCCGTTTTTGGCGAGCTGTTCGACGCAATAATAGAGGTCCGAATTGCTGAACAACTTGTTCATTTTCTTGCGAACGCTTTCGGACCCGCTCTCGATTCCGAGATAAACGGTAGCGCAGCCCGCCTCGCGAAGCAGAGCGAAATCCTCGGGCATCATGGAGCGCTCGCCGACCGCGATAAACTGACCGACGAAGCGAAAATCCGCTTGGCGCGCGATCAAACCGCGGCAAAGTTCGCGCAGACAGGCGATGTTGCCATTGATGAGCGAATCCGAAAAAGTGAAGAGGGTAGGATGGGTCGAAAGCGTTTCGTGCTGGTGAAACATTTCGTTCACCAGGCTTTCCCCTGAACGGTAAGTGAACTTAGGCCACATCAGGTAGACGTTACAGAAGTTGCATCGGCGCGTGCAGCCGCGAGACCCCGTAATCCGAATGCTTTTGCCGCGACTATCGTATTTTGAGAGATCCAAATCGGAATAATCGGGCCACGGCAGATCGTTCAAATCCTTAATCTGTCGTACCGGATTGCCGTTCGTACCCGACGCGTTCGCGCCGTCGCCGTTCAGGATCTGGACTATGGCTTCCTCGCCCTCTCCTTCGACGTAGTAATCCACGAGCGCGCGCAACTCCTCATCGAACGGGGACGTCCCGGCGCCGCCCGCGATCAGTTTGATTTCCGGAAGGCGCTGCTTCAAGCGGCGCAGGAAGATTTTCGCCATTCGCCGGGAGTTGTCGGTGAAAACCGATACGCCCATCCAGATCGGATCGTGTTCGACGACCGTTTCGATCCACCGATTCAAGATGAACTCGCAAGCCTCCCGGGCTTCGACGGACAAGTCGGTGATCCACTCGGTTTCGCGCCGCAAGTTGAGGTTCGGGAGCGGCCTTTCCGCCATCCATAGATCGATCTCGCGATAAATTCGCAGGTCCTGCTCGCGCATGAACTTGGTGAACGTCAAATTGAAGTCGACGACTTTGGAGCGAAACCCCGCTTGTTTGGCCGCCGCGCTGATGCACGCGACCCCGGCGGGGGGATCCCAGATTTCCGTGTACCGCGGGATCACGGATAACAATAAATCCAATCGATCGCTTGCCACGTCATCCTTAACTGAATTGCAGGAGCGTCCGTTTGCTCCTCAAGTGCACCGGTCCCATAATCGTATGAAACCAGTCGTGCCTGCGCAATTCGTTTTGGCCTTCCCGAGCCTCGGGCCAAACGAGCGAGTGCTCGCCGTTCAAACCGACCCTTTGGTCCTGTAAGTGGAGCTCGCGCGCGCCTCGCATTTCCGCCGGAGCCGGTAAGAACTCAGGAGATCCCGATCTCAAGGCCTCTTTAAAGTAAATAGGCCACGCGAACCGGATGAAGGCGCGTTTGCCCCGGCGCCAATCGTACTCCGGGTCGATATAGACCAACTCCTGAAAGCGCAGCAAGTCCGACAAAAGATCGTCGTTCGTTTGCGGGTAAAACTTGCCGAGAATTTCGCGGATTTCCAAGAGCAACTCCGAGTGACCGAGGGAAACGTAATAAGTCAGCCATTCTTCCGTTGTGTAGAGCAGATCCGACGTTTTGAGATCGTCAATCGCGATTTCCTCGACCGCGTCGGCATCCGTCAGAAATTTTCTTCTGTGCTCACGCAGGCGATCGAACGGTTTCGACCAACGCGTTCCTTCGCGTTCGAAAATTTCGGTCTTCACGCGCTCGTAAAATTCCTGATACGAGATCGCGTGCGTCTTTTTGAGGAAAACCGCCAACAGGCGTGTCATCCCGCTCGAGTGAAGGGCCTTTACCAACGTATCGTACATATGCATCTCGACCCAGTCGTCCTTCGAATAAGTCGCGGAGGACACGATGTACGTCGATCTGGTCAACTCAAACGGGCTTTCAAGCTTTCGCCTTCGTTCGGTTCCGCAAATCGTGTAGCGCTCGACGGTTTCGATTTTCCATCGCTCGCGATATTCCGGTTCGTTGGCCGGCGAGTTCGTCAGAAGTGAAAAATTCTGAGATCGAATCTCCTCGTGCATCCCCAAGTCGAGCAGGTCGGACAGGCACTTGGTCCATTTCTGATACGTGTCGCCGGGAATGCCGAGAATCATTTGCGGCATGAAGGGAATATTTCGTTCCTCCAAATCCGCCAGATGCCGTTTCAATTTGGCGTCCGGCATGTTGGTTCGGCGAACGACGCCTAGGACGTCCTTGTCCGTGTGTTGCAGGCTGATCACCACCGACGAGGTCATTTTCGCTTTATGGAAGATCTCGGCGATCGCGAGATTGTTCTCGGCGTTCACTTTGGCGGTCAGATAAATCACGAATTGCGGATATCCGGTCCGCTCCTTAACCGCGGCGAGCTCGCGCGCCAGCTCGACATCGCGGGCAAGAATTCCGAAGTTCGCGTCGGCGATAAACAAAACCTCGAATTTGGCTTGGGCGAAGAACTCGATCTCTTCGCGAAGCCGGTCCGTCGGAAACTGGCGTAACTGACTCAACGTCGCCGAGCCCCAATCGCAAAACGTGCACCCGTACGGGCAGCCGCGGGTGGTCTCCCAGATCGCCATTTTCTTATGAGAGGGGCCGAGCGCTCTGAGCTCGGGAAGAATGGAGTCCCGATAGCGAATAAAGGGCGATCTCTCGAAACTCTTCAGAAATTCACCGCGCGCGGCGCGGCTGTCCAGCTCGCGGCGGGAGCGCGAAACGACGCCCGCAATCGCGTCGAAACCGGGCGCGCCCGAGGCTAGGGTTTGCAATATCGCGCGAAACGGACCCTCGCCCTCGAGCGGCACGACCAGATCGACGTGCGGATGTCTTTCAAAGAAATCTTTCGATTTGTAATCGGCCTGAGGTCCGCCTACAACGACGAGCCCGCGCGGGTTGCGGGCCTTGAAGAGCTCGGCGAGCTTCATCTGCAGTTCCCAGTTCCACTCGTAGCAACTCAGTCCCAAGACGTCGATCGTCTGATCGACGTAGGGCGCGAAGAGCTCTTCGGGCGTCGCGCGTGAATCGATCGGGGGGAGCCACTCGATCGATTCACGCAATTCCGGCAAGGCGTCGCAATGATCCTTCAGAAGGTAATGGATCGTGGGCAGGAAATAGTACTTCTGCCAAAATGTCGGAATCGAGATGAGAACTCGAAGCTTTCGAGCCCGATCCATGACTCAGTCCTTAAACAAGGCCGCATCGCCCATGAGCTGGCAGATAATGGCGACTCGTTCCACGTTTCCGGGGTTCATTCCCTTATGCTCAAAGGCGGCGTTGATCATCCAAACCGTTCCCGGTTCAAGGCGAAACTCCAATTCTTTGCCGTCAACGCGAAACACATAGTAGGCCGGCGCGTTGATCGGAAGATTCAGGCGAAAGCCCTGGGTTCGGAAATGATGGGTATCGATGTGGAAAGCGCAGTCCCATCCCGGCTGAGCCACCGCGTAGTGCGCGCGACAAACGTCGTCTTTCAGCGAGCCAAGAACTTCGCGCGTATATTCGGGTATCGAATCCAACCATTCGGGTCTTCCTACTTGCATGAGGCCGTAAGCGCGATAGTGACTTGAGTTGAAACCGTAGCGTTCAAGCTCTTTGGCCGCCTCCTCGAGCGAACAGCCTAATAAGTTCTTGCGGTCGCCGATATAATTCGAGGAAAGAGTATGTAAACATTTTTTATAGTCATCAAAGAGTTGGTCGCGGTCGAGTCCCGTCAGTAGGGGCGTCACTAACGGATACTCCGAACGGTTGCCGCTGGAGCGGCGAAGGTTCATCTTCGAGAGCTCGTGAGTGCCTTCAACAAACTCGCCAAACGCCAGGTCCCGATTCATAGGTGGTTTTCTATAAAACGGTGAGAGTCCACGCTTAAGATCAGATGAATTCGACTCATGTCGCTGGGGTTGGTCGCCCAATGCAATAAGCCCTGATTCACGAAATAGACGCTGCCGTCGGCGGGAAGATGTTGTTCGCGGTCGCTTCCGTCGCCAAGTCGGTAGCCGATTTTACAGAGTGGGTGAGTCGCGATGGGGATGTGTAAACGGATGCTGTAGCTCGTGTCGTAGTCGATGTGGGGCTTTACGGAATGCTTCGGAGCCAGGCGCGCAAAGCGGGCACGATGCACGTAAGGTTCGAACTCCGCCAAGACCGATTTCAAATACTCGGGGAGGCCAGGTACAACCTTACGATAATATCTCTCGTCGGCCTTCGGATTGCGATGCGGACTCGTTTTGTCCCAGAAGGTGCCGCTCAGCTCCTGACGCTGTTCAAGAGAAAACGAATCGTCGAATTCGGTTAAGGCCAACTGCTCATAAGGGCCCGCGCACGACTCGTCGTGCGACGTCTGATCGCCCATGAAGAATGGCGGCAATTGATCGAAGACCTCGCAGAGGCTGCGATACTCGGCATCCAGTCCGTTCCAGGCTCGCTGGCCCTGCATCTCAGCCAGGCTCTGGCGCAGCTTGTCCATGTCGAAGCGTACTTTGAGCTTCAAAATGCCGGGCAGATCATGTCGTTTTCTTCGGGCGGTTACGACTCCGGCCATTGCTTCCCCTTATGGCCCGAAGTTTAGAAAATCGGAATTTTGAAAGCAAGGCATAAACGTTTCGGCGCTTACTGCGTCCGACGCAAGACCCGCAAGTCTTCGAGCTCGGAAAGGAGAATCGGTTCGTCCTTCGGAATCTCGGGGCTTTTCTTTTCAATCAGGATCGTCCGCGCGAGCTTGACGATCCGTCGATACGCGGGGAGCTTCAGCTCTTCCGTCAGATTCAACAGTCTTTCCTCGGTGAGGGAGAACTCTTTGACGCTGCCGCTAGCGCCCTGGTTCATCAACGTTTCCAGGCTCAGAAGCACGTCGAGGAAGGATCGCTCTCCGACCACTTGCTTCAACTTGCGTTGACCCGAAGCGATCTGCGCATTCGAGTCGACGAAATTTCCCTGTTGGCGCCGGATCTTGGCGAACTCGATATCTTTGATAATCAATAGCCATTTCGGGGCGGAGAACGCTCCGGCCGCGAATTGTTTGATGCAGGCTTCGGCCTTCGCCAGATCCTTTATGGCGCGATAGTATTTGGCTGCATAATAAAGAGACCACATGGCTTCGGCGTTGTTCGCATGGCAACGCTCCAGGTTGAATCCCGGCATTTGCGACAGCGTCGCCTTTAACCGTTCGAGACCGAGCTGGCTTGCATCGAGCGACATCAGCTGCAGGTTATAAATCAACTTGATCGTAGGATTGGAGCTGCGAGCATATTCGCCCAATACCCGCTCGCACTCGTCGTATCGCGCGGTCATGATAACGGCAGAACAATACGAAGCGGTCCATTGCGCTCCTCCGAGCGGCAGCTCGCGGATCGTCTTTGGCCCGAGCGCTTTGAAAAATTCGATTACGGTTTGCGTGTCGCCTCGATTATAGAGCAGGAAATTCATGCCGCTAAAAATCGAATCGGAGTCCGTAATTTTGTTGCCTGAAAAGACGTAGCGTTTCCATGCCGAATGGACGCTTGATCTAAGAAACGTCGGCAGAATACCGCGGTCCATTTCGTACTCGCTGATCCGCGCCAAGACCTTGATCATATCCGCGGTCTGCGTGGCGAAGGCGGCGTTGATTTCCTTGGTCAACGCGGCTTCCGCCTTTTTCCAGCCTCTTTTATGAAAAGTCGCGCCACTCGCAACGATAAACCCCGTCGCGCAATCGCGGTTACGCACTTTTATCCGATTCAATGAATTCTTGATAAAGACGAGGGCTTGCCCTTCATCGCGAAGATGGCCCAGGTAGTGGGCGAGCCATCGATCGGGCTCGGTGTCTGAGGGAACCCCGCAAAGAAAGTTCTGCCATGCTTGATTTACGTTATCGCAACTTTGCGGCTCAGTTTTGCAAATTTTCGAGCGCATCACCAGGAGCTCCGAAAAATAGCCTTTGCTCACGTTTTCGAAACCGCTTGCCGCCATTTGCGAAAAGATGGCCTCTATGCGAGTCACCACTTCCGCTTTGTTTTCTTGAAGCGATAATTTTCGGAGGCTCGCGGTCTCCCGTGGGGACATGTTCGGCGCCGACTCGGGATCTTGCGCGATCGCTGCGCTGACGACCAAAAAGAAAGTGGCGATCCAAATGCTCAAACGATTCTCCCGGCTCGAACCTTGATTTATATTAGCCCGAACCGGTTCGATTTCAATTTCAAACTCCCCCCTCCATCCTCTGAAGGTCAAAACTATGTCTAGACAATGAGAGCAACCATGCCTCACAGTTAGTCATATGGCCGATAGCCAGAATGAAGGTATTACGCCTAAGTTTACCAAGGAGAACCTGCCGGACTCGTTTTGCGCGGTCCCCTTCGCAACCCTTATTTTCAATTCGTGGGGAAATGTCGGCGGTTGTCGTGAGCTTTCGAACCAGCACCATCTAGGGGACGCGCGGGAACAAAAATGGGAAGAAATCTGGAACGGCGAAAAAGCGCGTGCCTGGCGCCGCGAGTTTTTAACTGACAACGTTAAAACGTGCAAGGAGCACCAGCTCCACCGCAAATGTCATAAAGAGCCGTTCAATCAAAGGCTGCTTGAGGACATCGATCTCGCGGAAGTTCAGACAAAGCCGCCAAGCCGGATCTCTCCCGATTTCAATGGTAAGTGCAATTTGCAATGTCCCATGTGCAACATTTGGCAATTGCCCAACGGTCTTTACGACAAACTCGGGTTTTGGGAATCTGCCGAAAAAAATCTTTTTCCCTTTGTGAAACAAGTCGATCCCCTTTCGGGCGAACCATTCATTCAAAAGGATACTTATCGACTAATGGACATCATGGGACGGGTGAATCCCAGGGCCATGTGGCGAATTACGACCAACGCGCATTGGAAGCTTACGCCGTTCATTAAAGAAAAAATGGATAAAGTCCGAATTGCGGGAATCAACGTGAGCCTCGATGCGGTTTCGCAAGAGGTTTACGCAAAAGTTCGTAAGCTCGGAAATATTTCCGTTCCCTTGAAAACCATTGATGATCTCATCGCCTACTCAAAAGACCGGGAAAGTCGAGGACGATCGGAGTTTACGGTCGATATCAACATGACCGTCCAAAGGGATAATTGGCAGGAAATGGGCGATCTCGTGAAACTTGCGCTGAGCAAGGGCACGCGGCCTCTGGTTCAAATGCTCTATTGGCCGCCGGATTTGTCTCTATTGACCCTTAGCGAAGCCGAGCGCATTAAAATTTTGGACTACTGGTTTGAAACAATCGACTGGGAAGTGATGAAGTATTGCCGCCGCGCGATCGTCGCGGTTCTCGACTCACTGTCACCCTCGGAGTTGCGGGAGTCGCGCATGCGAAAATTCGCAAATATCGGTACGG
>CAYPFC010000105.1:0-5967 GCA_964409815.1 uncultured Pseudobdellovibrionaceae bacterium
CACGACCACGAGGGAGATAAAAACGCGCTTTCGCTTAAGCCATGAGGGCATTGCGAACAAGTGTGCCGCGCTCATCTAAGAATGGCAACCGGAGGCGGAGAGCCTCCGGTTTGGTGAAACATAAGACGATTAGTATTCGCGGCAACCGGTCGCGCGGCATGAGCGCGGGCTTGGGCTGTTGGCGCGACATTTTTCTACGGCGCGACGTTGAGTGTAGGACGCGAAGTGGTGAACCGTCGTGTAGTAGCGATACTCACGCCCTCCTGAATCGCGGGCCGCGCACACGCGGTAATTGTAATCCTCTTCGTCGTCGTCATCGTCGCTGCTGCTGGCTAATGAAGACGGCGCCGTCAGGTCATTGAGCTGATGGTCGTAATCAAAGGCGAATGCCGAGGATGCGGTACCGAGCGTGAAAAGAAGCGCTAGTAAACTGAGTGCGAGTTTCATGTGTCCTCCAAGTCGTGCTTCTGCTGATGATTCAGCAAGTGGTTGAGCGATAAAGATCCTCGGAGCCCGCGCGCATTATCAACTCGCAAATCGATTTGTATCGGGTTCGAGCGCATTATCTAAACGCAAGTTGCGTCCACGTTAACTTTGAAAGGGTGCCGTTTTTCGTCTCTGGTTTTGAAAACCTTATCCTAGAGAACGTGTTTAGACCCGCGCGAGCCGGCACTGATTCAGCAATAAAAACGCTCGGGATTATTAGGAGAAGATTACGGAACGCCCGGGATCGCTTTCACTTTCGTTCGCAGTGCTCGTTTCGCTGACGCTTTCGCTGGCCGCGTGCGCGTCGGATAAGCGTAGCTTCTACGAAGGGCTTACGGGCGGTCGAGACGGCACGATCGCCACCACGATCGACGATGACAAGGGCGTCGAGCACGAGCTGGAAGCTCCCGCCGCTAAGCCCGAGCCTCCGGCCGTCGATCCCGGCTCAGACGGTGACGAGCAGGCGCATCTCAACACGAAAGAAAAAGTGCTCATCCGAACACTCCACGGCGGCAAGTTCGATCGGATCAGCTTCCTCGTCGTGAACGCGAAGACCAAAACCTACGTAAAGAATCACTTAAGCGAGCGTCCGCGCCGCCTCGCCTCCGTCACGAAAGTGGCGACGGCTCTCGCTTCGCTTGAGAACGTGAAAGACGTGCGCGTGTCGGAAGTGTCGACGATGCTGAAGTCGAGTCATAACGGATTGGCCTCGAAGCATGTTCGCCTCGCCGCGCAGGCGATCGACGGGACGCGCGTTGATGGTCCGCTGTTTTCGGCCGCGCACAGTTGTCCCGATTCGACCGAAAGGGAAGCTCCGGCCGCGCGCGCGGCTTTCGGGTGGCTCAAACGCCAACTGCCCGCGGTCGATTGGGAGGGCGCCGATTGGCGCGACGGCTCCGGTTGCAGTCATGGCAACCGAATGACCGCGCGTCAAACGGTGAGACTCTTCGAGCTCGCCGACGGATATGGCAAGAAGTACGCGGGCAAGGAGTTCTCGGACCTGTTGTCGATCGCCGGAGTCGAGGGTACCTGGGCCGGACGCAACGGCGATAGCCGCGGGATGATCTTCGCGAAAACCGGCACTTTGTCTGCGGCATCGAATCTTGCCGGCTACTTCTTTGTCGAGAGGGGAGGCGTTTTGCATCCCTATTACTTCGCCGTGCTGGTCGAAAAGAGCGGCGACGCCGCGACCAGCCGTTCGCGCCTGCTCATTGAATCGCTCGTCAGGTCCTGGATCTCCGAGCTGTCCAAGGAGGAAATCGTTGTGGCGGGTTCGCTTTAGGCCTACAATTTGGGCATGAACAAACTCATCCTTGCGCTCTCCACCGTGACTCTGATGTTGGCCGCCGCGTGCGCGTCCTCCGATAGAAATCCCGAAACCCCCGCGAGCCCGGAGCCCGCCGCCGCCGCACCGACGGCGAGCAAATCGGCGCCCCCTCCGCAGATCAAATCCGAGCCCGCGCCGATTACCGAAGTCGCTCCGTCGAAGGGCGCCGCTCCTCCGGTCGCGAAGCCCGCGCCTCCCGCCGAGGTGAAGGAAGAGATGTGGGTTCTGAAGAACGGAAAGTTGAAAGGCCCGGGCGCGTGGGTTCCTTCGAAGAAGATCTCGACCGTGAAAAACCCGAAAGGCAACGGCACGACTTCCGAGATCTGCTACAACTACGGAAAGTTCGCGCTCGTGGAAGTCCAGTCGACGGATGAGAAGGGCTCGCTCGATATTTTCGTTCGCTTTCCCGACGAAAAGGTAAAGAATCTCTGCGCCGCGGATTTCAGCGGGAAGTACCATGGGTTAAGCGTGCTCGAGGGCGCCTTCGCCGGCGTCGCGGGAGATTACGTCTTAGTCGACGGCATCGATGCGTCCGAAGGCATCGTTGAATTCCAGATTTTTTCAATCGAGACCGGCAAAGAAGCGTTTCGAGGGTCTCACCATCCCACCGAAGAGTTCGCGATCACTCGCCGGGGCGAGAGAAGCTCGCTCATCTTCTTCCCCAAAATCAAATCGGTTTGCGAAATGGGGACGGATCCCGCCGCCTGCTGGAAGAAAACTCTGGAGGCGAACGGCCTGAAGAAAGCGTTCCCGGCTCCGGATTGCGTGGCCGCGTTTAAGAAGGCCAACGTTCCTCTGGAAGAATCCGCGCTGATCACGACGCGCGCGCGCGTTGCGAACTTGAAAGAGCCCAAGGTGGAGCTCCTCGGAACCCGCGCGACCTGCGCGCCGGCACCCTAGAGCTCGAATTTCATTTGATCCTTGTCTTCCCTCGGCGAGTCCTTGCCGAGCCGAACTCCGAGTCCGATTAAACGAACGGGCTCGGGTCTTCGTTCCCAAGCCTTTTCGACCAGGCGCTTGAAATCCTCGAGTGTGGGCCAGCCGCGCGACGCGGTCTCGTGGGTCGTCGTCTTGAAATCATGAAACTTCAACTTCACGACGAAGCCGCGAATCTTGTCGCGGTCCCCGGAGCGCAGCATGCGCGTTTCCCAATCGAGGTAGAGCTCGGGCAGACGAGCGACGATCGCCTCGACGGAGGCCACGTCTTCCGACAGCGTTTCCTCGACGGTGAGCGAGCGACGCTCCCAGTTCGATACGACCTCGCGATGATCGATCCCGCGCGCAAGCTCGCTAAGCTCCACGGCGCGCGATCCGAACCAACGCGCGAGTTTATCGAGCGGCTGATTTTGAATGTCGGCGCACGTTCTTAAGCCTAGATCGTGCATCTTCTTCGCGGTCACGCGGCCCACTCCGAATATCTTTTCGACCTTCAGATCTTTGACGAACGCCTCGACGTCCTCGGGCCTGATGACGAACTGTCCGTTCGGCTTCTTCCAATCGCTCGCGATCTTCGCCAAGAATTTATTCGGCGCGATTCCGGCCGAGGCGGTAAGGCCGAGCTCGGTTGCGATGAGTCGTCGGATCTCGCGCGCGATACGGGTCGCGCTGCCCTCGAAGTGCGGCGAGCCGGTGACGTCCAGGTAGGCTTCATCGAGCGAAAGCGGCTCGATCTTGTCCGTGAAGCGCTCAAGAATTCCGCGGACGGCGCGGCTCTCCCTTTTGTACAAGTCGAAATTAGGCGGGATCAGAATGAGCTGCGGACAAAGTCGTACCGCCTGGCTCGAAGGCATGGCCGAGCGCACGCCGAATTTTCGCGCTTCGTAGCTCGCCGTCGCGAGTACGCTCCGTGAGTTCGGAGGCCCGCCAATCCCTAACGGCTTACCCTTAAGCTCAGGGCGCTGTTTAACTTCACAGGCTGCATAGAAGCAGTCCATGTCGACGTGGATGATCTTGCGCACACTTCCACCTTACATGGGTTCGCGTTCACTGATCTTTTTATCCAATTTCTTAAGCAAATCGGCCATCAGATTTTTGCGCTCGGTCTGGGAGATAGCCCGTCCCGCGCCTAAATCCGAGTAGAGCGACTTATCGAGCTCCATTAAGAACCGCGACGGCGTGATGAGCTGGATCTTGCCGTAGCGCTTGCGCTCGCGCACACGGGTGAGAATGAGGTGTTTCTTCGCGCGGGTCACGCCGACGTAAAAAAGCCGGCGTTCCTCATCGACGTCCTGCCCGAGCTTCGCATGCGGGAGCAAGTCTTCTTCGAGGCCCAGTAAAAATACGAGTGGGAACTCCAGACCCTTGCACGCGTGCAGAGTCATCATCTGAACCTGATTCGCGGCCGCTTCATCTTCGTCGTCCTCGCGGTCGCGCAACTCCATAGCGTCGGCGAACTTCTCGAGTGTCGCGAGCGAGCGGCCGTGCCTTCCGAACATCCCCGAAAGAATGCGGCCGACGATGACCACGACAAGCCAGCGACTTTCGGCCGCCTTTGCGTCCTTGAAGCTATCGTATACCAGCTTGCGGTAACCCAGCCGGTCGAGCTCGGCCTGTAGCACTTCCTCGGCATCGCGCGCGTCGTGAACGAGTCGATCTCTGAATTCGTCTAAAAATCTAAAAAACTCGAGAATGGCTTCGGCCGATTTCTCGTGCGGGTTCGCCTGGGCCCACATCCGGGCGCGGGCGTGAAACTCCATGTTCTTGGTGCGGTTATATTCTTCGATCGCTTCGATGGTCTTGTCGCCGATACCGCGCGGGGGAAGATTTAAGACGCGACGGAAGGCAATTTCGTTCGGGTGAAGCGCGCAGCGGATGTAGGCGAGCACGTCCTTCGCCTCTTTGCGATCGAAAAGCGCGGTTCCGCCGGTGATTCGGTAGGGGATCCCGGCGCGGCGAAGGCCGCCCTCCATCAATCCGCCTTGCGCGTTCGACCGGTAAAGGACGGCGATGTCCTTCCAACTATACCCGCGCTTTTGAAACGTCAGAAGCTCATGGACGATCGCGTCCACTTCGGCTTCCTCGTTCGCGTACGTGAACAGCTCGGGTAAATCGCCCTCGGTGTTCGAAGCGGCCTTTAAGACTTTCGTGTGGCGATCCTTGTTGGTCGCGATGATCGCATTCGCGAGATTTAGAATTTTCGCGGTCGAGCGGTAGTTGCGCTCCAAGCGAATCACCTGACAGTTCTTGTAGCGCTTGGGGAAGTCCAAAATATTGCGAATCTGCGCGCCCCTCCACCCGTAGATCGATTGGTCATCGTCGCCCACGACCGCGATATTCCGATGAGAGGCGGTAAGCTCGTCGACAAAGAGCATCTGAGTGGCGTTGGTGTCCTGAAACTCGTCGACCATCACGAAATCGAATTTCGCCTGCAGCGCGCGGCGGATCTCCTCGTTTTCCTTCATGAGCTTCAGCGGGCGCAAGAGCAGCTCCTCGAAGTCGACGACGCCCAGGTTGCGCAGGCGCTTGATGTACTTCGGCGCGAGCAGAATCGCCATTGAGCTTTCGGGTGAGGTGTCGAGCGCGCTTTCGCGACCGGTCTCGCGCAGGAGCGCGATTTTTTGCATCACCTTTTCGACGGCGTAGCCTTCCTTCTCGAAAGATTTGTGATCTTTCATCAAATCCTTTAGGACGGCGAGCGAGTCGGATTGATCGATGACGCCGAAGCGGCGCGGAAGGCCCGCGGCCTCGTGGTAAGTCTTTAAGAACTGAAGCCCGAATCCGTGAAACGTTCCCGCCCAGACACCGCCGGCGGTTTCGCCAAGCTTGCGCGCGACGCGAACCTTCAATTCCTGCGCGGCTTTGTTCGTGAAGGTCAAAACGCAAACGCGCTCGGGAACCGTGAGCTTGTCCGAGATCAACCGTCCCGTCCGAGAGACAAGGACCGTGGTTTTTCCCGAGCCCGCGCCCGCCAAAATCAGCAAAGGCCCATGACTGTGAGAAACGGCATCCCGCTGCTCAGGGTTTAAGCTTTGTAACCAGTAGCTCAATATTTCTCTCGTGAAAAAGATTGGAGAGAAAACGTTAGCAGAGGTTCGGGGTATTCGAAAGGGGAGGACGCCGCATCACAAACAGAAGGGCCGGAAGCGCCAAGCCTCCGGCCCCAAATCGAACTCAATCGATTCTTGCTTAGTGAGTGCGATTGATGTCGTCTCTCA
>CAYPFC010000105.1:5977-9816 GCA_964409815.1 uncultured Pseudobdellovibrionaceae bacterium
ATCTTTGGTTTTCGCGGCATAACGGTCTTTGAGTTCCGTCAAGCGATCCGCGAATTCCTCTTTCTTGTAGCCGTACTTTTGCTCGATGAGGCCGCCGATCGATTCGACATCTCCACGAGTGGCTTCGAGCTCGTCACCGGTGATCTTGCCCCATACTTTGCGGACTTCACCTTTGAACTCGTCCCATTTTCCTTCGAAGATATTCTTATTCATCTTATCACTCCTTTAATGGGGTTTAGGGCAGAACGTTTGGTCTGCGGCCGCTGACCAGTCCGACCACGAGGCTGATAACGGCCAAAGCCAGGAACGCGAAGATCAAGATCTTTCCGATCTCCATCGACATGCCGGCGATGCCCGAAGCGCCCAGGAAGAACGCGATCAAGGCCAAGACGAAGAATGCGATTGCTGCTCTCAACATTTGAGACTCCTTGTTAAGCTGTCGACCAGTTTTGCAAGCGGGGAGCCACCGCCGTGAAACCTCAGCTCGAAATTAAGCCGTTCAAAAAGGGAACTTTGGCCTGAATTCTGTGGAAAATAGGGTCCGATGTTCCATAAACGAACCTGACGGACCGGAAAAATGCGGGTACAGTCCCCATCCGATGTCGACGATCAATGTCCACTACACGTTTCAATACGCTCAGCCCGAGAGTTACCGATTCTCGCACGACTCGGTCTTTCTGGCGCGCGAGGTGTTTGAGCGCGAGCGCCTGAGGGCCAACGAAGCGCTGGAAATTCTGGATTTGTGTTCCGGCTGCGGAATCGTCGGGCTCGACTTGCTCTTTCATCTGCGAAAAGAATCCGGACTCGAGCCTTGCCGCTGCGACTTCATGGACGTGCAGGAAGATTATCGCAGGCACTTCGAAGAAAACGTCCGCCGCTTCGGCAAGACGCGGACCTCGATCGACCTCTTCGAGGCGAACTTTCGCGAGGCGCACGCGCGCCGCTACGATTTGATCGTTTGCAATCCGCCTTATTTCCGAAAGGGGAGCGGCAAGCTTTCTCCCGACGAGTTCAAGAACCGGTGCCGGTTCTTTCTGGACGCGAGCCCCGATGAGCTTTGGTCGTCCATCCGAAACCTGCTTAAGCCCTCCGGAACCGCGTACGTGCTCGCGCGCGATTTTTCGGAAGAGACACGCGTTCCGGGGCTCAGGCTCACGCTGGCCGGGGAAATCCGCGGCACCGACCTTGTGAAAGCCGAGCTCGCGCCGTGGCTTTAGAAATCCTTTATCAAGACTCCGAAGTGGTGGTCGTTAACAAACCTTGCGGGCTACTCACGCACCGAAGCGCGATCGACCGGCGCGCGACGGAGTTCGCGATGCAGATGGTGCGCGATCAGATCGGCCGCTCCGTTTTTCCGGTTCACCGGCTCGACCGGCCGACTTCGGGCGCGTTGATTTTCGCGCTTTCGAAAGAAGGCGGGCGTTTTCTGTCGGAAGAGTTCGCGGCCGCGCGCGTGGGAAAAACGTATCTCGCCGTGGTTCGCGGAACTCCTCCCGAAGAGACCTTGATCGACCATCCGCTCCGCGAGGAGCTTGATCGCAAGGCGGATTTCGACGCGACTCGGGTCAAGCCCGCGCAGGAGGCGCGCACGCGCGTTCGCAGGCTCGCGACGGTCGAGCTTGACGTGCAAGTCGATAAATTTCCTACGTCGCGCTACGCGCTGGTCGAGGCTCGGCCCGAAACGGGCCGCAAGCATCAGATCCGCAGGCACTTACGGCACCTGGGGCATCCGATCGTGGGCGACGTGACTCACGGCTCGGGAAAACACAATCGCTTTTTTCAGAATGCGTTCGGCTCAAGAAGACTCTTGCTGGCGTGCACCTCCGTTACCTTTCGTCACCCACGAACCAAAGCTGAGGTTCGCGTGCGCGCGCCTCTCGCCCAAGATTTCAAAAGCCTCCTCGACGCTCTCGGCTGGAGCGAGTATGGCTAAGGGTAAGCGTAAGACCCAAGCGCCATGTCCGCGATGCGCGCTTCATGAATCGCGGTGTATCTGTCACCTGATCCCGAGCGTAAGTTTGAAAACCCGAGTTCTTCTCGTGATTCACGCGCGCGAGCTCAAGCGAACGACGAACACTGGAAGGCTCGCGCTCGAGGCGCTTTCAAACTCCAAGCTCGTCGTGCGCGGAAGGGCGGGGGAGGAGCTCGATCTCTCGCCGGAGTTGAGCGCCGAGTACGAAAGCGTTCTTCTCTATCCGGGGGACGACGCCGTTCCCCTTGAAAAGCTCAAGTTCGACCGGCCCATTCAGCTGATCGTTCCCGACGGCAACTGGCGCCAGGCCGCCAAAGTGGGAACGAGGCAAAAGGAGCTCGCGGCGCTCAAGCGCGTGAAGATCGATCCGGGCCCGAGCGAGGGGCCGACGCTCCGGCGCGAGCACTTCGAAGGAGGGCGCTCGACGCTGGAGGCGATCGCTCTGGCCATTCGGGCGCTGGAGGGCGAGCGCGCCGCCGAGCCGCTCTTTGCGCTATATCGGGCGAAACTCGAGGCGACGGTCGCGGGCCGGCCGCGTTCTGAGTAAGCGCTTTCCATACACCTCGGGAAAGGTTTTCCCGGGTCGAGCTTCGCGCTCGGCGAGCGCGTATCGCGTGTGGTAACTCCCACCACATGAAGCCATTCGCGTGGGGCATTGCGAGCGCCTCCTATCAATCGGAAGATCCGATCGTCGACGAAAGTGATCCGAATTATTTCGAGGTCGACTGGGATCTCTTCTACCGGGCGGGAAAAATCAAAGAGCCGCGCGGTATGGCGACGTACAGTTGGAGCGAGTCGAAGCGCGACCTCGACGCGATCGAGGGGTTGGGCGTTTCGCATTACCGCTTCGGTCTCGAGTGGGCCCGTATCGAGCCTTCTCCGGGGCGCTTCAACGAAGAGGCGCTGCGTGCGTACGTCGAGCTCGCGCGCGAGATCAAGCGGCGCGGAATCACGCCGGTCGTTTGCCTTTGGCATTTCAACTTTCCGTCTTGGCTGACCGATCTCGCAAATCCCGGTCGGCATGGTTGGTTTCATCCGTCGATTCGCGAGGCGTGGCCGAGATACGTGAGTAAGGTTCTCGCGGCGTTCGGAGACGAGGTCATCCACTGGATGCCGCAGAACGAGCCGAATGCGCACGCGTTCGTCGGTTACGTTGTCGGATGGTTTCCGCCGGGGCGAACGCTGAGTTTCAAAAGCTTCAACCGCTTCATGGAGCGCGCCGCCGAATGTTACAACGAGGCGGCCGATTTAATTCACGCGGCTAACGCGAAAAATCTCGTGATCTCGGTGCAGAACATCGTCTTCTGGAAGAAAAGCCTCTTCGACGTCACGGGCTTTTATTGGCGTCAGGCGGAGGCGTACAATTTCCTCCATCTGGATCTGGTGCACGCAAAGACCGACATCCTCGGGTTCAATTACTACTTCAAGCTTTCGGCGTTTCTGATTCCGGGCCCGCGAACCACGAATCCGAAAGGGATGGCGTGCGCTCTGGAAACCCTTTACGCCCGCTACCTGAAGCCGCTTTGGGTGACCGAGAACGGAATGCAGGAAAAGGGCGACCGCAAGCGCCCCAAGTACATTCGCGACCACGTGGGCGAGGTCTTGAAAACGCGCGCGCGCGGTATTCCCGTCGACGGCTACTTTTACTGGTGCTTGATCGACAATTTCGAATGGTGCCAGGGCTACAAGGAGAAATTCGGACTCTTTTCGATGGATCCGGCGACCAGAGCTCTTATCCCGAAGGGAAGCGCGAAAGTTTTCGCCGACCTCGTAAAGAGCGGCGCTAGAATATAAGCTCAACGTTCATCGCGAGCCCCGCTTCCCCTTTGAAGTGAACCGGTTTGCCGAACGCTAAAAACGGTGAAAC
>CAYPFC010000106.1:0-8763 GCA_964409815.1 uncultured Pseudobdellovibrionaceae bacterium
CCCGGAGTTTCCAAGCAGCCCGCGAGCAGCGAGCCAAGCATGACGCTCTCGGCGCCCGCGGCGAGCGCCTTCACGACGTCGCCCGAGGCTCTCAAGCCTCCGTCGGCGATTACGGGGACGCCCAAGTCGCGCGCGGCCTCGGCGCACCACGCGACCGCGGTGAGCTGCGGAACTCCGCAGCCTGTGATCACGCGGGTCGTGCACATCGAGCCCGGGCCGATGCCGACTTTGATCGCGTCGGCGCCCGCTTTGATGAGTTCCACGGTCGCTTCCGGTGTCGCGACGTTGCCGGCGATGATATCGACCTTGTCTTTGAATTTCGAGCGCAGCCATTCGAGGGTCTCAATCATCGCGGTCGAGTGTCCGTGCGCGATGTCGATGGTGAGCGTGTTCACGCCTTCGGCGACGAGCTTCTCGGCGCGCGCTCGGCCTTCCTCATTCACGCCGACACTGGCGGCGATTGTTTGCAGGCCAGCGTCTCTCATCGCGTGCACTTCCTGAAGCTGCTGTTCGACGGGCATGAAGCGGTGGAGGATGCCGACGCCGCCGATCGCGTTCATGGCAATGGCCATCGCGCTTTCGGTGACGGTGTCCATATTCGCGCTGATGAACGGGATTCCAATTTTGCGATTGCGCGTGAGTCGCGTGGCCAGGCTCGGGTCTTTGCGCGAGCGAACGGCGGATTTACTCGGAACGATCAACACGTCGTCGTAAGTGAGTCCGCGACCGCGCTCCAGGATTCCTCTGCCTGAGAATGTAAGGTCCATATCAGCCCTCCAGAGCGTCTTCGAAACGCCTAAACATGAAACTATACGTCCAAATGGAGATCAAGAAGCTGAGTCCGATAAAAACCGCGCGAATTGGAACCGTGTAAAGCGAGGTCGCGAGGTGGGGCGCGAATTCCACGGAAAGCTGAAGGGCCGTGGCGCCGAGGAGAACGGCGAAAATGAGCGAGAAGCGCTTACGGGTCAGCTCGCGCGAGAATTCCAGCGCGTCGACATCGTCACGCTGGTACGCCTCCGAAAACAGGGCGATATACGGCACGAAGATCAGTTGGGCGTAGCGCACGAAGCCGGGAATCAAGAGGAGAATCGCCCAGAGAAGAACTTGGGCCAACATGCGTAAATATTCAGCAGCGAAGCTGGGTAGGTAGGCCCTCTGGAATGGGTCTTTCAGAAAGCCTTTCGTGGGCCCCAAATCGCGAACCTTCACGATGCCCCAGCTCAAAATTAAAAAGAACAGGGCGCCTTCGAGCAGCTCCCAGATTCCGAGGGTCAGGTGAAGCCCCCAGCGGATGTTTTCCTGCTCAGGCGTGAGGGTGCGAATCGTGTCTTCGATATTGATGGCCATCGTGGCGCTGATCGCGAAGAGAACCGCGAGCTTGAGTCCCTGGGCGCCGATCAATTGCGCGGCGAGCGAAAAACTGCTTTGGGGTCGAGCCTTTGCCATGAGGGTTTGAGATTGACAGAACGCGAAGGGAAAGTCACTTTTTAGACGTTCTTCCGTTCTCGCGAAAGCTCAGGCCCCGGTGGCGAAACTGGTAGACGCACAGGACTTAAAATCCTGGGACGGGTCATACTGTCGTGCCAGTTCAAGTCTGGCCCGGGGCACCAGAATCATTCAAGATATCGGATATCTAGATATCCGATATCAGATATCCGAAGACAATGCTTTAAGTATTGAAGTCGCGTCGCTGGTGGCACTGCGGTGGCAGAGGTTTTCCCGATCTGAACGACCTGTGCTTTTGACCCCAAATACCCCGAAGCCAAGTGAGCGTATCGTTGAGTCATTGTTCGTGAGGAGTGGCCGAGGAGAGACTGCAGATCGGGCAAGCTTCCGCCGTTCATCACATAGTGACTGGCAAAGGTATGGCGTAAGTCAATTACTCTAAGTTTCGCGTACAAATGTTTTAGGCGACTGTGAGGCGGCGATCTTTCTTAAAGCGTGTTCGGGAAATCGCTCGTAAAAAGTGGCCATTCGTTCGTCTGGTGTAGTTTGCCCGTGGCGGGCCTGAGTGGCATCATTTATACATCGTGCCCCTACATTTACCTCGCCATTTACTATGCGGCCAAAAGGCATTGAGTTTATTTCGGATCGGCCTTTATGGGGTCGTTCTTGCCGAATTGTTCGAACTATATCTTCAGAAAGATTTTACGCTAGCGCCGACACGGGAAAGCTTTTGGCTTCTCATCCTTTGTTCGATTTTTTCAATTTTAACGATTTTGGGCCTGTACACTAGGGTGACTGCAGTTGGGACTCTGATTCTCTTTCGGTTTCTCCATCAAAACATCGTCGCGACCTATGAAGTCGACATGGTCATAAATTATCTGATGCTGCTGTTTTGCTTGGCTCCGCCAAGTGAGGCGTGGTCGATCGATGCATTTAGGCGGAAGGGAAATGCTGAGCATGCCATTCCGTTTGGATTTGTAGTCGCTACCGTTGTCGCAATGTACCTGATTTACTTCGACTCGATCCTGACCAAAATGACTTCTGAAATTTGGAAGAATGGTTCAGCTGTTTGGCTGTCTGCCTACGTACCTCATGTTGCAAGATTAAAACTGCCAATCTGGATCAGTGATCCAGTTGTCGGTTCGATCCTTTCTTACGGAACTATCTTTTATGAATCTCTATTCTTTTTGATTCTAGTCCCTCGGTTAAGGCTAGGGTTTGCATTGCTTGGATTAGCGTTACATCTCGGTATAGCCGTGGCGCTACCTTTAACTTACTTTGGTCTTATTATGGCGGCGCCTTTGCTAATGTTTCTTGGCTCTCGACAACAAGTTAGACTGAAAATGACCAAATATAACGTTTTGTGCTTCGGCTATTGCGCTTTAGCTATCGTAGCTTATGCAATTATGAAGTTCGAGAATAACCGCAATTCAGTCTTGCCGTTGGCAATGGGTGTCCATCCGACTGGGGTTTACGCCGATTCAGTATTTTTAATTCGAGAACCTATTATTCGCTTGGAAATCTCAACGAATTCAGGAATGCGCCCATTGCCGTCCTTCGATACCGAAGGTTATCCAACGATCCGAGACAGAATGTGGAAAGTGTACGGATTTTTCATTCGTATGAGCCCCTGTAACTTGAACGCGTTTGCCAAATATGCGCTTCAGTACAAAGACCGGTGCGATCAATTGGACTGTAAGATTTCGGCCTATGCCAAGAACGTTACGTTGCAAGACTTAGAATATTCACCCGAACTCGTAAAAAAAATAAAAGAAAGACCATGGATACCAGTCGGTGAACTTGCATGGTCGACACTAGATAAAGAGCAGTCTGTTCAATGGAAGCCGCATCTAAGCTTATCGCATTTTGGCCCCCGGTTTCTGTCAGATTGCAGAACAAATTAACCGGCAGCCGCGACGGACCGCAAATATCTTCCGGGCCTGGTAAGATGGACCCGGCCCCCAAACAATGAGTTTTTTGTGCCAAGCCGGACTTGGCCCGGGAGTTGGGCTCGGCCTGACTCTTGGGTACTCGAAGGATATCGATCTCTAATTTGCGGTTCGCGCGGCTTTTCAGCCCCCGTCGCAGGTCGCGACTTGCAAGCCGGTGAATTGGTATTGGAGGACGACTTCGCCTTCGTGTGAGTGATAAGTTGAAGCCAGCTCGAAGATCGCTTCCTGAATCTGCTTATTAAACGTCTCAAGATCCTGCCGGGAGATTTTTAAAACGAGGGCGAAGGTTCTCACGCGATCTTCGCCGGTTTCGTCCAGCGTTTGCTTTAGCTTTTGTTCCGCGGCCTTCATCATCGCGAGCTGCCGCAAATTCATCTCGCGCCTTCCGATACTTCCTGCCGAGATACTCATGATATCGTTTTCGGGAAGCTTCCAGCGTTTTCCGTCCGAGCTCTCGACCAGGAATCCTGCCGTGACCATTTCCGAAACGGTACGCCGAACCTCGTCGCTATCGACGTCGGCCTTGAAACAGGTCATCAGTGCCGAATGGTCCCGCGGCAGCCCCAGTCCTGAGGCCATCCCATGAAGCCAATGCGAAAGCGGAGACTGGAGCACCGGGTGCCATTTTCCCGGAGCAGGACGAATGCGGTGCTTGCGCCGAGCGGTCCTGGCATTGAGAGTTGTGCGAATATCGATTGAAAAGCCCGCCGCTTTCATTCTCGAGTACGCACATAAGACGCGGAAATAGTCAGCGTCTGCGTTCTTAAAGTCGAAATACGAAAGCAGCTTTTCTTCGAGAAATTCGCTCACGGGTCTGGAGCCGTTGACCGCGCGGACAAGTGGAGCCTTGTTTTTGAGTCGCAACTTCGAAGCCCACATCTGCAGCGACCAAGAGGCTTTCAGGTTTTTTCGAAAGTCGGCGTAATGTCGAAGAAACTCGGACGCGCTCTGGTAGTCGGTAATTTGCGGCATGGCCATATTGGAAATAGTAGCAGCTTGTTTGACCGATGCTAGATTTGGTATCGAGCGTGGGCGCGAATTCCAGTTTGTATCGCGAAGCGTCTGTTTGCCTTACCGGCGGGTCGCGCGCGACCAAAACCCGTGACATCCACCCGCGAAACTTTATCCTATATTCGTGGTCTTCACCTCCATTCACTTCCTACTGTTCTTCGCGCTCGTCCTCGCGATCTATTGGCTGCTCCCGCGGCGCGCGCAAAACCTGTGGCTCCTCGCGGGAAGCTGCTTTTTTTATGGCTACTGGGATTGGCGCTTCCTTTTTTTGCTTTTGCTCTCGACGTCGGTGGACTACGCGGCGGCACTCGCGATCGAGCACCTACGCAAACGCGGAGACGACGCGAATTCGCGCCGCCTGCTCGTTCTTAGCGTCACGATCGGAATCGGGCTCTTGCTTTCGTTTAAGTGGCTCGGGCTGTTTGCGCTCGCGCTTAAAAATCTGGACCTCGGCAATCACTTCGGTCTCACGCGCGCCATCGTTCCGATCGGGATTTCTTTCTACACGTTTCAGTCCATCGGCTACGTCGTGGATGTCTATCGGCGCGAGATCCCGGCCATCCGGAGCTACCTCGAGTTTCTGCTGTTTATTTCGTTCTTCCCGCAGCTCGTGGCGGGGCCGATCGAGAGGGCGGCGGGCCTCATCCCTCAGTTTCGCTCCGCGCGGCGCTTGTCCGTTGATGGCGCGTTCAACGCGCTTTCGTTGATCGTGTGGGGGCTTTACCTCAAGCTTGTCGTCGCCGACAATATGCGACCGTTCGTCGATCGCTATTGGGACCACGCCGTGCCCTCGGGCTTCGATCAGGTTTGGCTGCATACGTACGCGGGGTTTTTTCAGATGTACGGGGACTTCGCGGGCTATTCGTACATGGCGCTCGGGATTGCCGGGTTGCTGGGGTTCGAGCTGTCGCTGAACTTTAAATTCCCGCTCTTAAGCGAAGGTCCTCGCGAGTTCTGGGCGCACTGGCATATAACGCTCGTGAATTGGTTCCGCGACTATTTCTATGCGCCGCTCAAGCGTCGGCTCGCTGAGCGGGTCGCTCCCGGAGCAGCCAAGCTCATCGCGGGCTTTGCGGCGTTCGTCGCGCTCGCGCTGTGGCATGGATTTGCGTGGACGTATTTCCTCTGGGGCGTCGTCAATGCCGTGTCGTACGCGCTGTATCGGCCGATCGAAAGACGCGCGCCCAAATCCTCGTTTACGCGCGCGCTCAGGGTGTTCGTGTGGTTTCATATCGTGATGAGCGCCGCGATCCTGTTTCGCACGCCCGACGTCAAAAGCGCGGCCCTGCAATACACCAATATGATTCGGCCGTATCAGGGCGGAGCCGAAACACTGGTCTGGACGCTGCTCTTGTTTGCGGGGCCGGTGCTCGTCCTCGAGGCTTGGCATAAGTATTTCGGCCGCGAAGAGGTTTTTCTTGTCGGGCGCAAGTGGCCCTTAAGGCTCGCGTTCGTGACGCTCGCCTATTTGGCCGTTTTGATTTTCGGCGCCCGTGAGGGCTTGAGTTTTATTTACTACCAATTTTAGACGAGGGGATTTTGGCGAAGCTCGCGATTCTGATTTCGATTTTAGTCTGTGCGCCTTTGGCGATCGAAGCGTTCTCGCGCTCCGCAGCCCGCGGCATGCTGGCGCGGGTGGTGTCGAAAGCGGATGTCGAAACGCCGGAATACCTCGCAATCGGATCCTCGCGCTTTTCGGCGGGACTCGATACCGGCGTGCTACCGCCCGGATTTTTCATTTGGAAGATCCCCATGATGGATCTGAAGATGATGCAGCTGATCCTCGAGAATCGCGGCGATATCGTTAGGCGCACGAAGAAAATGGTGCTTCTTGAGTACTCGCCGGAAATCTTTTTGGTCGACGTGCTCAAAGGCCGGCCGGAGCTCGTCCATGATCTGGGTGCCGTCGGGGTGCGTCCTTGGGAGATCAGCGGCTTCCTATGGGACGCGGATTCTTGGCGAGTATCAAAGCTTTTTCCCGCACTAGGGTCCCTGCAGCTTGCTCCGCGCTACTGGGATGAGCCCGCCGAGGTCGTGCCCGCGAATGCCGCACCGTCGGGATTCCAGCCGATGCCGAAGATCATGCCCGAAGAGATGCGCGCCTTTTGGGCGATGGGGTTCATGAAGAGCTTTCGCGAGACCGCGCCGCTAAAGCCGAATCTCGAGCGCTTTGCATGGATCGATGCGTATATGAAAGAACGCGGAATCAAGTACTGCTGGTTACAGATGCCGCTGGATCCGAATCTCGCTGAGCTTCAAGCTCGACTTAGTCTGAAGGTGCCGGCGCCGCCCGAGGGGACTCGCTGTATCGCGCCGGAAAAAGTAGCGGCCATTTACGGCTTGCTGAAGTTCGCGGATACATTCCATCTGAGCGCGGAATCGGCCAAAGTCTTCAGCGAAGTTCTTAAGCAGTCTCTCTGACTTAGTAATTGCAGATGCAAATTCTTTGAGTGAACAGCGACATGTAGGCGGCGATGGGGTCGACTTCGGGGTCGCCGGGAGGAAATACGGCGCCTTCAGTGGTGGCCATATTCGTGCACCTGACCAGCCCCGACGAAGCAAATTGGTGGCAGCCGACCCCCGCTGTGCACGTGTTCGAGTTCGACCCCGACAAGCCGCCGGCGAGCGCGTCCGAGGCCTCCTGACACCCGGCGAGGGTTCCGGTATCGCCGATGTAGCTTCGCGTGGAGGCGTTGTAACCGCCGAAGTAGGAGCATACGTCGGTGCAACTCTGCCCGAATCCCCCGATGTGCACGCAGCGGCCGCCGCTGATGAGTTCGCCGCCGCAGCCATCGGAAGCGGCATTGCCCGTGACCACGTCGACGAGGGCGTAGCCGCGCGAGGCGTCTTTCACGGTGATTTGTGCCGTTGATCCGGCGGGTCCCCAGACTTGAAACACGAGGTCCATGCCCGCCATCAATCGAAACGTTTTGGTTCCCGGGCCGAGAGTTCCCACCGCGAACATGCCACCGCCTCCGACGAGGTTCACCGTCGGAGTTCCGCTTATCGCGACAACCGTGATCTCGAGGTCGACGTAGGGGTAAAAGCCCTCGAGATACTGTTCGTCGGACATCTCGTCAAAATCATCCCAATCGACGGGCTCCAGGTTGCCGGTGCGCATGAGGCGCGCACAGCGTATCCGAGCCGAGGATGTGCGCGAGTCTTCACTGGTCGCGCCGGTTCCCATGTGTACTTGGGCCGCGAGTGAGTAGTCCGAGCCGCTGTCATAGGAGCTCCAATAATCGGTCGAAACAAAACCGCCGAGGGCTGCGGCGTTCGTCTGAAAATAAACAAGCTCGTCTTGTGCGGGTAAAAACCAATCGTCATAGCCCCCGAAAACCATATCGCGACAGTACGTGGCGGCCGGCGAATCACTTAGGTCGGTTATTCCCAAAATCGCGAAGATGGCCGCCATTATCGACAGGAAGCCCTCGTCCGCGGTGATCGTATTCATATATCCGTCCGCGGCGTTTTGCGCGAGGGTTTGGCTTCCCGACAGACCCCAAGTCCGCGTGACGGTATCGGCCCCGCCGGCGCACGACGGAGTCGCCGAGTCCGTGCACCCGCCGGGGGTGACCATGTATGAATATCCATTGAGGACGCCGGCGTAGATGCTGCCGCCCGGGCAAGGCGAGCCGACCGTACCCACGCCCTCGATGCACGCGTCGGCGGTACGAATTCCCGAGTGTCCACGGAGTTTCGATGAGCCGAGTATCTTGACGGCGGCGACGACCGGAACCGCAATCAGGAAGGGCAGGGTAATGAGGATCCAACGTTTCATATGAATCCTATTTTAGGCGTACGGCCGAGATCGTGGAAGCGAAGTTTCCGGGGCTGTTGTCGGGCGGGCTTGCGCGTAACGAACCGCCGCCGATCGTTTGAGCGCAGCTGACCTTATAGGTCGCGCCGGTGGAAACGACGATCGCCTGTGGCGCGAGGCTGACCGCACGAACGGCGGCGACCCCGACCGCGCCCGAGGTGCCTTCCGGTGACGCGAACGTGCTCGAGCCATTCCACAATTTGCACGTGACGCCGACCGCCGATGCCGTGCTTGCGGTCGTTACCGTGACCGTGCTTACGATCATCCAAGTGCCGGCCGCGACGGTAATCGAGGGGCCGTCGTAATATTGGTTCGCGTTCGTCATCGTCACGTTTGCGCCGACCGCGGACGAAGCCGTGGACGAAGTCGGCAGGCATTCGTCGGGATTCGTTCCGGAGGTGCAACGGAGCATGCCGGTCGTCGAGTCGACAAAGACGGCGGCCTGGCCTGCGCCGGGAGCGACGGGTGCCGCCATCAGCGAGGACAGGCCGTTGGCCTATTTTGGCTCCAACGGCAAGGACGGCGATGGGC
>CAYPFC010000106.1:8773-9378 GCA_964409815.1 uncultured Pseudobdellovibrionaceae bacterium
CATCTCGAGCTGAAGAACCCCGGTGCCCGTGCCCGAAGCGGTGATGCCTCCGGCGACCTCGAGACGGGTTGTCGGATTTGTGGTGCCGATCCCGACATAACCGTTGGCCTTGATCCGCATTCGCTCATTCAAACTCGCGTCTTCGGCCGTGTAAAAGACCAGGGCCGCGTCACGCGTCGTCGTATCGTCGGTTTGGGTCGCTTCCCATATGCCTCCGATGCTGCCCGCGTCGGCCATTTGGTTGTTGGTGAAGCCTTCCAGGATGAACTTGAGCTGACCGCCGAAGCCCGAGGTCGGCGCCGTCGCGTCGGCGCGCTTGCGCCGGATGAGGAGGGCGTCATTCAAGGTGTGCGCGTTGTCGGTGCGGTCGAAGGCCGCGCCGGCGTTCCCGGACTCTACGACCGAGAGTCTGTGTCCTGGCGCTGTCGTGCCGATACCCACTTTGGAAGCGGTATCGATCGTCAGAGCTGTGACCCCTCCGGTTTCGAAGGCGAGCGAGTAGGCATCGTTGGTGCCCAGGGTCGCAGTGCCGCTGAAGGAGTTGCCGTCCTGCACAAAGCTCGTGCCGCCACCGCCGCCCGAGGGCGTTTGCGGCTCCCACACCG
>CAYPFC010000106.1:9388-9785 GCA_964409815.1 uncultured Pseudobdellovibrionaceae bacterium
GTTCCAGGCAAGGACCTGGTTTGCGGTCGGGGCCGTCGACGAGACGGCGCGCGTTTGGAGTTTCACGGCGTTGATTTGAGTCAAATCCGATCCGTCGACTGCGGGGAGTTTATTTCCCGCCGCCATCTGGACGATCTTACCGCTCGTCGTGCCGGTATCGACGGCGAAAGTTCCCGTAGAGGTAATGTTTCCGCCAGTCAATCCCGCGCCCGCAACGACGCTGGTCACGGTGCCTTGAAAGCCCTCCGCGCGCGGCTCCCAAGCCGACGAGTTGTTATTCCATGTGAGCACTTGATTATTTGTAGGCGCGGTCGCCGAGATGTCTTTGCCTTTGAGTTGAGCCGCATTCACATTCGTGAGATTCGATCCGTCGATGACGGGGAGCTTGTTCGACGCC
>CAYPFC010000107.1:0-7260 GCA_964409815.1 uncultured Pseudobdellovibrionaceae bacterium
ATGCTCCGCCTTCCGGGCGGAGCATGCGTGATTCGGAGGAGGATTTTAAAATTTTTTGAGGCAGAAAAGACGGAGAAGATTTTGAACTTTTGAACAGAGAGAGTTTGTTTGGCGCGCGCGTTTACAACTCAAAAAATCGAACGTGCCCCGATATCCTTGCGCATCTGCAGGCCCTTCCAATTCGCGTGCTTCGCTTGCGCGTACGCGGCCTTCAAAGCGTCCGCGCGCGAAGAACCCATACCGACCGCGTTCAACACGCGCCCGCCCGCAGTGATCCACTGCCCGCCGGCGTTCTTCGCCGTTCCCGCGTGCAGGAAATATCCCGACGATGTTTGCGCACCCAAATCTCCCTCGATGACGACGCCCTTTTCAGGCGAATCGGGATACCCGGGAGCCGCTAAAACCACGCACGCCATCTGAAGATTCTTCCACGAAAGCTTGTCGAGCTCGCCGCGCGCCAATCGCGAAAACACGTAGCCCCAATCGCCGTCCAATAAAGGCATGATGATCTGCGCTTCCGGATCGCCGAAGCGACAGTTGTACTCGATCACCGTCGGCCCGCGCGGAGTCACCATAATCCCGACGTACAAGACGCCGCGATACAAAAGCCCGCCGCCGCTCAGCCCGCGCACGCTCGGCTCGACGATCTCGCGCTCGATGCGCTCGCGCAAACCGGTATCGATCATCATCGGGCCGACGACGCCCATCCCGCCCGTGTTCGGGCCTTCGTCGCCGTCGCTCAGACGCTTATGATCTTGCGCGACCGGCAAGGCCTCGTGAGTCGTTCCGTTCGTCAAAACCAAATACGAAAGCTCGTAGCCTTCTTGAAACTGCTCCAGCAGAGCGCGCTGACCGGCAACGCCCAATGTTCGCCGCTCAAACAACGCCTCGGCGGCGCTCTTCAATTCTGGCAACGTCGGGCACACGAACACGCCCTTGCCCGCGGCGAGCCCATCGGCCTTCAGCACGTACGGCGGCGTGAACTTCTGAGCCGCGCGCAGAGTATCGGCGACGTTGTCGACGATCTCGTACGGGCTCGTCGGCACGCCGGCGCGAACCATGAACTCCTTCGCGAAGATTTTGCTGCCCTCCAGCTGCGATGCAATTTGAGAGGGACCAACGACGCTCACGCCAATCGCGCGAAGCGAATCCGCGATTCCTTGCACCAAATAATTTTCGGGACCCACGACGACACAGTCGAACTGGTAACGCTTTACAAACGCCTCAACGGCCTTCGCGTCGGTCAGATCGACCTTATGGCATATGGCCTCTTGCGAAATCCCGTCGCTGCCAGGACACGCGTGCACTTCCGTAACCGAGGGAGAGAATTTGAGCGCCCTGACGAGCGCGTGTTCACGGCCGCCTTGACCGAGTACCAAAAAACGCATGGAATGGTCTTAAGTCATGGCGCGCCCCCAGTCAATTGACCGCCCGCGGGGATGCCTTTAACGTCAGGTTATTCATGAAAGATTCGGCGCTTCGCTTACAAGACAAGACGGTCCTCCTTGTCGGCCCCTTCAATGGCATCACGCAGGCCTGCATGCGCACCCTCACCGAGTTCGGCTGCGACGTCGGCTTCGTAAGCAACCAAACGCCGAACGCCGCCCGTTACGTGGACGGAATCAACGAAGCGCGGGAGGTTCACGCGCACTACGGCCGCGCCGGCTTTTTTCACATGCCGCTCACCAAAGAAAGCGAAGTCATGGAGGCGCTGGGGAGAGTGACCGAGTCCCTCGGCCGCATCGACGCCGTCGTGGACGCCTCACCGCTCGCCTGGGACACCTCGACCACGGAATCGGCAGTCGAGCTTTGCACGATGATCGCTCAGAAATGCCTTCCGTTCCTGCTCGCGAAGCAACGCGGCCGCCTCGTGTACTTGTACGAGGATACGGCGCTCGAGAAAATCGTTCCCGCCACGAACATCTCGGGCTTCCGAGATCTCTTGAACGAGAAAATCAACGAGCTCGCCAAAATGCATTTCGCGAAGAACGTGACGGTGAATGGAATCTCGGTCGGCGTGACGGACGATTTCTTACTTAAAGTTTTCCCAAAGAGCCCGTCGCTGAAGAAGTCCTTCGAAGAGCTCCAGAAGACGCATCCGACCCTGAAGCTCGTCGAGTATCACGACGTCGCGCTCGGCGTGGCGTACCTCGTGAGCGCCCTGAGCGGAAGTTTGACGGGCCAGACACTCAGGCTCACGCAAGGCTATCACCTTTAAAGTTCGGGCCTAACAATTGCAAAATTCTGCGAAATGCGCCCTAACCTCGCCTCGCGTGTCGTCGCGATTATAATCGCTACACTATTGCTAGTGTTTTGGCCGGCGCTCGCGTTCGGCGAAGGCGGAGACTTCGAGGTGCTCTCTCGCAATTACCCCGGCGGACTGAGCCCTTTCGCATTGAAATGCGTATCTCACGTCAGCTCAAATCTGACCGCGGTAGCTCTGAATTTCGATCAAGCGATCCATGACAAATGGACAACCAGCTCCGAGCTTCGAAAAACTCGCGCCGAGGCGGCGATAGCGGCCGCGGGCCGGAACTTGAGCTCTCAGATCCGCGGTTCATTCGACGAGAGCCGACGTTACTTCACGATCACCCAAGCGAAAGCGCCGCCCTTACAAGAGGTTCCGAATTATTTCCCTCAGTCGCAACTCGAGCGCTTTCGGCTGACGTTCGAGAACGGACGCCTCTTCCAAAACGGGCAGCCCTTTCATACCGAGCAAGGCCGCGACTTGCGGCTCTTTGGGCGCCCCAGTCGATTCGCGAACGTTGTCCTACTTTCAGACGGAAGTATGTACGCGGTCGTCAACGGCGCGATTCCGAACGAATATGACGGACTCACGCTGCACTCGCTGAATGCAGAGGGATTTCCGATCTACATGCATCACTCTCATCTTGCGGGCGGACGCGAAGTCGCGTTCGCCGGTGAAATCATGGTCAAAGACGGCGTGCTTAAGGCGATCACCCGCCGGAGCGGACATTACGAAACCCCTGCGTGGATGACTTTTCAATTCTTGGATGCGCTCAAGCGACGGGGGGTCCCGACGAGCCCCCATATGATCAACTGGAACATCTGGTAATTAGCTTAAGAAACGATCGCGCTCGTCGCTCGTCGCGATTCCCAGTTGGCCCTTCCACCAATACCGATGACTCGCGACCCAGCGATAGACGCCGTCTCGCAGCGGCTTCGGCACCAGCAAGAAAATCTTAAACAACGGAACGACCTGCGCGAGCGAGCGAATGGCCGCGCTCGATTCCGTGTAGGCGCGCCCGTTCTCTTCGAACACCATCGTGTCCTGTCGGTCGGCGAGCTCGCGGGGCAGACGCTCCTCGGCGGTATGGCCCTGAAGCGTCGCAAACTTCACATCTCGCGTGTGACGTAATAAAAACGACACGAACCGAACACAGACACCGCAATAACCGTCGTAGTAAACGACTTTCATGGCGCTAACTCTTCTCACGTCCAGTGGCCAGTCGCAAGACCTTGGCGTATAGTCATACTCATGTGGTTAGCCTTACTCCTCAGTACCGCGTGCGCTTGTGAATATTCCGCGACCGCCGTACTCAAGTACGAGCGCGAGATCTTACGCGCGGAGGCTCCCGCAAAAGTCGCCGAGCCGCTCGCCTGTATCCTCAAAATCCAGGAAAAAGGCGAAGGCATGACCCGCTACATGGCGGCCAGCACCCTGCGCCCCTTGCTTGGCGGCAAGCAAATC
Source organism: uncultured Pseudobdellovibrionaceae bacterium (assembly GCA_964409815.1). GTDB lineage: Bacteria > Bdellovibrionota > Bdellovibrionia > Bdellovibrionales > UBA1609 > JALHOQ01. Next base: position 3,713 of record CAYPFC010000107.1, read on the forward strand.
GAGGGCGTCCTCAAAGACGGCCGCTACAAAAACGTTGAAAATCTAATCTCGAAGCTCACGATGCGCTCCCCGAACGTGCTCAAGGAATCGGTCGTCGCCCACTTCGCGCGCGGCGACTGGGAGTTCTACAAGCTCTTTTGCGAGGAAGGAAACACCGACTTCTGCTCGGCCTTCCTCCCCGACGAGAAAACCGTGCGACAGGAAAAGCCGCTCCTCGCCGCCGCATCCATGCTGCGCCTGAAGAAGGCTTTCGTAGTGCTCAAGGGTGATGAGAAAAAAGTCGTCGCCCAGAGAATTAAGAATCTCTACCGCGATATCCCCTCGGACGCCGCCCTTCAGCGTAAGTTTATCGACGAGATTTACCGCGAGTTCTTCGGCATGGAGCTCAGCTAGTAAATCCACCGGCGAGCCAAGCGCGCCAGGATATAAAGTCCCGCGAATACGCCGAGCATCTTAAGCGTCGGCTTCAGCGAGTCATCCGCGACGAACCTCAACTCCGAAATGGCCCGGTCGATCTGCATGCGATCGGCGCGCACGCGCGACTCGGCCGCCAAAATGTCCCGGTTAGTGGAGAGTGTTGAAACCGCCATCGATTCCTCCCTGTAATGCGGCCCGGCTGTGCGGGAAGCTGAAGTCTTTCTGAGTCAGGCGTTTCGCGAAGTAGGCGCAGAGGCCTCCGCCGACGACCAAGCACACGGCGCCGACAATCAGGCTGCTCAGCCCATAGCGTCCGTCCATCGCGACGCCGAGTCCGATGACCGCGGCCGCGAGCAACGGCAACACGCTCAGCGCCAGCAGGCCGCCGAACGCCAGCGTCAGCACGAGGTCGCTCTTCGCGCTTTTCAGATTTTCGACCGCCTCGAGCCGGATGAGATGGATTTCGTCCTTAATGAGATTGACTGTTCCCGTTTGCAGCCGGTGAATCGTTTCGCCCACCGGCAACGGGTCACGTGTTTCGATTGAAGTGTCCAACGTGCCTCCTTTACCGGATGTGGCGAATTCCCACACGACCGGTTTGAAGGCGGAAGGCTGCATTTCACATGCCGCTAGATGCGTTTGGCGATAAGAATTTTTTCGGCGCGATCGAACTCCTCAGGAGGAACGTAGAGCCGGTCGATCTGGCGAATGTGCTCGTACTTTTGGAAGATCTCGGTCGATGCCTCAATCGGATAAGGCTGCGCCTTGTAGTCGTACTTATCCACCACGTAAATTTGGAGCGCTTTATCGATTTCGGAGCCGCTATGGTACTTGCTCAAGCGCGCCTGCGAGCTCGAGTGAATCACGGAGACCCCTTCCGCCTCGAGCGCCTTAGAGATCGCCGCCGGGCGCTGAGTATCGTTATTCGAGTGGAGCTCGAAGAGCATGCGGTACGGGCGGCGCTCCACCATTCGGCGCGCCCACGGGTTGTCGACTTTTCCGAGGTGATTCCAGAGAGCGTAGTCCGTGCAACGCACGTACTCTTCGATGTCCGAAGGCACCTTGAAGGTGGAATCGGGAGAGCGGAAATATCGGTACACAAGCTCTTCGTAAATGATGCTCTTGTGGTGGAAATAAACCATCAAGTGCATGTGGTGGCGCGCGAGAAGAAAGTCGTCGAACGTGTATAGGGCGCGGCGGTTCAGCGCCAAGTGCAGGTGCTCGTCCTTCGCGTGATAGGTCAGGTTGCTCAACAGCCAATTGAGCTCCACCTTCCCGTAATTCGTCCCGCAGAAATAGGCGTCGCGCTCGAGGTAGTCCATGCGGTCGACGTCCATCTCGCTCGACACGATCTGCGAAAGGATCGTGCGGAAGTCGAAGCCGCCCTCCTTAAAGAAGTCGTCCTCAAGCACGAGCGTCTTATCGATCAAACAGGCAATATGAAACGGATCGATGTCGCTGAAATTCGCCTTCAGCACGGACGTCAGCGACGAGTCGGTGACGAACTTGATCGTGTAATCCTCGTGATTCGCCTGAACCGCCGTCGTCGGCCTCGCCCTCCGCGAATAGACGCCGACGTTCAAATCCTTCAATGGCGGCATCACCTCTTCCGAGGCGTGCGACAAGGGGCCGTGACCGATATCGTGAAGCAAAGCCGCGAGTCGTAACGTCTGACGAAGTCGCGCGCGCGTTTGCGCGGAGGAGAACTGAAATTTCGCGAAGATATTGTCGAACGCGACCCCGGCCAAATGCGAGACGCCCAGGGAATGTAAATAACGGTTGTGTGTCGCGCCCGGAAAACTGAACTCAGAAAACCCAAGTTGTTTAATCGCGCGCAAGCGCTGGTAAGCCTTTGAATCGAGGACGGCGACTTCCGCGTCTAAAAGAGGGAGGTTTCCGTGTATGGGATCGCGAACATCCATCTACTGTTGGTATCGTTCTCGTACAAAGGGGTCAATCTCGCCTCGGAAACGTACGTCCCAAGATGAGAATTCAAGAATTCTTGACTTGTTTTGACGCTACTTGGCATGGTTCAGAAATCCTAGCTTAAGGTCCTGAAATGATTGCCGATAAGAATATACGACTGTTCATGCGGTACGTAACTGAAGGGAATCAAAATGAAGGGAATGCCTCCGAAGCCTCACATCTTAGTCATCGACGACGATGAATCGATGCGCTTCATGCTCCAAACGAAGCTGTTTCAATCCGGCTTCAACGTGACGCTCGCCGCTTCCGGCAGCCACGCTATCCAAATCTTCCAATCGGGAAAGAAATTTGACCTGATCCTCTGCGATCTGAAAATGCCGTCAAAAACGGGAATCGACGTCATCCGCTTTATGAAAGACAGCGGAATCGAGACCCCGTTGGTCATCCTTACCGGTTTCCCCGAGCGCGAAAAGATCATCGCGGCGGCACAAATGGGCATCCAAGATGTACTGGTCAAGCCCGTTCGCCACCACGACCTTATGAATATGATCAAGCTCAAGCTCGGAGATGAGGATGAAATCCAAAGGCAAGCGTCCTAAGATCTCGCTCCTACACGACGAGATCCCGGCGCACCTGCAAGAATACATGCAACTCACGCGGCTCGCGGAAATGGGCCGTATGGCGGCATCCGTGGCCCACGAGATCAACAATCCGTTGATGATCGCACAGGGCTTCGCGGAAAATATCGAGATGCTTCTCGCGCAGCCCAATCCTCCGAAAGAGGACATGCGCCTGCAAATCATGGAGATCGTGAAGGCGTGCCAGCGCATGAGCCGCATCATCAACAAGATGAACCGCATGTCGCGCAACCAAAAGCTGCGCCTGCACGTTGTCGATTTGGCCGAGGTCGCGCTGAACGCCGTCGACTTCCTGAAAGTGCAGGCCGCGGACCTCGACATTCAGATGGAATTCGATTTCTCGGCACCCATGCCGATCAAATGCGACGTCGTTCAAGTCGAGCAAATGGTGCTCAACGTGCTGTCGAACGCGTTCACCGCGCTTCAGCGACTGCCCGAAAATCGCCGCGTCCGAATCAGTTTCGAAGAAGTCGGAAACAAATGGCAACAAATCAAAGTGTGGAATAACGGGCCGATCATTCCCGAAAATGTCCAGTCGCAAATCATGAACCCATTTTTTTCCCTCAA
>CAYPFC010000107.1:7270-9746 GCA_964409815.1 uncultured Pseudobdellovibrionaceae bacterium
GAAGGGCTCGGGACCGAATTTATTCTTTCGTTCCCGAAACCTAAACAAAATCCGTGGAAAGAGCGCGAGCGCTCCACCCGCGGGCCGGTCTTCATTCTCGACCGGCAGATGAATTACCGCCGCACTCTACAGGAAAAATTCCACTTACTGGGCTTTAAGGTGGAAGCGTTCGCCGACTATGACGAAGGCTTCCAGAAGATCAAATCGCTCCCGCAAGTGGGCGGCGTTTTGGTCGACATCGTTCCCGGCCAAATGGAAAGCGCCTCGTTCGTGCGCCGCCTCCGCCAACAGCTCGGCCCCCAGGGCCTGATCTTCACGATGTCGCATTTGCCCTCGGCCCGTGACCTCAAAGCCGAATTAAAGGGCGCAGGCGCGACGGACTGCTTCGAGAAGCCCATCCATGCAGATAATTTCACCTTTATCCTGAAGCTCCTGGATGCCCCGGTTCTCGCCGCAGAGGACAAACGCTCCGCCTAGCCTTTCCCCTCCCGCCCTTTCGCGATAGGACTAATAGGGTCATTGGAAGGGGTATCCCATGAAGGCCTATCTCGATCTCGTTCAACACATTTTAGTTAACGGCGCCGACAAGGAAGACCGCACCGGCACCGGCACGCTTTCCGTCTTCGGTCACCAAATGCGCTTCGATCTTTCGGAGGGTTTCCCTCTCGTGACCACGAAGAAAGTGCATCTGAAATCGATCATTCACGAATTGCTCTGGTTCCTCAAAGGCGACACGAACACCAAATATCTGACCGATAACAAAGTCAGCATTTGGAACGAATGGGCCGACAAGGACGGTAATCTGGGTCGCGTCTACGGCGCGCAGTGGAGACACTGGCGCAGACCCGACGGCAGCGAGCTCGACCAAATCGCGCAGCTCGTGACGGGCCTGAAGACCAACCCGAACTCGCGTCGCCACATGGTCGTCGCGTACAATCCGGGCGAGATCGAGCAGATGGCGCTGCCTCCATGTCACGCGTTCTTCCAGTTCTACGTCGCCAAGGGAAAACTCTCGTGCCAGCTGTATCAGCGAAGCGCGGACGTGTTCTTGGGCGTACCGTTCAACATCGCGTCCTACGCGCTCTTCACGATGATGATGGCGCAAGTGACCGGCTATCAAGCGGGAGAATTCATCCACACGCTCGGGGACGCGCATCTGTACCGCAATCACCTCGATCAAGCGCGCTTGCAACTCACGCGCGATCCGAAGCCGCTGCCGATCATGAAGATCAATCCGAAGGTGAAAGACATCTTCGCGTTCACGTTCGAAGATTTCGAACTCATCGGTTACGATCCGCATCCGGCGATCAAGGGCGAGGTCGCGATATGATTTTGTCCCACATCGTCGCGGTTTCGACCAACGATGTGATCGGCGTAAACAACACTCTGCCGTGGGATATCCCCGAGGATATGAAGTTCTTCAGGGAAAAGACGAAAGGCAAAGCGCTGATCATGGGACGCAAGACCTTCGAATCGGTCGGCCACCCGTTGCCGCATCGGTTGAACGTCGTCGTGACGAGACAGAAGGATTATCCGGCGAGCGCGCCGAATGTCGTCGTCATGCCCGATCTGAAATCCGCGATCGAGCATTGCCGCGGACAAGTGTCGAAGTACGGAGACGAGATCTTCATCATCGGCGGTGGCGAGATCTTCAAAGAATCGATGGACATGGTCGACGTGATTTATCTCACCCGCATCCACCGCGATTTCCCGGGCGACATCAAGTACCCCCGGATCGACGAGAAGAAGTTCGAGCTGGCCGAACGTCGTGATCGCACCGACCCCGTGCCCTTTTCATTCCTCACTTATATCCGCCGAAAGTAGACTTCCCCTATAGCCAATAGACCAGGGGAGATTCTATGAAACCGATTTTCGCGGCTTTGCTTTTCACGTTCGCGTTCCACGCCTCCGCCTACGAGACCTGCACTCCCGAAAACAGCTACATGGAGCACCTTTTGCCGGCGATCAAGGCGACCACCCTGACCTCCATGCCCGAAACGTGCATCGAGACCGCGCACCTGACGCTCGCACCGACGGGATACTACGGCTTCTGCGCGACGCCGCACGGGACGCCCCAGCGCGATCAGATCCGTCCCTGCGTTTCTCAAAAATACGTGAATGTGATTCACCGGACATTCCTCGACGTCACGGATTGCCTGGGCTACGACGCCAAACTTGCCTTTGCGTCGTTCAACCTGGAATCCGCCCTGCACCTGAATGCCGTGGGCCGCGCGACCGACGTCGGCATCGGGCAGCTCACGAAGTCCGCGATCGACGAAGTGAACCTGAACGCGCTCGATCGCGCCAAGCGCCTCGCGCGCACAAGCACCAAGCCTTCGTGCAAACGAATTCTTTCGGGCATGACCTCGCACCCCTCTACGATCGAGGAACGCTGCGGATTCATGAGCCTGCCCGAGAATCCGATCCGCAATCTCGTGTTCTCGGTGCTCCTGCTTCAGCAGAACCGCCGCGTGAT